>JBMFXC010000031.1:0-27780 GCA_049964655.1 Acidimicrobiales bacterium
GGACGGCCCGGAGGGCGACCTGGACGGCCCGGAGGACGAGCGCGCTGACCGAGTGCGCTCGGGGGGCCTCGGCCCAGGGGAGATCGTCCGTGGCCTGCTCGAGCTGACCGGCTACCGCGACCTGCTGCTCGCCGAGGGGACCATCGAAGCACTCGGCCGGGTCGAGAACGTCGATGAGCTGGTCGGCGTGGCCTCCGAGTACGCCACCGTTGCCGAATTCCTCGAGGCCGCCGCCCTGGTGGCCGACGCCGACGAGCTCGACGGAGATGGCAGCCGGGTGTCGCTGATGACGCTGCACGTGGCCAAGGGGCTCGAGTTCCCCGCCGTGTTCCTCGTGGGCATGGAGGACGGCGTCTTCCCGCATGCGCGGGCGCTCGGCGACCCGGTCGAGCTCGAGGAAGAGCGCCGGCTCTGCTACGTGGGGATCACCCGGGCGAAGCGGCACCTCTTCGTCTCCCATGCGTGGAGCCGCATGCTGTGGGGCTCGCTGTCGAGCAACATCCCCAGCCGGTTCCTGAACGAGCTCCCCGCCGAGCTCGTCCGTGACGTCGGGTCGACGACGGGCCGATCGTCGCCTGGCGGCGGAGCGCGCCGTTCGCGAGTGGAGGCAGACGACGCCGCCGGGACGCCGGGCCGCACCCGCTTCGGCAGCGGTTCGGCCCCTGCCGGCGACACGAAGGTGCCGGCCACCACGGGAGCCGAGCAGCTGGGGCTGGCCGTCGGCGACCGCGTCGTGCACCGGCAGTGGGGCGAGGGGCGGGTGACCGAGACCCGGGGCAGCGGCAAGCAGGCCGAGGCAACGGTCGTCTTCCCGGGAGTCGGCCGCAAGCAGCTCCTCCTGCGCATGGCGCCGCTGGTGCGGGCCTGAGCGCGGCGCTCGTCAGGGCGGCTGCACTGTCGGGTCGCCCCGCCCCAGCGGGTATCGGGCTCTGAGCGATCGGCCGTGGCTGACGGCCCCGATCGGTTGGCTTCAGGCGGGCATCCGTCGCCAGAGGGCTCGGGGTGCGTGGCGCAGCAGGGCGAAGACCCACCGGAGCACCCCGGGCACGTAGACGATCTGGGCGTCGTGCTCGAGGCCCCGGACCACAGCCTCGGCGACGGCTTCGGGGGTGGTGGCGAACGGGGCCGGTTGCATGCCCTCGGTCATCCGCCCCTTCACGAACCCCGGTCGCACGACCATCACCGACACCCCGGTGCCGGCGAGCGCGTCGCCGAGCCCCTGGCTGAAGGCGTCGAGGCCCGCCTTCGACGAGCCGTAGACGAAGTTGGCCCGCCGGGCCCGGTCGCCGGCCACCGAGGAGAGCACCACGAGACGCCCGTACCCCTGGGTGCGCAGCCGGTCGGCGACGGCCACCATGGCGGCGGCGAGGCCGGTGAAGTTCGTCGTGATGACTCGAGCGGTCGCTACCGGGTCGTGCTCGTCGGCCTCCTGGTCGCCGAGCACCCCGGCTGCCACCAGCACGACGTCGAAGCCCCCGAAGCGGTCGAAGAGCGAGCCGACGAGCGCCCGATGTCCCTCGACGTCGGTTGCCTCGAAGGGGACCGTCTCCACCTGCTCGACCCCGGCCGACCGGGCTCGTTCGGCTGCCTCGGCCAGGCGGGGGCTCTCCCTCCCGGCCAGCACCACCGTCCGGCAGCGCCGGGCTGCCACCGCGTCCACGATGGCCTGGGCGATCTCCGAGGCACCGCCCAGGACGAGGAGCGACTGCGGTTGTCCGACGGCGTCGATCATCTGGGTTGCTCCCTTTGGGTGTCCGCTGCGCCGGAGGCCCGGGCGTGGTGGATGGAAGTGGTCACGGGTGGACGGGGCGTTCTTCGCACAGGCCGAGGCGGCGCCCGAGGTCGGAGCGCAGGACACCCTCGGGGTCTACGCGCGCCCGGGTTGCCTTCCACTCGGAAAGGCGCGGGTACATGACCTCGACGTGGCGACGCGCCACGCGCGAGTCCTTGGCCAGGTAGATGCGTCCCCCGGCACCGACGACCTCGTCGTCGAGCTCGTCGAGGAGCCGCCCGAGGCCCGGGTGACCGACCGGGAGGTCGAGAGCGAGCGTCCAGCCGGGCATCGGGAACGAGAGCGGTCCGGGGTCGCCCGGTCCGAACCGCTTCAGCACGGCGAGGAACGAGGCCAGACGGACGTCGGCCAGGCGGCCGATGACGTGCCGGACGACCTCGCCCTGGTCGTCGCCCACCACGAACTGGTACTGGAGGAACCCTCGGTTGCCGTAGAGGCGGTTCCACGCTGCCACCCCGTCGAGGGGGTGGAAGAACCCGGTCATGTGGTGCGGCCGTCCGACCTCGTGCCGGGGGGCCTTGCGGAACCACAGCTCGTTGAAGGCGCCGACGGTGAGGGGGTTGAGCAGGCCGCTGGGCGGCGTGACGGGCACCGTGGCCAACGTGCGCGGCACGAAGGCCCGGGCGCGGCGGGGGTTCGTGCGCAACCTCGCCGGCAGGTCGGCGAGGCGGGCGTGGTCGCCGCGGGTGAGAACCGAGCGGCCCAGGCGGGCGCCGGTGGCCTGGCAGTCGATCCACGCCACCGAGTAGTGGTAGCCGTCGTCACCGGAGACCATCCGCTCCATCACGTCGTCGAGGTCGCGGGCCCGCTCGGTGTCGACGAGCAGGTAGCTCGTCTCGACGGGGAGCATGGCGAGGGTGGCCTCGGTGATCACGCCGGTGAGGCCCATGCCTCCGGCCGTGGCCCAGAACAGCTCCGGGCCGTCTTCGGGGCTGACCGTCACCGTTCCGCTGGGGGTGACGAGCGTGAGCGACAGCACGTGGCTGGCGAAGCTGCCGTCGCGGTGGTGGTTCTTGCCGTGGATGTCAGCGGCGATGGCGCCGCCGACAGTCACCTGCCGGGTCCCCGGGGTGACCGGGACGAACCAGCCCAGGGGGACGAAGCGCTCCATGAGCGACTCGAGACTGGTCCCGGCCCGGACGGTGACCCGTCCTGCCGCGAGGTCGACGGCGGTGACCCCGTCCATCCACGTGCCGTCGACCACGACGCCCCCGCCGTTCTGGGCGGCGTCCCCGTAGCTGCGGCCCATGCCCCTGGCGATCACGCCCCGGCCCGACCCGAGCCGTCCGGCGGCCACGTCGGCCACCACGGTGGCGGCGACGTCAGGGTGGACTGCCTCGACGACGTCGGCTGCGCTCGGAGCGGTCCGCCCCCAGCCGGTGAGCAGGGTGCGGACGGGCGTCGGCCGGAAGGCGTCGGCTGGCGTGGTGGGTGTCGTGGGCGTGCTCATGCGATGGAGGTGCTCATGCGAGGTACAGGCCGACGGCGAAGAGGCCCACCCAGGCCAGTCCGTAGAGCTGGAGCCGATGGTCGTGGATGGCGAGGTCCTCGGGGGCGGCGCCCTCGCCGGCGTCCAGCAGGCGGACGACGTGGAGGAGCGCGATGACGAAGGGGACGATGGTCAACTGGAACCAGACCGGGTCGTGGCCCGGGTGGACCTGCGAGGCGCGTTCGAACGCCCACAGGCAGTACGCCGTCGCGGTGACCGCTGCGGACAAGGTCCGGACGGTGGCGAGGAACGAGGACGAGTAGCTCGCCAAGGCCTGGCGCACCTCACCGTGGTCGGTCTTCGTGGTGGTGAGGAGGTGCTTCTCCCCCGAGCGCTTGCCCGTGACGACGAGCAGGGACCCGAACGAGGCGACGATGAGGAACCAATTCGACAGGGGCACCCTGGCCGCGACGCCGCCCGCCACTGCCCGGAGGACGAACCCGGAGCTGACGGCGACCAGGTCGAGGATGGGCTCGTGCTTGATGCCGAGGGAGTAGACGAGGTTGATGGCTCCATAGAGCCCCATGACGAGGACGAGCCGCCAACCGGCGACCGGCCAGGCGAGCAGCGTTCCGGCGACGAGGAGCACGGTGCCGAGCCCGGCGGCGAGTGGAACGGGGACGACCCCGGAGGCCACCGGCCGGTACCGCTTGCGGGGGTGGCGCCGGTCGGCGTCGGCGTCGAGGGCGTCGTTCAAGAAGTAGCTGCCCGAGGCGCTGACGCAGAAGATGCCGAACTCGGCAGCGGTGCGCCATAGCACGGGGCCGTGGAACAGGACACCGGCCACCCCGGGGGCGACGAAGACGAGCAGGTTTTTCAGCCACTGGTGAGGGCGGGCCACCCTGAGGAGGCCTGCGGCCAGACCCTGGGGCGCGGGCGCGCTGACGGCGTCGGTGAGACCCTCGGGGTCGATGGGGGTGGGCAGGGTGTTCTCCGCGTCGAGCGTCATGGGTGGGTCCGGTGCCCGACGGTAGCATGGAGCCGTTCGGAGACGACCCCGTCTTGTCAGGCCGGGTCTCCGAAGTCCGGTCTCCCTGTTGTGGTTGCCGGGACGGTTGCCGGGGCGGTTGCCGGGGCGGTTGCCGGACCGCTCGGGCCCCGGCTGGCGCCGTCGGGGTAGGCCGCGCTTAGTATCGGGCTCCGTGAGACGCCCGTACCGAGTCGTCGTGGCCAAGCCGGGGCTGGACGGCCACGACCGCGGTGCGAAGGTGATCGCCCTGGCCCTGCGGGACGCCGGCTTCGAGGCCATCTACACGGGGCTCCACCAGACCCCCGAACAGGTGGTCCGGGCGGTGGTCGAGGAGGACGCCGACGCAGTGGGCCTGTCGCTGCTGTCGGGGGCCCACCTCACGCTCGTCCCCCGGGTGGTCGAGGGGCTACGAGCCGCCGGCCGTGACGACGTGCTCGTCTTGGTGGGTGGCATCATCCCCGAGGCGGACATCCCCGTCCTGAAGGAGCACGGGGTCGCCGCAGTGTTCACCCCGGGGACGCCGCTCCCCGCCATCGGCGCGTGGTTGGCTGACGCGCTCGACGCCCGGGAGGAAGGGGCGGACGCGGCGCGCTGACGGAGGGCACGGGTCCGGACGAGGCGCAGCTCCCGGGCGAGGGAGCAGCGGCGGGCGATGTGGTGGTAGGCGGACCGGAGGCGGCGTCGAGCCGCCCTCCGGTGGTGGCCGACGAGGAGACTGAGGAGAGGAACGCAACGTGGACCTGTTCGAGTACCAGGGCAAGCAGTACTTCGCCCGCTTCGGGATCCCCATCTCCCCCGGCGGGGTCGCCGACACGGTCGACGAGGCCGTGGCCCAGGCCGACGCCGCCGGCTACCCCGTCGTCGTCAAGGCGCAGGTGAAGGTGGGCGGCCGCGGCAAGGCCGGCGGGGTCAAGCTGGCCGCCAACGCAGACGAGGTCCGAACGCACGCCGGGAACATCCTCGGGCTCGACATCAAAGGGCACGTGGTCAAGCGACTGTGGATCGAGCACGCCTCGGACATCGCCCGCGAGTACTACGCCAGCTTCACGCTGGACCGCAGTGCCAAGTGCCACCTCGGCATGCTGTCGGCCGAAGGCGGGGTCGAAATCGAGGAGGTGGCGGCGACCAACCCCGATGCCATCGCCACCCTGCGGGTCAACCCCGTCGACGGACTCGGCCTCGACGAGGCCCGCGCCTGGGTCGCCCGTGCCGGCCTCGACGAGGAGGCGCGAGAGCAGGCCGCCGAGCTACTGGTCAAGCTGTACACCTGTTACACGGAGGGTGACTGCGACCTCGCCGAGATCAACCCGCTCATCCTCACCCCCGACGGCCGGGTCCACGCCCTCGACGCCAAGGTCACCCTCGACGCCAACGCCACCTACCGGCACCCCGAGTGGGCCGAGTTCGAGGGCAGCGACGTCGAGGACGAGCGCGAAGCCCGGGCGAAGGCTCGCGGGCTCAACTACATCGGCCTCGACGGCACGGTCGGCATCATCGCCAACGGTGCCGGGCTGGCCATGAGCACCCTCGACGTGGTCAACCAGGTCGGTGGCGCGGCGGCGAACTTCCTCGACATCGGAGGGGGTGCCAACGCCGACGTGATGGCTGCCGCTCTCGAGGTCATCAACTCCGACCCCAAGGTGCGGGCGATCTTCGTCAACATCTTCGGGGGGATCACCCGTGTCGACGAGGTGGCCAAGGGCGTGCTCGAGGCCCTCTCCCGCGTCGACATCGGATCGCCGATCGTGCTCCGGCTCGACGGCACGAACGCCGAAGCCGGCCGGGCCATCCTGGCCGACCACCTCTCGGACCGTCTGGTCGCCGAGCCGACCATGCTCGATGCCGCACGCCGTGTGGTCGCACTTGCAGGAGGCCAGTCATGAGCATCTTCGTCGACGAGACCACCAAGGTCGTCATCCAGGGCGTCAGCCCCACCAGCCAGGGCCTCTACCACGGCTTGCGCAACCGGACGTACGGCACCCAGGTCGTGGCCGGGACCAACCCCAAGCGGGGAGGCGAGGAGATCGAAGGCATCCCGGTGTTCGCCACCGTCGCCGAGGCGGTGGAGGCCACGGGGGCCAACGCCTCCTTCATCTCGGTCCCGCCACCGTTCGCCGCCGACGCCGTGCTCGAAGCCGCCGCCGCCGGCGTCCCCTTCGTCGTGTGCATCACCGAAGGCATCCCCGCCCAGGACGAAGCCCTTGCCTACAACCGCCTGGTGCGGGACTTCCCCGGCACCCGTCTCCTCGGGCCCAACTGCCCCGGGATCATCTCGCCCGGCAAGTGCAACATCGGCATCACCTCGGGTGACATCGCGTTGGCCGGCGGCCCGGTGGGGATCGTCAGTCGGTCGGGGACCCTGACCTACCAGGCGCTCCACGAGCTCTCCCAGCAGGGCATCGGCCAGACCACCTGCGTCGGCATCGGGGGCGACCCGGTGCCCGGCACGAGCTTCATCGACTGCCTCCGTGCTTTCGAGGACGACCCCGACACCCGAGCCGTGATGATGATCGGCGAGATCGGGGGCTCCGCCGAGGAGGAGGCGGCCGAGTTCATCGCCGCGTCGATGACCAAGCCGGTCGTCTCCTACATCGCCGGGGTGACCGCGCCCCCGGGCCGCAAGATGGGCCACGCTGGCGCCATCATCTCCGGCTCGAAGGGCACCGCTCAGGCCAAGATGCAGGCGCTCGCCGAGGCCGGCGTCACCGTCGCCCAGAACCCCACCGAAGCCGGCGAGGCCATGGTGGACGTCGTCCGAAAGCTCGGCTGAGCAGGCCTGTGGGGGCGACCGGCGTCCCGTCGGCGGACGCCCTCGACGGCCACCCGCTGGCTGCCGTCGTCTTCGATCTCGACGGGGTGCTCGTCGACTCGGAGCCGTTCTGGCGTCAGGCCGAGATCGAGGTGTTCGCCGAGGTGGGCGTGGTGCTCACCGAGGCGGACGCCCGCGAGACGATGGGTCTCCGCATCGACGACGCCGTGCGCCATTGGTTCGAGCGTCGACCGTGGTCGGGACGCGACCCTGCCGAGGTCGAGCGGGCGGTCACGGCCCGTGTCGCCGAGCTCGTCGCTGCTGCGGGCGAGCCGATGCCCGGCGCCGTCGAGGCACTGCGGCGCTGTGCCGACCTCGGCCTCCTGGTGGCCGTGTGCTCGGGTTCCTACGCCGTCGTCATCGAGGCGGCTCTCGACCGCCTGGGCATCTCGGACCTGGTGGGCGTGTGGCACTCGGCAGAGTGGGAACCTCTGGGCAAGCCTCACCCCGGCGCCTACCTGACCACGGCGGCGAAGCTCGGCGTCGATCCCACCGTCTGTTTGGCGGTGGAGGACTCGTTCAACGGTGCCATCGCCGCCAAGGCGGCTCGGATGCGCGTCGTGGTCGTACCCGAGGGGGCGACGGCATCGTCGGCTCGGTGGGGCTTCTGCGATGCCAGGATCGACTCGCTGGAGGAGCTCGATCCCGCGCTCCTGCACCGGCTCGGGGCTCGCTGAGGCCTGTCGCCCAGGGTCTCCCGGCAGTCGGGCCAGGTCGGCCCCGGGGCGACCGGCCCGGCCCGTTTTTGGGTCGTCGCGCTTGGGTTGGCTGGTGTTCGTGCCGATACCACTGACGAGGGGCAGCACGGGGCAGGGGGGACCGAACGGCGTCGGCCCGGACCGGTGGCAGGCCGGTCGGGCCGCGTCGTACGGGCGGCCGTCCCTCGGCCCTGGTCCGGCAGGGGCCGGGGCTGCCCCGGGGGCCGGCGGGCCTTGCGGTCCGACAGGGCGTGCCCGGCGTGCCCTCCCCGGACGGCGCCGCCATGCGGAGGTCCTCCGTGAAGCAATGAATGGGCCGACGCGGAGGTTCGAGATGCGTCAACGCGCTGCGGGGGAAGGGGTGGTTCGGCACTGCTAGCCTGCGCCCGTGCCCGACGGCCTCCCGTGCTCCGCCGACACCGCCATCGGGGTCCTGGCGTCGGGGAGCGGCACCATCCTCGAGGCGATCCTGGCCGACGGCATCCCGGTGACCGTGGTGGTCGCCGACCGCCCGTGCCGGGCGCTCGAGGTGGCCCGGGGAGGTGGCGTGCCCGCCGTGCTGGTCGACCGCGGGGGCTTCGGAGGGTTCGGCCCGGCTTTCGAACGTGACGCCTTCACCGAGGCGGTGACCGCAGAGCTGGTCGGTCGAGGCGTGGACGTCGTCGTGATGGCCGGGTTCGGCACGGTGCTGGGCCGGGCCGTCCACGAAGCGTTCCCGGACCGGGTCCTCAACACCCACCCGGCCCTCCTGCCTGCCTTTCCCGGTTGGCATGCGGTCGAGGACGCGCTGGCGGCGGGGGTCACCGAGACAGGAACCACGGTCCACCTCGCCACGCTCGAGATGGACGCCGGTCCGGTACTGGCCCAAGAGGCCGTCCCGATCCTCGACGGCGACACCGTCGCATCCCTCCACGAGCGGATCAAGACCGTCGAGCGACGGCTGTACCCGGAGACCATCCGGCGGTTCGTCGCCGGGTTGGCGCGCTACCCACTGGAGGCAGGAAGATCAGGGGGCGAGCGAGAGCAACGAGAGGTGGAGCGATGAGGGCGCTGGTGTCGGTGTACGACAAGCGGGGGATCGAGGACCTCGCCCGCGGCCTGGTCGAGCTGGGTTGGGAGCTCGTGTCCTCCGGCGGCACGTCGGCGGCTCTGGCCGCCGCCGGCGTTCCCCACCTCGAGGTCTCCGAGCTGACGGGGGCGCCCGAGATGCTCGGTGGCCGGGTCAAGACCCTCCACCCGATGGTCCACGGGGGCATCTTGGCCGACCGGTCGAAGCCCGACCACCTCGCCGACCTCGAGGCACAGGGCATCGGTCCGATCGACCTGGTGGTGTGCAACCTCTACCCGTTCTCGTCGGACCCGTCCGTCGAGCTGATCGACGTGGGCGGGCCCACCATGGTGCGAGCCGCCGCGAAGAACCACGCTCACGTCGGCGTGGTCGTCTCACCGGATGCCTACGACGACGTGCTGGGTGAGCTGCGCGCCGAGGGAAGGTTGTCGGATGCCACCCGTCGACGGCTTGCCCGGGAGGCGTTCGCCCACACAGCCGCGTACGACGCCGCCATCGTGTCGTGGTTCGACGCTGTCGACGCGGCAGGTCCCGAGGCAGACCCCGAGGCGGCCGTGCTGCCGCCGACGATCCACCTCACCCTCGAACGGGCCGGCTCGCTCCGCTACGGCGAGAACCCTCACCAGCACGGTGCCCGTTACCGGGTGGTCGGGCAGACGTCGTGGTGGGACGGCGCTGTCCAGCACGCCGGCAAGGAGCTCTCCTACCTCAACCTCTTCGACACCGACGCGGCCTGGCGCCTGGTCCACGAGCTCGCCGACCTCCACCGTGGTGAGGCCGTCGCCATCATCAAACACGCCAATCCGTGTGGTGCGGCGCTCGACGCCGGGCTCGCCGACGCCTACCGGCGGGCGCTCGAGTGCGACCCGACGTCTGCGTTCGGTGGCATCGTGGCCGTCCACGGGCGGGTCACCGACGAGATCGCCGAGGTGATCGCCGACGGGCCCCAGGCCGACGTGATCGTCGCCTCGGGGTACGACGAGACGGCGCTTGCCAGGCTGTCGGCCAAGCGCAAGGCCACCCGGCTGCTCTCCGCCCCGGCCCCCGAGCCCCTCGGCCGTCAGGTCCGCTCCTTGGGCGGCAGCGTCCTCGTCCAAGATGCCGATCGCTTCCTCGTACCTCGGTCGCAGTGGGAGGTGGTCACCACCCGCGTCCCAACCGAGGAGGAGTGGCGCGACCTCGAGCTTGCCTGGACCTTGTGCGCCCGGACCACGTCGAACGCCATCGTGGTGGCCACCGACGGCCAAGGCGTCGGGGTGGGTGCCGGACAGCAGTCGCGGGTGGTCGCTGCCGAGCTCGCCGTCACCAAGGCCGGCAGCCGGGCGCGCGGTGGGGCGGCGGCGAGCGACGCCTTCTTCCCTTTCCCTGACGGGCTCGAGGTGCTTGCCCGGGCCGGCGTCGCCGCCGTCGTGCAGCCTGGTGGCTCGATCCGTGACGCCGAGGTGGTGGCGGCCGCCGATGCCGCTGGGATCGCCATGGTGACCGCCCGGGGCGAGCGGCACTTCCGGCATTGACGCCGTTCGGGCACGACACCACGGCGGCAGGGACCGCAGCGGACACGGAAGGACGACAGCGATGACTGCCACACTGCTCGACGGCGAGGCCTTGGCGGCTCGGGTGCGCGCCGAGGTGACCGACCGGGTGGCGCGGTTGCGCGACGCCGGCGTCGAGGTCGGGCTGGGCACCATCCTGGTGGGCGACGACGCACCGAGCGCCCGCTACGTGGCCATGAAGCACGCCGACTGTGCCGAGGTCGGCATCCGCTCGGTCCACGAGCACCTGCCGGTGGACGTCTCCCAGGGAGAGCTCGAGGCCACCGTGGCCCGCTTCAACGCCGACCCTGCCGTGCACGCCTACCTCGTCCAGCTCCCGCTCCCGGCTGGCCTCGACGAGGAGCGAGTGCTGCTCGCCGTCGACCCGGCCAAAGACGTCGACGGCCTCCACCCGGTCAACCTCGGCCGGTTGGTGATGGGCAGCCCCGGCACGCTGCCCTGCACGCCGGCGGGGATCATCGAGCTGCTCCACGCCTACGACGTCCCGGTCGAAGGGCGCCACGTGGTCGTCATCGGGCGCGGGCTGACCATCGGTCGGCCGCTGGCCCTGCTCCTCGCCCTCAAACGTCCGGGTTGCAACGCCGCCGTCACCGTCGTGCACACGGGGGTGGCCGACCTGGCCGGGCTCGTCCGCCAAGCCGACGTGGTCGTGGCCGCGGCCGGCCGGGCGGGCCTTGTCACCCCGGAGATGGTGAAGCCCGGAGCCGCCGTGGTCGGGGCGGGGACGTCGTGGGAGGGCCGACGTCTCCTCTCCGACGTGGACGACGCGGTGGCCGACGTGGCCGGGTGGATCACCCCCCGCATCGGCGGGGTCGGTCCGATGACCCGGGCCATGCTCCTGCGCAACGCGGTGCAGGCAGCCGAACGGGCGCGGTGACCGACTGCGGGCTCTCGTCGTCGAACGCGTGCCGGTGATGGCCGCTGTCGGGGCGACCTGGGTCCAGCCCCGACCGCACTAACGTCTGGCTGGCACGACGGTCGGGTCACCGGTCGGGTCCGGCCTCCGGTCCGGCCTCCGGACCGGCCGACACGACGACCGGCCAGCAAGCCGGGTGCCGACCCGGGCACCGGCTGCACGAGCACGAGGAGCGAGGTCGATGGCGACGACGGACGGGACGGCAGGCCTCGAGACCGACGAGCGACCCTGGGGCCGCTATACGGTGCTGTCCGACCAGGACTCCCACAAGGTCAAGCGGATCGAGGTGCTCCCGGGCAAGCGGCTGAGCTACCAGCGGCACGCCCGGCGATCCGAGCACTGGTTCGTCGTCTCGGGCGAGGGGGTGGTCGTGCTCGACGGCACCGAGCGCACGGTCGGGCCGGGTGCCGCGGTCGACATCCCGGCCGGCACGGCCCATCGCATCGAGAACCGCGGTGCCCACGACCTCGTCTTCGTCGAGGTGCAGCACGGAGCGTACTTCGGCGAGGACGACATCGTCCGCCTCGAGGACGACTACGGCCGGGTCGACTGAACGGTCGCAACCGACCGTCTGACCGGGGACAGCGGTCGCCTGCGCTCGACCCGAGCGCTGGCGCAGCGCGCTCGGTAGGCTGGCCGACCCATGACGCGCATCACCGACCTGCTGGCCAAGGGTCCGACGTACTCCTTCGAGTTCTTCCCGCCGAAGACCGACGCCGAGCAGGCGCGCCTGGTGGCCACCATGCGCGACCTCGAGCCGCTGGCGCCGTCGTTCGTCTCCGTCACCTACCGGGGCGGGGCGGCGTCGCGCCAGCGCACCTTCGACCTGGTCACCGGGTTGCTCAAGACCACGACGCTCACACCTATGGCCCACTTGGTCTGCGCTGCCCACACCCGTCTCGAGCTGGCCGACATCCTGGTCGACTACCGCAAGGCCGGCGTCGAGAACCTCATGGCCTTGGGCGGCGACCCGCCGGTCGATCCGGCCGCGGGCGTCGGCGAGCTCCGTCATGCCATCGAGCTGGTCGAACTGGCGCGCGCCATCGGGGGCTTCTCCATCGGCGTGGCTGCGCAGCCGGCGGGGCACCCCGACTCCCCGGACCTGACCAGCGATCGTGACCACCTGGCCGCCAAGCTGCGGCTGGCCGACTTCGCCGTGACCCAGTTCTTCTTCGAAGCGGGGGAGTACTGGAGGCTGGTCGCCGACTTGGCCGAACGCGACGTCGTGGCGCCAGTGCTCCCGGGGATCATGCCGGTGACCAGCATCGCCTCCATCTCACGCATGGGCGCCATGGGGGCGGCCGTGCCGACGTGGATGGTCGAACGGCTCGAGGCCGCCTTTCAGACCGGGGGGGCCGAAGCCGTCCGTCACCTAGGCGTGGTCCTGGCCATCGTCCTGTGCCGAGAGCTCCTCGAGGGCGGCGCGCCGGGGCTGCACTTCTATACGCTCAACCGGTCGAGCGCCACCAGGGAGATCTACGCGGCCCTCGGGTTAGGGGCCTGACCAGGTCCTCGACCACCCCGGCGGTGCCTGCCGGTTCGCCTGTCCACAGGACAGCCGAGTAGCCTCGCATGCATGGCTGCTAACTCCTCCACCAAGCCCCCCGTCCACGTCACCGTGACCGGAGCGGCCGGCCAGATCGGGTACTCGCTCCTGTTTCGGATCGCCTCCGGCCACCTCCTCGGACCCGACCAGCCCGTCGTCCTCCGCCTCCTCGAGATCGAGCCGGCGATGAAGGCGCTCGAAGGCGTGGTGATGGAGCTCGACGACTGCGCGTTCCCGCTCCTTGCCGACATCGTCGCCACCTCCGACCTGAAGACCGGGTTCGACGGGACGTCCTGGGCCCTCCTGGTGGGATCGGTGCCGCGCAAGGCGGGCATGGAGCGGGGCGACCTGCTCTCGATCAACGGCGGGATCTTCGGCCCCCAGGGCAAGGCGATCGCCGCCAACGCCGCCTCCGACGTCCGGGTGCTGGTGGTGGGGAACCCCTGCAACACCAACTGCCTGATCGCCCGGGCCAACGCTCCCGAGGTGCCGGCAGACCGCTTCTTCTCCATGACCAGGCTCGACGAGAACCGGGCGAAGACCCAGCTGGCCAAGCGGGCCGGCGTCCCGGTGGCGGACGTCACCAACCTGGCCATCTGGGGCAACCACTCCTCGACGCAGTTCCCCGACTTCGCCCACGCCCGCATCAGCGGACGACCGGCACCCGAGGTGATCGCCGACGAGGCGTGGTTGCAGGGCGAGTTCCTCACCACGGTGCAGAAGCGTGGTGCCGCCATCATCGACGCCCGAGGCGCCTCGTCGGCCGCGTCGGCCGCCAACGCGGCCATCGACTCGGTGGTGAGCATCCGCACGCCGACGGAGGGGGACGACTGGACGTCCCTGGCCGTGGTGTCACGCGGCGAGTACGGGGTCCCCGAGGGCCTGCAGTTCGGCTTCCCCGTCCGGGTGGCAGCCGACGGTTCGTGGTCGGTGGTCGAGGGCCTCGAGCACGACGCCTTCGCCGCCGAGCGGGTGCGCCTGACCGTCGAGGAGCTGGAGGGGGAGCGGTCCGAGGTGGCCTCGCTGCTGCCCTGAGCGGGACGCGCTCCGATGCCCGAAAGGACGTGACCACGACGGCGCCCGTGATGGCGCCCCACGACAGCCTGCGGTGCCGTCGTGGGGCGCCGGCACGTTTTGCTGACCACCTGACCACCTGACTGACCTGCCGACCGAAGCCGCCACCGCGGTGGCCGGCAGGCGCTCAGGCAGAAACGGACGTCTCGAACCCGAGGCTGTGGAGGAAGGCGATCTTCTTCGTGAGCGCCTGCTGCCAGGCCGCCACGTCGACCTCCCACCTGGCTCGGTCGCCGTCCTCGCAATCGTGCTCCAGCGCGTCGAACGCAGCGTCCTCGGCGTCGAGGAGCTCGCGGTAGCGCGTGAGCACGTGGTCGTCACAGACTCCGGTCAGGTCCACGTAGGTCCCCTTTCGTGTCGGTGCTCCGGCGCCGACCTTACTGGCTCGCGTCGGCGCCTGCGCTCCGGCCGGGGCACTGCTCGCTCGTTGGGCACTGCTCGCTCGTCGGCCACCGCCGGGCTCGGGCGTCACAGGGAGCGGGTGTCCCGACGGAGCGGGTGGTCCTCGGGCACTTCGACCAGGTGGACCCGGATGCCGTCGGGGTCCTCCACCCAGGCCTCGACGAGCCCCCAAGGCTCGCGCACCGGCGGGCGGGCGATCGCCACCCCCCGGCTCTCGAGCTCGGCGACGGCGGCGGGCGCGTCGCGCACCTGGAGCCACAGGGCAACCGCCCCCTGGGGCCGGGCACCGTCGTCTCCCCGTCCCCCGACGACTTCGAGCAGCCCGCCGCCGGCGAAGAAGACGGTGCCCCGGAAGCGCCCCGAGCCGAACTCGCGGGCGACGGCAAGGCCGAGGCCGTCGCGGTAGAAGGCGGTCGAGCGTTCGAGGTCGCGGGGGTGGACGATGGTGCGACTGCTCAAGACCTCCATGTCGGCAGCGTGCCACGTCCCACCGCGTACCGTCACGCGGAAGCCGAGCGCCCTTCCCGGGGCCAGCTCCGGGCGGTGTGCGGGCAACCCTGGAGCGGGTCTGCCCCGCACCGCCGGGGAGCGGTGGCTCTCAGTACGTCGTGGCGGCGGCGACCGGCTGGAGGGCAGGCTGTGCGGCGGCCAGCAGGGCCTGACCGGCCACGAGAACCGAGAGGTCACCGCGCACCTTGATCCGTCCCTCGGCGAGCGCGGTCGCGGGGGTGAGCGTGCCGGCGGCCAGGTCGCGGGCGTCCTGGTACGAGAGGATCACGGTCACGTCGGGACTCGGACCGTCGCCGGCAGGCTCGTCGGGGCGCGACCACGACGCTCGCAGCGCTCCGTCCTCGGCCCGCAGGGTGACGACCACGTCCCCGTCGGGACCGCCTCGGACCTCCTCGCGCACGGTGAAGCGCCCACCGGCCGCCGTGAGCCCCGCTTCCGCCCCGAGCCGGGGCAGGGTGGCACCGGCCAGGGCGGCGTCGAACGCCGCCACCCATTCGGGCGTGAGGAAGCGGGGCACCCCGTTGCTCAGTGGCGCTGCGGGCCGGGGATCCCTGTCACCTCGACGGCGGGCTGGACAGCCGCCGGACCGTGCGCCGGGGCAGTGGCCGCGGCCGCCTCGGCCGACCCCTTGGTCCGGCGGAGGATCTTGCGGCCCAGCCAGGCCACCGGGTCGTAGCGGGCGTCCACCACCCGCTCCTTGAGCGGGATGATGGCGTTGTCGGTGATCTTGATGTGCTCGGGGCAGACCTCGGTGCAGCACTTGGTGATGTTGCACTTGTTGAGGCCCTGCTCCTCCTGGAGGAGCTCGCGGCGGTCGGTGGTGTCCAACGGGTGCATCTCGAGCTCGGCCGACCGGGCGAAGAACCGGGGGCCGGCGTAGGCGGTCTTGTTCTCCTCGTGGTCACGGATGACGTGGCAGACGTCTTGGCACAGGTAGCACTCGATGCACTTGCGGAACTCCTGGCTCCGCTCGACGTCGATCTGCTGCATGCGGTAGCCCCCGGCGGCCACCTCGTCGTCGGTCTTGGGCCGCGGGTTGAAGGGCGGGATGCGCTTGGCGACCTCGTAGTTGTACGACACGTCCGTCACCAGGTCTCGCAGCACCGGGAAGGTCTTCATCGGCGCGACGGTGATGGCCTCGTCGGTCGGGAGCGTGTCCATGCGGGTCATGCACATCAGGCCGGGCTTGCCGTTGATCTCGGTCGAGCACGAGCCGCACTTGCCCGCCTTGCAGTTCCACCGGCACGCCAAGTCGGGTGCCAAGGTCGCTTGGACGCGGTGGACGACGTCGAGGACGACTTCGCCCTCGACGGCCGGCAGCACGTAGTCGACGAACTCGCCACCGGAGGCGTCGCCTCGCCACAGCCGCATGGTCACCGTCGGCTCGCCGGCACCTCCGTCGGTGCGGGGGGTGGTGGTGTCGTCGGCCATCAGTGCGCCTCCTCGTCGAACAGGGCCTGGAGCTCGTCCGGCATGACCGGGAGCGGCTCGGGGGTGATGGTGATGGAGCGGATCGACGGCGTGCCGACTGCACCGCCGGGTTGGGCACCGCCCGCCGGGACGCGCTGGACGAAGTTGACCTTGCCCAGCTCGGCGTCGGGAGTCGGGTAGTCGTCGCGGGTGTGGCCACCCCGGCTCTCGGTCCGGTGGATGGCTCCCTGGGTCGTGCACCGCGACACGGTCAACATCGAGGGAAGGTCGGTCGCCAGGTTCCATCCCGGGTTGTACTGCGGCCCACCGGTGACGGCGATGTTTCCGGCACGCTCCTCGAGCTCCTCCAGCTTGCCCATCGCCTCCTCCAGCTCCGAGCCGGTGCGGATGATCCCGACCAAGCTCTGCATGGTCTCCTGCAGGTCGTGCTGGATGTCGTAGGGGTTCTCGCCCGACTCGCGCTCGAAGAGGGCAGTCGCTGCTCGTACGACCTCCTCTGCCGCCGCCGGGTCGATCGAGACCGTCCCCGAGCGGCCCTCGACGTAGTCGGCCGCGCCCATCCCGGCCCGGCGCCCGAAGACGAGCAGGTCGGAAAGGGAGTTCCCTCCGAGCCGGTTGGAGCCGTGCATGCCGCCGGCGACCTCACCGGCGGCGAAGAGCCCCGGGACGGTGGTGGCTGCCGTGTCGGCGTCGACCCGCACGCCACCCATCACGTAGTGGCACGTCGGGCCCACCTCCATCGCCTCGGCGGTGATGTCGACGCCGGCGAGCTCCTTGAACTGGTGGTACATCGACGGCAGGCGTCGCCGGATGTCCTCGGCCGTCCGCCGGGTGGCGATGTCGAGGAAGACGCCGCCGTGCGGGCTGCCGCGTCCAGCCTTCACCTCGCTGTTGATGGAGCGGGCCACTTCGTCACGAGGCAACAGCTCGGGCGGCCGGCGCCCGGCCGTGTGGTCGGCGTACCACTTGTCCGCCTCCTCCTCCGAGTCGGCCGTCTCGGCGGCGAACATCGGGGGAATGTAGTCGAACATGAACCGCCGCCCCTCGGAGTTCCGCAGCACCCCGCCGTCTCCTCGGACGCCCTCGGTGACGAGGATCCCTCGGACCGACAGGGGCCAGACCATCCCGGTCGGGTGGAACTGGACGGCCTCCATGTCGATCATGTCGGCGCCGGCCCACACCGCCATGGCATGACCGTCGCCGGTCGACTCCCACGAGTTCGACGTGTACTTCCACGACTTTCCGATCCCACCGGTCGCCAGCACCACGGCCTTGGTGGTGAACGAGACGAACGCGCCCGACGGGCGCCAGTAGCCGACGAGGCCGGCCACGGCACCGCTGTCGTCGTGGAGCAGGCGGAGGACCTTGAGCTCCATGAACACCTCCACCCCGTCGGCCACGGCCTTCTGCTGGAGGGTGCGGATGAGCTCGAGGCCGGTACGGTCCCCGATGTGGGCGAGGCGAGCGTAGCGGTGGCCGCCGAAGTCACGCTGGAGGATCAGTCCGTCCTTGGTGCGGTCGAAGAGGGCGCCCCAGTCCTCCAGCTCGCGGATGCGGTCGGGTGCTTCCTGGGCGTGGAGCTGGGCCATCCGCCAGTTGTTGAGCATCTTGCCGCCCCGCATGGTGTCGCGGAAGTGGACCTGCCAGTTGTCCTCGGGGTAGACGTTGCCGAGGGCGGCGGCGGCACCTCCTTCGGCCATGACGGTGTGGGCCTTGCCCAGCAGGGACTTGCAGACGAGGGCGACACGCAGCCCGCGGGACTTGGCCTCGATGGCTGCTCGCAGGCCGGCGCCGCCGGCCCCGATGATGACGACGTCGACGTCGTGGGATTCGATCTCAGGCATGGTGGGCGGAGTCCCTCGCGATCAGAAGTGGAAGCCGTAGTCGTGGATGGTGCCGCTCGCCACCAGCCGCACGTAGACGTCGGTCAGCGCCACGAAGACGAGGCTCATCCAGGCGAAGACCATGTGGTGGGCGTTGAGCGGGGTCAGTGCCTTCCAGATGCGGTGGCGGATGGGGTGCTCGGAGAACTTCTTCAGACCGCCGCCGCACAGGTGGCGGCAGGCGTGGCAGCTCAGCGAGTAGAGCCACAGCAGGCAGGCGTTGACGCAGAGCACCGCGGTCCCCACGCTGAAGCCGATACCCACGCCCGGCTGGCGGAAGGCCATGACGGCGTCGATGGTCAACAGCACGTTGAAGATGAGGCCGGCGAAGAAGAAGTACCGGTGGACGTTCTGCAGGATGAGCGGGAAGCGCGACTCGCCCTTGTAGCTCCCGTGAGCGTCCGCCACGGCACAGGCGGGCGGTGCCCACCAGAACGACCGGTAGTAGGCCTTGCGGTAGTAGTAGCAGGTCAGGCGGAACCCGAGCGGGAAGATGAGGATGAGCAGTGCCGGCGAGATCTGCCACCAGGTGATGATGGTGCCGGGGTGGCTCCCGGGCACGCAGCTCTCGGTGAGGCAGGGCGAGTAGAAGGGCGAGATCAGGTCGCGGTGCAGGGTGGCGCCGGCGTAGTAGTCCTTGTTCACGAACGCCGCCCAGGTGGCGTAGGCGACGAACGCGGTCAGCACGGTGACGGTCACCACCGGCTGGACCCACCATCGGTCCTTGCGCAGGGTCGGGACCGGCGGCCCACCGCGGACACCGCCGAGCACGACCGGGGTCGTCGAGACGTCCTCCAAGGTTGTCACTGCACTCCTCCCTGGCTGCTGGGCGGGGCGCGCCCGGTTCGGCCGGACGGTCCCGCGTTGCCGCGCGAGCCGAAGGGCTCGAGCCGCGTGTCGCGGCCATCTTTCCACCCGGATGGCCACGAGGTGAAAACCGGGCCCGGAGCGCCGCTCGTCGAAGGGGCCGGGACCCCGCTTCGAGCTCGCTTTGACCGTGCTCGGGGTGGCGAACGGCGGGGTGGGGGACACGCCTAGGCTCGCTTCCATGAGCGCCCCGGAGCCCGCCACCCCGACCGCTTCCACCTCACCCCCGGCGGCCTCCACCCTGGGGGAGCTGCGAGCCTCGGGCTGGCGGTCGGTGCCGGTCGCCGCCGAGCTCCGGCGCAACGCAGCGGCTCGGATTGCTGCCGGACAGCCGCTGGTCAGCGGCGTGCTGGGCTTCGAGGAGACCGTCCTTCCTCAGCTCGAGAACGCGGTGCTCGCCGGGCACGACATCATCCTGCTGGGCGAGCGCGGTCAGGCCAAGACGCGCCTCGTGCGCTCGCTCGTCGACCTGCTCGACGAGTGGCTCCCTGTCGTGGCCGGTTCGGAGATCCACGACGACCCGACCAACCCGGTCTCCCGCTACGCCAAGGACCTGGTGGCCGAGCAGGGCGACGACACCCCGATCGCCTGGGTGCACCGCAGCGACCGCTACGGCGAGAAGCTGGCCACACCGGACACCTCCATCGCCGACCTGATCGGCGAGGTCGACCCGATCCGGGTGGCCGAGGGGCGCTACCTCTCCGACGAGCTCACCATCCACTACGGCCTGGTCCCTCGGCTCAACCGGGGCATCTTCGCCGTCAACGAGCTCCCGGACCTCGCCGAGCGCATCCAGGTAGGTCTGCTCAACGTGCTCGAGGAGCGCGACGTGCAGATCCGCGGGCACCGGGTCCGGCTCCCGCTCGACATCGTGCTGGTGGCCACGGCCAACCCCGAGGACTACACCAACCGCGGGCGGATCATCACGCCCCTCAAGGACCGTTTCGGCGCCCAGATCCGAACGCACTACCCGCCGGATGCGGCGACGGAGCTGGCGATCGCCCGTCAGGAGGCCGAGCTGCCCGGGGCCTTCGACGGGACGGGCACCCCGGCCGACGACGGGTTGCCCCGGGTGGTCGTCCCGGACTTCATGGCCGAGGTCGTAGCCGAGCTCAGCCAGCTCGCCCGCGAGAGCCCGCACCTGAACCAACGCTCGGGAGTGTCGGTCCGCCTCACCGTGGCCAACTACGAGACGATGGTGGCGAGCGCCCTGCGGCGGTCGCTGCGCACGGGCGAGCCCGACGCCGTGCCACGGGTCTCGGACCTTGAGGCGCTCGTCGCCTCCACCCAGGGCAAGGTCGAGGTCGAGACCCTCGAGGAGGGACGTGAGGACCTCCTCATCGGCCAGCTGGTGTCCGCCGCCGTGGTGACGGTGTTCCGGCGGCGGGTCCGGTTGGCCAATCCCCAGGAGGTAGTGGGGGCGTTCACCGACGACACCGTCGTCCACGCCGGTGACGACCTGCCCTCGGGCGTCTACCTCGACACCCTCGAGCGGCTCCCGGCGCTCGCCGAGCCCGTCCTGGCGCTCGCCGGAGGTACCGAGGAGCCCGGCGTGGTGGCCAGTGCCTGCGAGCTCGTGCTCGAGGGGCTCCACCTGACCAAGCGGCTCAACAAGGAAGCGGTCGGGCTCCGGGCGACGTACCGGGGACGGGGCTGAGGGCTCGGCCGTGCCCTGGCAGTTCGAGTACCGGCGATGGGACGGTTCCCAACAGGAGCTGGTCGACGACACCGACGCCGTCCTGGCCCAGCTGACCGACGACCTGCTGGCCAACGGCGATCTCCACGAGGCGCTCCGTCGGATGCTCAACCGGGGGTGGCGCACCTCTGACGGCCACGACGTCCAAGGGCTGCGCGAGCTGCTCGACCGGGTGCGCCAGGAGCGCCAGGAGCAGCTCCAGCGGGGTGACCTCGGCGGCGCCTTCAGCGAGATCGCCGACGAGCTGGCCGAGGTCCTCGGCGAGGAGCGTGCCGGTATCGACGCCCTCCAGGCCGAGGCACAGGCATCAGGAGACGAGCGTCGACGCGAGGTGACCGACGCGGTCGCAGACGAGCGCCGGCTGCAGCTCGACCTCCTGCCCTCCGACCTGTCGGGGATGGTCCGGGGGCTCCAGCAGTACGAGTTCGTGTCGTCGGAGGCCCGCCAGCACTTCGAGGAGCTCGTCGACCGGCTCCGTCGCGAGGTGACTCGGAGCTACTTCGAACAGGTGTCCGACGCCCTGGCCAACCCCGACCCCGAGCAGCTCGCCCGCATGCGCGACGCCTTCGACGCCCTCAACCGGATGCTCGAGCAACGTCAGGCGGGCGAGGAGCTCGACCCGGGCTTCGAGTCGTTCATGGAGCGCTTCGGCGACCTGTTCCCCGGCAACCCGACCACCCTCGACGAGCTCCTCGAGCAGCTTGCTGCCTCGATGGCCGCCGCCCAGGCGATGTGGAACTCGATGTCCCCCGAGCAGAGGGCCCAGCTGCAAGGGCTCGCCGATTCGCTCCTCGAGGACCTCGACCTGCGCTGGCAGGTCGACCGGCTCGCCGGCAACTTGCGGCAGGCGTTCCCCGCCGCCGGCTGGGACCAGCGGTACCGCTTCAGTGGTGACGAGCCGCTGGGCCTGGGGGACGCCGCGGACGCCGCCGCCCGCCTGCGTGATCTCGACGAGCTCGAGGCGTACCTGCGGTCGGCCAGCTCGCCGGCTGCGCTCTCCGAGGTCGACCTCGACAAGGTCGCCCGACACCTCGGCGAGGACGCCGCCCGCTCCCTCGACCGGCTCGCCCGCCTCACCCGCCAGCTCACCGAGGCCGGGCTGATCGACCAGCGCGAGGGTCGCTTCGAGCTCACGCCCAAGGGGATCCGACGGATCGGCCACCAGGCGCTCGCCGACCTCTTCGACCAGCTTGGCAAGGACCGGCTCGGCGGTCATCGCACGACGTGGTCGGGCGTCGGCCACGACCGCGAGGAGACCACCAAGCCTTACGAGTTCGGCGACCCCTTCAACCTCGACCTGTCGCGGACGGTCCACAACGCCCTGCGGCGGTCGGGGAGCGGCGTGCCCGTCCGGCTCACGCCGGAGGACTTCGAGGTGGTCGAGACGGAGGCCCTCACCCGGACGGCCACCGTGCTCCTGCTCGACTTGTCGCTGTCGATGCCGATGCGCGACAACTTCGTGCCGGCGAAGAAGATGGCGCTCGCCCTGCACGCGCTGATCACGACCCGGTTTCCCCGCGACTACCTCGGCATCGTCGGGTTCTCCGAAGTCGCACGCGTCATCGAACCCGACGACCTGCCCACGGTGAGCTGGGACTACGTCTATGGCACCAACCTGCAGCACGGGCTGATCCTCGCCCGGCGGATGCTCGCCCACCAACCGGGCACCAAGCAGATCATCCTGGTGACCGACGGCGAGCCGACGGCCCATATCGTCACCGACCACTCGGGCACCGACGTCGACGTCTTCTTCAACTACCCACCGGTGCCCGAAACCCTCGAAGCCACCCTCGCCGAGGTGCTCCGGTGCACGCGTGCCCGGATCACCATCAACACGTTCCTGCTGGAGCCCGACCACGGGCTCCAGGGCTTCATCGAGCAACTGACCCGGATCAACAACGGTCGCGCCTTCGCCACCACGCCTGGCGAGCTGGGGGACTACGTGCTCGTCGACTTCCTGCGGCATCGCACCACCCGTCGCTCGCGTCGAGCTGGCTGAGCGCCGGTCCGCCCACTCGGGCATGCCGGTCTGGCGGCCGCTCTGGCGCCCGCCTTCGAGACCGGCCCTGCGCCCCCCCACCACCCCGTTGCCCCGACCCTGGCGGTCATCCTGCCGCGTTCCGTGGAACGCACCTTGCGTCCAGTGGCGAAATGCGAAAAGATAACAGGGTTGTAGTTACATCCGTGCGACGCGTGGCCCGGCGGTCGGCGTTGCTCAATGGCGAGGGGAGGCGTACCGGTGGACATCGTGTCGCTGATGTACGGCCACCAAGAGCGCGGTTGGCAGGAGCGGGCGAATTGCATGGGGGTCGACCCGGACCTGTTCTTTCCCGAGCGAGGCTCTTCGACGCGCGAGGCGAAGGAGGTCTGCCGCGGGTGCGTGGTGCTCGAAGACTGCCTCGAGTACGCCCTGGCCAACGGTGAGAAGTTCGGCATCTGGGGCGGGCTCTCGGAGCGGGAACGCCGGCGGCTGCGCCGGCAGCGGACGCTGCAGCGTCAAGTGCCAGCGAACGCCTCCTAGCTTTCCCGCCGACCCCCACCCCGGGGCGGGCCCTCCCGGTGCACCGCGTGCGGTCACCTGCTCCCGGCGAGGCGCGCCTCGACGGTCTGCTCCGCCGACAAACCCAGCTCGGCCCACCGCCGAGGTGGCACGCGCTCGAGGACAGCGTCGGTCGCCAGCCCGACCAGCTCAGCTCGGGCAACCGTCAGGCCGGCGACCTCGGCGGCGGCGACCACCCGGTCGTAGACCAGCTCTGGGCCGACGTGGACCGGGTCGATGAGGTTGCAGCTGACCTGCGCCGTCCCCGCCACGGCCAGTCCGAGAGCTCGGACTCCGGGCCCCCGCAGCTGGGCGGCGATGCGGCGGGCGGCGGCGACCAGGTCGTCGGCGTGTCGTTGGTTGCCGTCCGCCGGGGCGAGCCAGAGGTTGTAGGCGACGAGGACATGTCGGGCACCGACGGCCGACGCGCCGGCTGTCGGATGAGGAGTGGCCGGACCGGCGTCCGGCCAGAGGCTCCTGAACGCGCCGGCGCGCACCTCGGGCAACGACCGCTCGGGCCCGTAGAGGAAGCAGGGGAGGGCGAGCGCCGTACCTGCCCAGCAAGCGAACCGGTCGCGCAGACCGAGTGCGTCGTCGAGTGCGCCGTCGCTCGTTGCCGTGGCGGGCCCTGCCGGGAGCAACGGGACGAACGGGACCACGTCGGCGGCGCCGAGCCGAGGGTGGACGCCACGGTGTGACGTGAGGTCGATGTGCTCGACCGCCTCGGCCACGACGGCCCGGACGGCGTCCCAGAGGTCCGGGTCCGTCCCGGCCAGCGTCAGGACCGATCGGTTGTGGTCCGGGTCGGTGTGCACGTCGAGGAGGCAGGCTCCTCCGGCCGTGGCGATCCGGTCGACGATGGCGAGGTCACGTCCTTCGCTGACGTTGACGACGCACTCGAGGTCAACAGGTGCGACCACGGCGATCACGCAGCCGCCACGGCACCTTCGGGTGGCTCAGGCTCGCACCGAGGCGTGGGAGAGGCGCCGCCGACGGAGGATGCGACGCCGTTCGCGTTCGGACTTTCCACCCCAGACGCCGTGGTCGACCCGCTCGTCGAGCGCGTACTGGAGGCACTGCTCGGCGACGGCGCACTCGGCGCAGATCCGCTGGGCTACCTGGACGCCGATGCCGTCGCTCGGAAAGAAGATCGCGGGGTCGAGCTCGCGGCACTTGCCTTCGGCCATCCAATCGGTACCCATCGGTCCTCCTCGTGAGATGTCGGGGCGGTCCTCTGGTTCCCGCGCTCGCCGCCGTGCGAGCTGCGCGGGCCTGACCGCTACGTCAGCCAGTGTCGCATTCCGCGGGCTCCAGGGGTACGAAATGGGCCAGCTTTGATGGAATCCTCATCGAATTCTTATGAGCATCCCGGTCCTTCTTAGAAAGTGCCACTGTCGGGGGTCTCGCCCGACGGCACGGGCCGGTTGGATGGTGGCCCGGGGAGCGTTCGGTGTCGACACGGCGGACAGGTAGGCTCGTCTTCGGCCACGATCCAGGAGGACCCAGGCGATGACCCCCGTAGGCGAGGAAGCGAGCGCAACCGACGAGCACGAGGAGCCTCAGCCTCCTGTCGGCCACGTTCGCGTGGTGTACCTGGGCCCGGTGGCTCCGCACTGGGACGTCCAATCCGACTATGGCGACGCGGCGCTCATCGAGGAGTTCCGTCAGCGAACGCTCGCCCGCCTCGTGCTCCTGCCTCCGCACGACCCCCAGTTTCGTCGTAACCGTGAGCGCGTGATACGTGACGCTGAGCGCGAGAACATCGAGCTCGACTGGGATCTCGGCGAACCGGCCGACGCATCCCCGGCTGCGGAAGGTGCCGAGGACACCGGCGGCGGCGAGCGCACGGCAGCGGGCTGACCCGGTTCGTCCTCCACGGGTAGCGGAGCAGCCAGGACGGCCGTGGGGCAGGTCGGACGGTCCCCTGCGGGGTGCTCAGGCCTCCGGGGCGCCGCCGCCGGCGGCTGGCGGCGGCGGATCGAGCTCTGGTAGGTCGATGCGCTCCAGCCAGAGGCCCGGCGCGTCGACCTCGGCGGGAGTGGGCAGGGTGTGCTCCGACGTCCACAGGCGTCCGAGCTGCTCCTCGCCGGCTCGTTCGATGACACCGGCGACGAACGCCCGTCCCCGGTCCACCTGCACCTGGTCGAGGTCGAGCCCGAAGAGGGCGCCGGCTGCCTCCTCGCCCTTGCCTCGTTCGATCCTCCGTCGGTACCAGGCCTCGGCCAAGGCGGCATGAGCGCCGACGAGGTGGCGACCGACGAGGTCGGCCACGTGGTCAGCGTAGGCGTCGACCACGATGGCGATGGCGGTCAACTGGTCCGACGTGCGCCGCACGTCGGGAGTGAGGAGGCTGCCCAGTAGCTCTTCGGGGTTGCCGAGCATCCCCTGCAGAGCGGCGATGTCCATGGGCTCGCCGCCGACACCGGGTAGGTCGAGCTCGTCGCCCATCGACGACAGGCGGTCCATGAGGCCCTGCTGCGCCGTACTGGCGGACGCGGCGAACGCCTCCAGGAGGCGATCGAGGTGGGCTCGGACGGACGGCCGGGCCAGCACCGAGTGCGACGCCAGCTCGCGCGCGCACACCCACACGAGCGCTTCCTCCTCGGGCAGGCTCCAGTCGGAGGCGAACGAGGCGATGTTGGCGGGCACGACGAGCAGTTCGTCGTTGACGGGCCATGGGACGGGCAACACGTACTGACCGAGTGCCCGCTGGGAGAGATGGCCGACCACCGAGCCGACCTGGAGGCCGAAGAACATCGGCCCCATCATCCCCGCCCACTGGCCGAGCAGGTTGACGAAGGCGTCGCCCGACTCGCCGGACGGCTCGAGGGCGGACGTGCCAGGCATCGTCCCTGGTGTCGTGGCAGCGGGCGTCATCGCCGTGAGGACCGGCTGCCAGGCGTCGAGGGCGCGCAGGGCCCAGTCGGCCCGCCCGACGGGGACGCAGGACAGACGGCGCCCGTCGGGAGAGATCGGCATGCCCGTCGCCTCGCTGACGTGCAGCTCGGCCACGCGGGCCAGCTCTTCGACCTGGATGCGTTGGACGGGATCGACGTTGCCCTCGGGCTCGCCACCGGTGGCGACCTGCACGGCGAACGCCCGGGTCGTCTCCCATTGATGCGATCCCTGCGACCCGAGGAGCTTCATCAGGTCGCCGAAGAGCAGCTCGAACGGGTTCTGCCCTTCACCGGAGGGCGGAGGTGTCATACCAGCATGCTACGGCGCGTGGCTGGGGGTCGGGGCCGGAGCACCGGCCGCCGTCGAGGTTCTCAGCACGGCCGTGGTCACGAACGTGGTGGAGCCTCGTTCGACCGTGACTTCGAGCGACGTGCCCGGCGGATCGGGGTAGAGCAAGGCCCGGAGCTCGGCCATCGAGTGGACGGTGCTGCCGTTGACGGCGACGATCACGTCGCCCCGCTGCACGCCGGCCTGGGCAGCCGCACCACCCGGGTCGACCGCATCGACGAGCACGCCGATCGGTGGGCTGGTCGGACTGCCGGCCGGTGGCGCCAGGTCGCTGCCATCGACGCCCAGACGGCCGCGCCCGACGGTTCCCGAGGTGACCAGCTGCTCGGCGACGCCTGAGACCAGCGTGGAGGGGAGGAACACGCCGACGGAACCATTCGGCGTGGAGCTCACGGTGTCGAGGATGCCGACGAGCCGACCGCTGGCGTCCACCAGAGCGCCGCCTTGCTCGGAGCCCGACAGTGGTGCCCGGACGACGGTCGACGCGAACTCGGTGGTCGGGCCGTCGACACCGGCGGGGACGCCGGATGCGACGACGGCTCCCGCGTACACGGCGGGCTGCGGCACCATTCCTCTCGAGGCAGGAAAGGCGATCGCCAGGTCGACCGAACCGGGGCTGGGATCGGTGGAGTCGACGGTCACGGCTGGCAGCTGGTCGGCGACCCGCACCACGGCGACCCCCGATGTCCGGTCGACTCCTACCAGCCGGGCAGGTTCGCGTGTTCCCCCCGCTTCCTCGGCGACGATGGACACCGCCCCGCGGAGCAGACTGGCGGTGGTGGCGATGATCCCGCCCGGCTCGACCACCACCCCCGTTCCGAGGACCGCCCCGGTGGCTCGACGGACCACCAGCGCGACGAGGGAAGGACGCACTTGGCGCTCGACCCTGCCCACCACCGCTGCACCGGGACCGGGGGTGCCCGCCATGGTGGTTGCCGTCACTGGCGTAGGTGTCGAGGTCGACGCGGTGGCGACCACCCGCCGAGCGACGAGGCCCGGGTCGGCGCCCGAGGAGGCGAGCACCAAGCCGGTGGCGAGCAGCACGCCGGCAGCGACGGCAACCGTCCCGACGACCCACGGGGGGGCGGGCCGGCGCTGGGTGGTGCCGCCACGGCCAGCTGGCCGGCCCCGGCCTCTCCCGAGGTTCCCGCCACGACCTGCCCAGGAGGCCGCACCGAGCTCGGAGGGGTGACGCCACAAGCGGTCCTCGGGGGCGATCCAGCCCCGAAAGCCACCGAGGTCGAGGTGGTCGTCGAGGTCGAGGTGGTCGTCGAGGTCGAGGTGGTCGTC
>JBMFXC010000032.1:0-8368 GCA_049964655.1 Acidimicrobiales bacterium
AGTGCCAGCCGGTCAGTGCCAGCCGGTCAGTGCCAGCCGGTCAGTGCCAGCCGGTCAGTGCCAGCCGGTTGGGGTGCCCGGGGGGGCGGTGGGCGGAGCCACCGGAGGCGGCACGGCAGATGGGACCGCGCCCCACGGGTTCGTCGGAGCGGCCGCCGCAGGATGCCGTCGGTCGGTGGCACTGGAGAGCACCAGCACCGGTCCGAGCAGGGCGACGCCCACCGAGAGGACCAGCACGGCGAAGCCGGTCAGGATGCGGGCGTCGGTGGCCGACTGGCACTCGCCGACGAACGCCAGCCACTCGGCTTGTCCCGATGGGTCGGACGAGGGCGGCTCGGCTCCCGCCCCGATCGAGCCAGGGTTGAAGAAAGCGGCAAGTGGCGCCTCGGAGCCCTTGCCGGGCCCGCACGTGCCGCCGACTGCCGGTTGGGGTAGCGCAATGAGGACAGCGGTTAGGGCGATGGCTGCACCGAGGACGCCTACGAGAGCGAAGGCCAACCTCGTCCAGGTCCGATAGGTGGATGACATGTCACTCCTGGCAATTGAGCGCGACGTCGCATGATACGTGGTTGTCGAGGAACCCGGCAGGCAGGCCGCGTTGACTCATCTAAAACCTCCGCGTAGCGCCATTCATTGCCTCACGTAGGACCTCCGCGTGGCGGGGGCCGCCGTGGAGGGCTCCAGACGGGCTACGCCCGCTCCAGGGAGCTGTCGATGAGCACCGCGGGTGCAGTGACGAACAAGCTGGTCCTCGCCGATCGCCAAGGATCCCGGTCCGAGACGTCGATGATCCTCGAAAAGCTGTTGGAGTTGACCGGCTGGCATCGGGACCATGCCCGGGCGAGGCTCCGGGCGGCCAGACAGCCGCCCGTTCGCCCCGTTCGCGCTCAGTCTGCAGCGGCTGGGGGAACCGTTCCCGTGCTCACGGCGGCTGGTGCTCCAACCACGGCGTTGGCCGGTTGGGCGGAGTTCCCCGTTGCCGCCCTCCAGGTCGTCAGGGCGCGCCAGCGGAACGCGAGCACGACGACGCCGACGAGGGCGACGCCGACACCGGCTAGCTGCACGAGGAACGAGCCGAGGTGGCCCGGGTAGCTGAGCCAGAGGTACTGGTCGACGGAGCGCTCGATACCCCAGAGCAACAGGGTGACGCCGAGGACGATCCCCGCTGGCGGCAGACCGGCCAGCGGGTCTCCTGTCGGCTGGCCACCGTCGGCCGACCCCGTGTCTACGGGCGGTTCGCCGCCTGCCGCGTCGGGAAGCGAACTGGTCGCCGCCGAGGCGGTGACCAGTGAGCGCGCCGAGGCGAGGCTACGTAGCCACCGTTCGACGAGCAGGAGGACGCTGAAGATGGCGAAGTCCTCGACGGATTGGAAGATCGGGACGGGAAGCCGCTTGCCTACCTGGTCGGCGTAGTACATACCGAACCACTGGTGGGTCGGGTGGCCGCCCCCGGCGCGCATGAGCTGTGGTCCGAGCAGCCGACCGAGCGACCACGACGCGATCAGCACCGGTGCGACGAGATCGGCGAGACGCCCGATGGGGATCTGAGGGCAGCGGCGCCGGGCCGAGATGATCCCGACGGGGATGGCGGCGATCAGGCCGCCGAACGACGACAGGCCGCCCTGCCAGATGGCCACGATCTGGCCGGGGTGGTTCGAGTAGTACCCGAAGTTGGCGATCACGTGCATGGCGCGGGCACCAACGATGGCAGCGACGATGACCCATAGGAACATTCCGGTGACCCACTGCCAGGGGTAACCGGACCGACGGAGGCGACGCTCGAGGTAACGCAGGCCGAACCAGAAGGTGATGGCCAGTCCGATCCCGTAGGTGTGGACCTCGAGGAACCAGATGTGGAAGGCGACGGGGATCGGTCTCATGGCGGCGCGTCAACCAGTATGCCCGACTCGGGCGGCCGAGCGAGCGTCGCCGTCAGAAGACGCCGTCAGGGAACCCGGCCGACGCCGGCGAATCCGGGCCCGGTCCGCACCGGTGTGATGTGCACCGTCGCTCCGGTGTAGGGGGCTTCGACCATCATGCCGCCGCCGACGTACATGGCCTCGTGCTGGGTTCCGCCGGGACCGTAGAAGAGAATGTCGCCCGGCTGGATGTCGGCGAGCGGGATGTGGATCGTGACGTCGTACTGGGCGCCCGAGAAGTGGGGGAGCGAGATGCCCACCTGGGCGTACGCCCACATCACCAGCCCCGAGCAGTCGAACCCGGCCGGGGTCGTCCCACCCCACACGTAGGGCACGCCGACCTCGCGCTCGGCGGCCTGGACGGCGCCGGCAGCACCGGGGAGGAGTGGCGGGAGGTTGGTGGCGGCGACCGTCTGGTACGTGCCTGCCGGGCGGAGCGCCGCCTGGGCGGTGGCCTGCTCGGCGGCCAGGCGCGCTTGGAACGCAGCCGCGGCCGCTGCCGCAGCCGCGGCCTGTTGCTGGGCGACGAGCTGCTTGATGTGCGCGTCGAGCCCGTTGAGCATGGACTGGTACTGGCCCACCAGCACCGTCGAGCTGGCCTTGGCCTGGGCAGCCTGGTTCTCGGCGGCTCTGGCCTGTGCCTCCTGGGCGACGAGCGAGGTCTGCTGGGCGGTGAGCACCGCTTCCGCCGTGTGGAGCTGGTCGATGGTGGTGGTGACGTTGCCCCGGGCAATGGAGCTGTACTCGCTTCGTATGCCGGCTGTCGAGCCGTTCGACGAGAAGAGCGTGGTCAACTGGGCGCTCGATCCGTCGGTCATGTAGTCATCGAGCGCCTGCGTGCGCAGTTGCCCCTGGTCCTTCGAGACGGTCGTCTGCTCCGAGGCCAACTTGGCCCGGCCCTGGGCGATCGAGGCGTCGAGCTCGGCCACCCGGTAGCTGGCTGCTTCGTACTGACCGCTCTCTGCGGCGAGCTGCTGCTGGGTCGCCTGCAGCTTGGCTTCGACGGCGGCGGCCTGGGCCTTTGCCGTGGCCACGGGGTCGGCCCCGGCGGGACGCGCTACGAGGACCACCGGGGAGGTGATCCCTGTGACGATAGCCACGACCAGCAGGGTTCGGACCCGGCGTGCCACGGCTTGGAACGTGCCGTGGGGTGCAGGTGGCTTCGCCGTCGAGCGGCGCTCGGCGTCAGTCACAACGACGCAGTGTCTAGTCGACTGCCGTCAGGCGATGCAAGCACCCTCGGGTTGTCGCCGCCTCGCGACGATCCCGATGCGAGCTCGGCCGACCGGCTGCCCACCTGGTCCGGTAGGGTGCGCCGTATGGGTGAGACCATCGAATTCGCAAGCAACGGCGGGACCGCGTCTGGTTACCTCGCCACACCCGGCGGGGGCGCCGACGGCACCCCGGGGGTGGTCGTCCTGCAGGAGTGGTGGGGGCTCTTGCCACAGATCACCCGGACGTGTGACCGGTTCGCGGCGGCCGGGTTCACGGCGCTCGCTCCCGACCTCTACCACGGGACGACGGTGCCACTGACCGAGCCCGACGAAGCGGCCAAGCAGATGATGGCGTTGCGCATGGACACGGCGGCCAAGGACCTGGGCGGCGCCGTCGACACGCTGCTCGCCCGCACCGGCCGTGATCGTGTGGGCGTGGTGGGGTTCTGCATGGGCGGCGGCCTGGCTCTGGTGCTGGCGACGCAACGCCCTGACGCAGTGGCTGCAGTGGTGCCGGCCTACGGGCTCATCCCTTGGCCCGATGCCACGCCTGACTACTCCAAGCTGACCGCTGCCGTCCTCGGCCACGCAGCCGGCATGGACACCTTCTTCACCCCGCAGGCCGCCCGCGAGCTCGAAGCGCACTTGCGAGAGCTGGGCAAGGACGTGACGTTCCACCACTACGAAGGGGTGGACCACGCCTTCTTCAACGAGGACCGCCCGGAGGTCTACGACGAGCAGGCTGCCGAACTGTTGTGGCAGCGGACCGTCGACTTCCTCCGCCAGCATCTCGGTTGACGGTCCGCAGGTGAGCCAGGCGCGTCGACCTTTCCTCGCGCCACCGGTCGAGCCCCATTCGCCGGTTGGCCGCTACCTGCGCTTGGGCTTGGCGCTCGGTCGACACCTCGACGGGCTCGTCGACGCCTACTACGGCCCGCCACACCTCGCTGCCGAGGCGGCCGACGGGCCGCCTCGGCAGCTCGGTTCGCTCGTCGCCGAGGCCCGAGCGCTGCTCGACGACCTCGACGGCTCGGCGCCGCTGGACACGCCCCCGGACGCAGGCCGGCGTGCTGACGGTCCCGCTGGCGTCCACGCCGGTGCTGTCCACGCCGCTTCTGTCGATGCCGGTGCCATCGATACCGGTGCCATCGATACCGGTGCTGTCGCAGCGGCTGGTGACGTCACTCGGCGGCAGTGGCTCCGCGCCCAGGTCGTCGGCCTCTCGGTGACGGCGCGCCGCCTTGGCGGCGAGAGGATCGCCTATGCCGACGAGGTCGAGTGGTGCTACGGCGTCCGTCCTCGCCGGGTCCCCGAGGACGACCTGGCTGCCGCCCACCGGCGGCTCGACGAGGTGCTTCCCGGATCGGGACCCCTCGACGAACGGCTGGTGGCTTGGCGCGAGTCGCACGCGGTGCCCCCCGAGCTGCTCCGGCCGGCCATCTCCTCGCTCATGGAGGACCTGCGGGAGCGCACGCGCCGGAGCTTCGGGCTACCCGACGGCGAGCACGTCGACTTCGAGCTGGTGACCGGAAAGCCGTGGGCCGGGTTCAACTACTACTTGGGTGACCTGCACAGCCGAGTCGCCGTCAACGTCGATCTGCCCGTCCTGTCGACCAGCGTCGCCCACCTCGTCGCCCACGAGACCTACCCCGGTCACCACACCGAGCACACCCGAAAGGAGATCGGCCTGGTACGGGACCGCCAGCGGGCCGAAGAGACCATCTTCCTCGTCGGCACCCCGCAGTGCCTGGTCGCCGAGGGCCTCGCCGACCTCGGTCTCGAGGTGGTCGCAGGCCAGCGTCCCGAGCCTGTCGTCGCCGAGCACCTCCACCCGCTCGGCATTCGCTACGACACCGACGTCGTGGCCGCCGTGGCAGTGGCGTCCGAGGCGCTTGGCGCCGTCCGACAGAACGCCGCCTTCCGGATCCACGAAGACGGCGCGGACCCCGAGGTGGTGGTAGCCGAGGTGGCCCGATGGGGTCTCCTGCCTCGTGACCGAGCCGAGAAAGCCGTCGCCTTCCTCACCCACCCGACCTGGCGCGCGTACCTCACCTGCTACGTGGAGGGGTACCGGCTGTGCCGGCGGTTCGTGGCCGGTGATCCAGCTCGTTTCGACCGGCTCCTCGCTGAGCAGCTGACACCCGCTCAGCTCGATGCCGAAGCGACCGAGGAGCCGGCTCGACCAGCACGGGCGTAGCCGTCCCGGCGGCGACCGGCGTCGGAGGGGCGACCGGTGCGGGGCTGGGCGCAACGCCGGTGTCAGTACGACTGGTCGACGGGCCGGTGTCGGTGCCGGTGTCCTGGCCATGGACGTACTTCCCACCCCGCATCCACGACGCTCCGGCGGCCAGCAGACAGGCCGCGGCGGCGAAGTCAAAGGCGAGGTCGAGCCCGTGCTTGAAGGGGTGGGCGATGAGGCTCGGGAAGAAGCTCCGACCAGTCAGGTAGCCGACCGTCGAAGCAGGGAGGTGGCTGAGCACAGCCGGACCGAGCAGCTTGGCGATCGGGTCGTAGCCGAGGAAGGCGGCGAAGAGGCTGCCCACCGGGGGGAGGTGTGACGTCGTGACCGCGGCCTTCGTCGGTACGCCATGAGCCACCAGGCCGACGTACAGGTGGGTCGGGAGGGTCGAGGCCAGCCCGAGGATGATCAGGCTGAAGAACACGCCGATGGAGAGGACCTGGGCAGAGTTCTGGAACGTGTTGAGCATTCCCGCTCCGGCGCCGCGCTGGTCGGGTGGCAGCGAGTTCATGATGCCGGCGCGGTTGGGCGAGGCGAAGATCCCCATGGCCAGGCCGTTCAGCAGGATCGCCCCGGCGAACGCCGGGTAGGGGAAGTCGATCGGCAGGAGCTCGAGGAGGACGAAGCTGACGGCTGCGAGCACCATGCCGCCGGTCGCGAAGGGCCGGGCCCCGAACCGGTCGGAGAGGATCCCCGACACCGGTCCCGAGACGAGGAAGCCGACGGTGAGTGGCACCATGTAGATGCCCGCCCAGAGCGGGGTCTCGGCGAAGCTGTAGCCGTGCAGCGGCAGCCAGATGCCCTGTAGCCAGATGATGAGGATGAACATCATCCCGCCCCGACCGAGGGCAGCCAGCAGACTGGCCACGTTGCCCATCGAGAACGCCCGGATGGCGAAGAGCGGCAGGCGGAACATCGGATCGGCGACCTTGGCCTCGATGACGCAGAAGACGGCAAGCACGATCACGCCGCCGACCAGCGCGCCGAGCACCATCGGGTTGCTCCAGCCCATGACGTGGCCGCCGTAGGGCTCGATGCCGTAGGTGATGCCGGTGAGCACGGCGACGAGGCCCACGGCGAAGGTGACGTTGCCCCACCAGTCGATCCGGGCCGGCCGGCGTTCTCCGACGTCACGCAGCATCAGGTAGGCCCACGCTGTCCCGAAGAGGCCGACCGGGACCGAGACGAGGAAGACCAGGCGCCAGTCGACCGGTCCGAGCAGGCCGCCGATGACCAGGCCGATGAACGAGCCGGCGATGGCCGCCACCTGGTTGATGCCAAGGGCGAGACCACGCTGGTTGGTCGGGAAGGCGTCGGTCAGGATGGCGCTCGAGTTGGCCATGAGCAGGGCGGCTCCTACCCCCTGGAGCACGCGCATGGCGATGAGGTAAAGGGCCCCGGCTGGGCCGTGCATCCAGCTCAGTGACAGCAGGATCGAGAAGGCGGTGAACACGGCGAAGCCGAGGTTGTACATGCGGACTCGGCCGTACATGTCGCCGATGCGGCCGAAGCTGACCACGAGGACGGCGGTGACGACCATGAAGCCCATGAGCATCCAGAGCAGGTAGCCGGTGTTGCCTGGAGCGAGCGGGTCGAGCCCGATGCCTCGGAAGATGTCCGGCAGGGCGATGAGCACGATCGACAGGTTGATCGTGGCCATGAGCACCCCGAGCGTGGTGTTCGACAACGCCACCCACTTGTAGCGGTCGGGGTGGCTCGGGGCTCGGCTACCCCGCCGGGGAGTGCGTCCGCCATCCCCAGGGGGCGTTGCCGGGGCGTTCACCCAACCGGCCGGAGCGGCACGTCCGGGGGCGGAGGGGTCCTCGTCTGGACCTGGTGTGGTCGTCTCGCTCGCCATACAGCTAGTTTACGTGAACGTGAGATATTTCGATCACGGCACGCCGGCGGCCCGGCACGGGCGGGCACGTCGGCCCAGCTCGGGCGGCCCAGGCACGGGCGGACAGTGCGGCTCGACGGCGGCTCGAGGCCCGCTCGGCCGGCGGTGGACGGGCCAAGTTCCCCATGCCTGCCGACGCGGCCTACCATCTCGGCATGTCCGAACGCTCTCGCAACCTTCCCCGCCGTTCCTGCATGTCCTCACCGGGATCGAACGACCGCTTCCTCGCCAAGGCGCCGACCGTCCCCGCCGACATGAGCTTCCTCGACCTCGAGGACTCGGTCGCTCCACTGGAGAAGGAGAACGCCCGGGCCAAGGTGGTCGACGCCATCAAGAACCTCCCCTGGGACGACCGGGTCCTCTGCGTGCGCATCAACGCCTGGGACACGGAGTGGACCTACGGTGACGTCATCGAAGTGGTCGGCAACGCCGGTCCCCGGCTCGACGAGGTGATGCTGCCCAAAGTCCAGTCGGCTGCCGAGGTGGTGGCGCTCGACCTCCTGCTCACGCAGGTCGAGAAGAAGTCCGGCCTGCCGGTCGGGCACATCGGCATCGAGGCGCAGATCGAGACGACGAGAGGCCTCATCAACGTCGAGGAGATCTGCGCCGCCTCGCCGAGGCTCGAGACGATCATCTTCGGGCCGGCCGACTTCGCCGCGTCGATGGAGATGCCCGTGCTGACCGGCGGCGTGGCGATCCCCGAGTACCCGGGTGACCACTTCAACTACGTCTTCTCGAAGATCCTCATGGCTGGCCGGGCCAACGGGCTCCAGGTGATCGACGGCCCGTTCCTCAAGGTGCGCGAGCTCGACAGCTTGCGCGAGTTCGCCCAGCGCACCCGGGTGCTCGGCTACGACGGCAAGTGGGCGCTCACTCCCGACCAGGTGAGCGTGTTGAACGAGGTCTACTCGCCTACCCAGGAGCAGTTCGACCGGGCCTGGGACATCCTCGACGCCTACCGCAAGGCGACGGAGGAGGAGCGGACCGGAGCGGTCATGTTCGGCGACGAGATGATCGACGAGGCCTCGCGCAAGATGGCCACGAAGTTCGTCGCTCGCGGCGAGCGAGCCGGGCTCTCCCGCTCGTCCGGCTGAGCTCG
>JBMFXC010000032.1:8468-27014 GCA_049964655.1 Acidimicrobiales bacterium
GGCGCCGTCCGGCTGAGCTCGGGCGCCGTCCGGCTGAGCTCGGGCGCCGTCCGGCTGAGCTCGGGCGCCGTCCGGCGTTGCCGGTGGGACCCGACGCACGGTCGCGGGTCCCACCGGTGGCGTCAGGCCGAGGTCCGGTCCTGCAGGCGCCGGGCGATGACCTTGAGGCACAGCGTCTCGTCAGCTCCCTCGAAGATCGAGAGCACCCGGGCGTCGACGAAGAAGCGGCTCACGGCGAACTCCTCGGCGTAGCCCATCCCACCGTGGACCTGCAGGGCCTCGCGGGTCACCCACTCTGCGGCGCGGCACACATAGGCCTTCGCCATCGACGCCTCGAGGGCCCCTTCGCCCTTGGACATGAGGCGGGCCACTTCGTAGGAGAACTGGCGGGTGGCGGCGATCACCGCCACCATGCGGCCGAGCTTGGCCTGGGTCAGCTGGTAGTCGAGGATGGGCGACCCGAACACCGAGCGGTTGCGGGCGTAGTCGAGGGCGGCCTCGTAGGCGGCCTGCATGACCCCGAGAGCGCGGGCCGCCGTCTGGAGCCGACCGTTCTCGAAGCCTTGCATCTGCAGGTAGAAGCCCTTGCCCAGCCCCGGCTCACCGCCGACCAGGTTGTCGTCTGGCACGAACCACTGGTCGAAGGCGACTTCGTAGGAGTGCATGCCCCGGTAGCCGATCGTGTCGATGGCTCGGCCCTCCATCCGCCCGGTCGAGCTGGCTGGCCGACCTTCGGCGCCCGGCTCCTGGGTGAAGACGAACCCGTGCCCCTCGCCACGGGGCTTCTCGACCACGAACAGGGACAGGCCACGGTGCGCCTTGGACCGGTCGGGGTCCGTCCGGGCCAACAGCATGAGCACGTCGGCCCGGGCGGCAAACGTGCACCACGTCTTGACCCCACTGACCACCCAACCCCCGTCCACCTTGGTGGCCGTGGTCGTGATGCCGGCCACGTCGGAACCGAAGTCAGGCTCGGTGACGGCCACCGCGGCGAGCACCTCGCCGGAGGCGAGCTTGGGCAGCCACTGTTGCTTCTGCGCTTCGGTCCCGCCATGCACGAGCGCCCGGGTGAGGATCTCGGGCCGGGTCATGAGCGAGCCGCCGGCGCCGAGCGATCCCCACGACAGCTCCTCGGTGGCCACCACCATGCCCAGGTAGTCGCTCTCGCCCCCGGTGGCGAAGCCGCCGTAGGCCTCGGGGACCGACATCCCGAAGCCCCCCATGTCGGCCAGGCCGGAGATGATCTCTTCGGGGATGTCGGTGTTGGCTCGGTGGATGTGCTCCGCCCGGGGCCGGATCTGCTCTTCGGCGAAGCGGTGGAACGTGTCGCGAACCAGCTCGAAGTCGGCGTCGAGGTGACGAGGCCCTTCCGTCTCGGCGAGCGAGGCCAGCACCTCCGGCCGGCGGAACGTCGCCACGAAGTCGGCGGCGGGCTCGAGCCAGCCGCGGGCGACGCCCCACGTTGCCTCTCGGCCGACCGTGCGTGACTCGAGATCCGCCAGGGCGTCGGCGGCGAAGACGCAGGCGATGCGGGCCTCGAGCTCCCCGTTGGCGCCGTAGGCGATCGCCGCCTCGGCCGTACGGACCGCCGCCGCGGCATGGGCCACGTCGTAGGCAAGCACCTGCGCGGCGTCCGGGCCACCGGCGTCGGCGACGGCGGCGACGCCGGAGTCGACCACTGCCGCGGCGGTGGCGACTGCTCGGGCGGCGGCCTCGAGGTCGGGTGTGGGCAAGGGGTGGGCGGAAGTGTCAGCGGTCGTCACGCCGCAGAGGTTAGTGACTCGGTGATCACGCTCGCCGTGCCGGGGACGACCGTGCCACGACGGTGACGAGCGGAGGCAGCACGATTGCGTCGTCGCCGGGGTCGACGCCGGTGAGGGCGGCCAGGTACTCGGCGACGGGGCCCGGTCCCGCACCGGCGGGTGCCTCGGCCCACGCATCGACCACCTCGAGGCCGGCATCTCGCACGAGGGCGGGGAGGAGGGCGCCGACGTCGGGATGGCGGGCCGAAGGCATCGACAGCGGGTGCCCGTCGACGCGTCCTGCCGACGTGATGGGCTCTTGGGCGACGACCCACCCCTCGGTCCGGGTCACGGCGGCCATGCGGGCGAGGACGACGGCGGGGTCGAGCACGTGCAGGAGGAGGAAGCGACAGAACGCCAGGTCGACCGGTTCGGGAAGTTGGAGGTCCTCTCCGGCCTGGGTGATGGCGACGACCTGGGCGTGGGCGGCTGCCGCCTCGGCGACCTCGTCACGGGCCGATGGGTCGCTGTCGATGGCGTAGACGCGTCCGGTCTGCCCGACCACCTCGGCAAGGGCCACCGACACGTCGCCACCACCGGCGCCCACGTCGGCGCACGTCCAACCCGAGCCGATGCCCAGGCGCTCGAGGGCAGTGGCCAGCGGGCGCCGGTAGACGTCGTCGCGCAGTCCCTTCAGCTCCATGTGGCCACCGTACCCGTGCCGCTTCTCCGGGGCACCCGTGCCACCCGATAGCCTCGCCAGGGTGAAGGTGACGATGCTCCTCTGTGACGCGGCCCAGGTGGCCGACGGCAAGCTCTACGTGCTCGGTGCCGGCTGGAGCATGACCGGGCCGGACCCGGTCCCCTCCGCGGTGGCGCTCAAGATCGACGTCGGTTGGCACGAGGCCGAACGTGTCCACCACTGGGAGCTGTTCCTCGAGGATGCCGACGGCCAGCCCGTCCTGGTCGACACCCCGGAGGGGGCTCGACCCGTCGAGGTGCGGGGCGAGTTCACCGTGGGCCGACCGGTCGGTGTGCCCGAGGGCTCGCCCATCGACGTCGCCCTGGCCGTCAACCTGGGGCCGTTGCCGCTCCCCACCGGCTCGCGCTTCAACTGGAAGCTCGCCATCGACGGTGAGTCGCATCCCGACTGGTCCCTCGCCTTCACGACCCGCCCGGAGGTCCCCTCCGGAGAGTGACCGCTCCCGGGTCGGGTGACCGTCGCCGGGCCGGGTGACCCGTCGGCCCTGTCGCGGGGTGCCGTGCCAGGCAATCCCGGGTGACGTTGGACGCCGGAGGCCGCGAGCGACTACACAGCGAGCATGACCATCCACGATCGCCCCTTCGGTCGGTACCTCGAGGACTTCGTCCCCGGTGACGTCTACCGGCACTGGCCTGGCAAGACCATCACCGAGTCTGACGACCACCTGTTCTGCATGCTCACCATGAACCACCATCCGCTGCACACGAACGCCTGGTTCGCCGAGCACGAGACGGTGCAGGGACGCAACGTCGTGGTGGGCAACCTCGTCTACTCGTTGGTGCTCGGCATGAGCGTCCCCGACGTGAGCGGTGCCGCCATCGCCAACCTCGAGGTCGAGTCGTTGGTGCACCGCAAGCCCACCTTCCACGGCGACACGATCTACGCCGAGACGCGGGTGGTCGACGTCGTCGAGTCGAAGTCTCGTGACGACCGGGGTGTGGTCACCGTCGAGACCAAGGCCTTCAACCAGCACGGTGACGAAGTGTGCTTCTTCCGGCGCAAGGTCATGGTGTGGAAGCGGGCAGCTGCGCCCGCTCGACGGCGCCCGTACGGCGACAACGTCTGGGAGTGACCGGGAAGCCTGTTGCTTTTCAGGCGGGAGCCTGCGTGGCGGCGAGGGCCGATCTCGATCGTCTCGCTCCGATCGGAGCAGCGCTCGCCGCCCAGGGGGCGCGTCTAAGACCGGACCTGCCGTGGCGCAGGACGCGAGACCCCTGGGCGGTACTGGTCAGCGAGGTGATGGCCCAGCAGACCCAGCTGTCCCGTGTCGAGCCCGCCTATCGCTCCTTCCTCAAGCGCTTTCCCGACCCGGTGAGCTGCGCTGGTGCCCCGCTCGGTGACGTGCTGCGCCAGTGGTCCGGCCTCGGCTACAACCGCCGTGCCCGCAACCTGCACCAGGCGGCGGTCACCGTCACCGAGGAGCACGGCGGTACGGTGCCTGGCACCCTGCCCGAGCTGTTGGCCCTTTCGGGAGTGGGCCCGTACACGGCGCGCGCCGTGCTCGCCTTCGCGTTCGAGCGTGACGTCGGCGTCGTCGACACCAACGCAGGCCGGGTGCTTGCCCGGGCGGTCGCCGGTCGGGCACTGAGCGGCCGGGAGGCCCAGGAGCTGGCCGACGCACTGGTGCCGGACGGAGCAGGGTGGGCGTGCAACCAGGCCCTGCTCGACCTCGGTGCTCTGGTGTGCGTCTCGGGCGTACCCCGGTGCGGATCGTGCCCGCTCGAGAGCTGGTGCGCCTGGGCGACCGCCGGGCGCCAGCAACCGGACCCGGCTCGAGGGACAGCAGGGTCGTCCTCCCCCCAGGGGGCCTTCGTCGGGTCCGAGCGCCAGGGGCGTGGCCGGCTGGTGGCGGCGCTCCGTGCCGGGCCGATCCCGGTTGCCAGCGTTGCCGTCGCGGCGGGCTGGCCCGATGACGAGGGGCGCGCCGAGCGGGTCCTCGACCAGCTCGTCGCCGAGGGGCTGGTCGTCCGCAGGGGAGCGGTGCTCGAGCTGCCCTGACTGACCACCAGGGATGGGGACCCGGAGCGCGGACTACTCGACGTACGAGGTGGCGCTCCGGGCCGAGGCGACGAGCACCTGACCTGCTGCGTCCCCGGCGACGCACAGGTCGGGGTCCGGGCAGGAGACGGCCCAGACCACGGTCGTGCCGGCGACCGCCTGGCGATGCCAGGACGTCGGCCCACCGGCAGGGTCGCTCGTCGTCATCACGCCGCCGGAGCTATCGCCGAGGACGCACCGGTCGGGCGAACCGCACGCCAGGCCGGCCACGAAGTGGCCCGGGTCGACCGGGACCGCGTGCCATCCTGATGCCCCCCTCGACGGGTCGGTCGAGGTGAGGACTTGCCCGGCTCCGTCCCCGGCTACGCACAGCTTCGCCGACGGGCAGGCGAGCGCCCCGATGCCAGCGGCGCCAACTGCCCTCGTCACCGACCACGACCCCGATGTCGAGGGGCGGGTGGACCTCAGCACGCGACCCGACTGGTCGACGGCAATGCACAGGTCCACCGATGGGCAGGCGACGGCCCAGATGGTCGTCGAGCCGTCGACGTCCTCGGCGGTCCACCGTCCACCACCCGCTCTGCCTGGGTCGGTGGAGACGAGGAGCCTCCCGGTCCCGTCGCTCGCCACGCACAGGTCCACCGACGGACAGGCCAGCCCCCACAGCGGACGAGTTCCGTCGGCATCCACCCGCGTCCACGCCCCGGCCCTTGTTGTCGGGTCCGTCGAGGTCAGGATCCCGCCCTGGGCGTCAGCCGCCACGCACAGGGAGGTCGTCGGGCAGGCCAGCGCGTCGATCGGTTCCCCAGGGTCGACCACGTGGCGGGACCAGCGGCTGCCACTTGCGGCCGCCGGGTCCGTCGAGGTAAGGACGGCACCGGCCGAGTCGCCGGCGAGGCACAGCCGGGTCGACGGGCAGGTGATGGCGTCGAGCTGGTTGGCTCGCTCGACCAGCGTGCTCGACCAGTCGGCGGCCGGGCCAGTCGGATGGTCCGACACCAGCACGCGACCCGCCTGGTCGACAGCGACGCACAGGGTCACCGACGGACAAGACAGCGCAGACGCGAAGTTCGTCGACCCGGTGACCGCCACGGCGTCGACACGCCACGTCTGTGGCGAGGAGAGCGGCCCGGACGAGGCAAGGGTGTTCCCCCACGAGTCGGCACCGACGCACAGGGACGTGGTGGGGCAGGCGAGGGCCGACACCCAGTTCCCCAGGTCGACGTCGGACAGCGACCAGTGTCCGCCTCCCGCACCAGCCGGGTCGCTGCCGACGGCGATCGAGCCTCCCGAGAGCCCGGCCACGCACAGGGAGGTCGTCGGGCACGAGACGGACAGGACCCGGCTGCCCGGGTCGACGTCGGACAGTGACCAGTGTCCGCCTCCCGCTCCAGCCGGGTCGCTGCCGACGGCGATCGAGCCTCCCGAGAGCCCGGCCACGCACAGGGAGGTCGTCGGGCACGAGACGGACAGGACCCGGCTGCCCGGTTCGAGGTCCACGGTCCGCCACGCTGTTGTCGGTCCAGTCGGGTCGGTGGTGACGAGGACGTGCCCGCCGGTGTCGCCGGCCACGCACAGGGAGGTCGTCGGGCAGGCGAGCGCGTCGATGGACGACCTCGCTGCGTCGGCTACCACGGACCGCCATGCGGCCGCTGTCCCAGTCGGGTCGGTGGTGACGAGGACGTGCCCGCCGGTGTCGCCGGCCACGCACAGGGAGGTCGTCGGGCAGGCGAGCGCGGCAAGTGACCGACCCGGGTCGGCGGAAACGGAGCTCCACGTCGAAGCGCCGCCAGTCGGGTCGGTGGTGACCAGGACCCGTCCGCCGGCATCCCCGGCGACGCACAGTGAGGTGGTCGGGCAGGCCAGGGCGGTCAGGTGGTTGGACGGCCCGAACGGCGGGCCGGCGTCGACCTCGAGCGGCGTCGACCAGCGGAGGCCTGTAGCCGGCGCCGTCCCGTGATCACCGGAGGCTGTCACGCGGGCGGTCCCGCCGAGGAGCGTCGCTGCCGTCGCCGCGACCCCGGCTGCCACCGCGACGCAACCGACCAGGAGGGGCACCGGGCGGCGCCATCGGGGCGCCCTGCCGGTTCGCTCCGGCGCCACGCTCAACGGCCGAGCACTGGGCTCAACGGCCGAGAAAGTCGACGATGCGGCCGCCCACCTCGTCGGGACGCTCCAGGTGGAGGAAGTGGCCGGCGCCTTCCACCACCGCCACCTCCGAGCCACTGGCGAGGTGCGCGCCGACCGAGCCGACGGTGTCGAGGCCGATGCACCCGTCGTCGGCACCGTGGAGGTAGAGGGTCGGCTGAGGGGCGACCGTCCACCCGGCCGCCTGGGCGGCGGCGGCGGTGGGGTCGTCGGGCGGTCCGGCGAGCATGGCTCGGTAGTACCCGATGGCGGCGGCGAGCCGCTCGGGGGCACCGACGGCCTCCTTCACCCTGGCCACGTCCCACGACGCGTCGTAGCCGGGCGACCAGTCAGCCCACAGGCGCTCCAAGAAGCGGTGGTCGTCGAGCGGGACGACCTGCTCGGCCAGTGGCGTCTGGAAGAAGAAGAGGTACCAGCTCCTGCGGAGCTGGTCGTAGGAGAGGAACGTCTCGGCCATGGCCGCAGGGGGAGCGACCGCTGCCGTCACCAGCTTCCGCCAACGGTCGGGCTCCCACGCCGCGGCGCCGTAGGCGGCGAAGGCTCCCCAGTCGTGGCCGACGAGGACGGCGTCGGACCGACCTCCGAGCGCATCGTGGAGGGCGCACACGTCGAGAGCGAGCGTGCCCGTGTCGTAGCGCCCGTCGGGAGCGAGGCTGCTCGGCGCGTACCCACGGAGGAAGGGCGCGACGGCTCGATACCCGGCCGCAGCCAGTCGGGGCAGCAGGAGGCGCCAGGTGTGGGCCGTGTCGGGGAACCCGTGCAGGCAGAGTGCCAGTGGACCGTCGCCGGGTCCCTCGGCAAGGTAGGCAACCTCGACCCCGTGGGCGGTGACGGTGCGCTGGTCCACTGCCCGAGGGTACCTCTAGCCGGACGCGCCTGGCTGGGGCGGCGAGTAGCGTCCTCGGGCGGTGAGAGCGACCTTCTACGGCGTTCGCGGCTCGTGCCCGTGCTCGTCGGACGCCTACCGTCGCTACGGCGGCAACACGTCGTCCGTGCTGGTGTCCGTCGAAGGCGAGCCCCCGCTCCTGCTCGACCTCGGCACCGGGGCGCGCGAGCTGGGTTCGGTGCTCGGCCGGGCGGTGCGGGCCGCCGGCGTCCCGCTCGAGGCCAACGCGCTCCTCACCCACCTGCACTACGACCACATCCTCGGGTTGCCGTTCTTCCTACCGCTCCAGGACCCCGGGTCGCGTCTCGACGTGTACGGCCCCAGCCAGGACACCGGGCACCTCTCCGACGTCCTGGCTGCCGCGGTGAAGCCCCCGTTCTTCCCCATCCAGATGGGCGAGTTCCGGGGAGACCTCCGCTTCCACGAGCTCGACGCGCGAAGCGACGCGGAGGTCGTCGAGCTCGGATCGGTGACCGTACGCGCCCGCTCCGTCCCTCACAAGGGCCACACCCTCGGCTTCCGGGTCGAGGCGGACGGTCGTGCTCTCGTCTACCTTCCCGACCACCAGGCGCCCCCTGACCGACGCTCGGTCGACGAAGGCGTCCTCGAGCTGTGCGAAGGGGCCGACCTGCTCGTCCACGATGCCCAGTTCACCGACGACGAGTTCGCTGCCATGTCCGACTGGGGGCACTCCACCGTCGCCTATGCCCTGCACGTTGCCGGATCGGCCGGGGTGCGCCGCCTCGTCCTCTTCCACCACGACCCGTCCCACACCGACCGCCAGCTCGACCGGATGGTGGCCCACGCCCGCCGGCTTGCCGGAGCCGCCCGGGTTGCCGAGGTCTCGGCCGCCGCCGAGCGGACCACGATCGACCTGGGACGGGCGTGAACGGAGACGTCGACCAGGAGCTGTTCCGGTCTGTGATGGCCCGCTTCGCCACCGGTGTCACGGTCGTCACAGCCGACGTGGACGGTGAACCGGTGGGTTTCACCTGCCAGAGCTTCGTCTCCCTCTCGCTGGAGCCGCCCCTGGTGGCCCTCGCCCCCGCCAAGACGTCGACCAGTTGGCCTCGGATGGTCCGTTCCGGCTCGTTCTGCGTCAACGTCCTGGCTGAGCACCAGGTGGACGTCTGCGAGCGGTTCTCCCGGTCTGGAGGAGACAAGTTCAGCGGTGTGACGTGGCGGCCGGCTCCGGGCACCGGGCTGCCCGTGCTCGAGGGCTCGCTGGCCTGGGTGGCATGCCAGCTCGAGCTGGTGCACGATGCAGGCGACCACGAGCTGGTGATCGGGCGGGTCCTCGACCTCGGGACGGGCCAGGGCACGCCGCTCGTGTTCTACGACCGCCGTTTCGGGACGTTCGCCTGGCGCGGCCCAGGCCGGGCATCCGCGGGTGCCCTCGACATGGATGGAGCGTGAACATGCCACGTATCGAGGAGTCCGACGTCATCGCCGACGTCATCGTCGTGGAGCCGGACCGCCACGGCGACGAACGCGGGCGGTTCGTCGAGACCTACCGCCGGAGCTGGTTCCCGCTCGGACGCGAGATGACCCAGGGAAACCGGTCGGAGAAGCAGGCCGGTGCGATCGTCGGCCTCCACTACCACCTCCACCAGGCGGACTACTGGTACGTCCTGCGAGGCACGGCCCGTGTGGTCCTCCACGACCTCCGGGTCGGGTCTCCCACCGACGGGGCGACCCTCGTCGTCGACCTCGACGGCGACCACGACCGTGGGCTCTTCATCCCCCCGGGGGTTGCCCACGGGTTCGCCTCGCTGACCGACCTCACCCTGTGGTACCTGGTCGACAGCTACTACAACCCGGTCGACGAGCTCGGCGTGGCCTGGGACGACCCGGCCATCGGGGCCGACTGGGGCATCTTGGACCCCGTGCTCTCGGAGCGGGACCGGTCCAACCCGTCGCGCCAGGGGATCGAGCCCGGGCTGCGGCCGCGTTATGGCATGCGGACCTGACGGATGCCTCCGATGGCAGCCCACCGTGCCCCGAGCGATCCCTACGGCGCCAGGCCTCGGTCTGCCGCGCCGTGCCACCGTCCCGTTCGAGGCGGGCAGGGGCACCCGTCGACACAGGCGCCCGACGATCGGATTGAATGGTCACCGTGGCGCTCGCTGTCCTCGTCGTCGTCCTGGTCGTCGTGGGAGCCGTCGTGGCCAAGCTGACCTGGCGGTCTGGGCGCGACGAGCTCCACTCGGTCGACCACTATCGCTCTGCTCTCGGCACCATCGCCGAGATCCGCGAGCGCGCCGCCAGCTCGAGCGTGCGGATCGTCGACCCCGAGCAGGCCGGCACGCCGACGACCGGGGCAGCGGCCGCTCCGCCCGACGGAGCCGGTGCCGGTCCTGACGGCGACCTCGGCGACGAGGTACCGGAGCCCGAGGGCCACCGGGCCCGCCCGGTGCGTCCCGACGATCTCGGTCAGGTTCGTCCGAGCCTCTCGGCTGACCAACCCCTCGTCTTCGACGACACTGCACCACCGGGGGCGTCGGGCGCCCTCGGGCCAGCTGAGGCGTCGGGCGCCCTCGGGCCGCCCAGTGCGGGGATGTCGGGTGCGTTCGGCACGGACCGGGTCTCGAGAGGCTTCGGCGAACCCGGGAGCCACGACGCCGTCGATCCGTCGGGCGGCTTCCGTTCGCCCCGCGCCCAGGCGCACGCCCTCCATTCGATGAACCACCGGTCACGCAGGATCCTGCCCGTCGCGTCCGTCGCTGTCGTGGTGGTGGTGGTCGCAGTGGTGGCCGTCCTCGTCGGCCATGGCACCCATCGAGGTAGGCCGACCAGCTCCCGTGCCATCGTGACGACGCCGGTGTCCCGCGCCAGTGGCGGCACCCTCCGCTCCAAGCACCACCGGCGAGGGTCGTCGACGTCGACGTCGACGACCACGACCACCGTCCCCGCCCAGGTCACGCCGGTCTCGGTCGGATCGGGTGGGACGACGGCCAACTACCCCGTGCCGGGCACGGGTGCCTTCACGGTGACGGTGGCCGCGTCGGCGCCGTGCTGGATCGACGCCACCGAGGCGTCGAGCGGGAGCGTCCTGTGGACGGGGACCCTGCAGGCGGGTTCGAGCCAGTCCATCCGGTCTCCGGGCACCCTCTCGCTCGAGCTGGGTGCCCCCGGTGCCACCCTCACGGTCGACGGCACCCCCGTTTCCTTCCCTCCCGGCATGCACACCCCCTTCGTCGCCACGTTCGTCGCGTCGGGATCGGGCACGTCGGCAGCCGGGTCGGCGGGCTGAGCGCTCAGTCGCCTGCCTCGGGGAGGTCGTCTCCCCGCCCCACGGCGTCGAGGACGAAGGCGTACACGAAGGCTTCGTCTCGCCAGGCGTCGTAGCGCCCCGACGGCCCCCCATGTCCGGCACCGAGCTCCATCTTGAGGAGCACCCGGTTGTCGGGGTTGGCCGCCCGCAGCTTGGCGACCCACTTGGCCGGCTCCCAGTACCCCACACGCGGGTCGTTCAAGCCCCCGGTCACGAGGAGGTCGGGGTAGCGGAGGGGGCGTCCCTCGGCATCGGTCGAGCGCACGTTGTCGTAGGGCGAGTAGGACTTCAGCAGCTGGTAGGCGTCGGGGTCCTCGACCGGGTTCCCCCACTCCTCCCACTCGAGCACGGTGAGCGGGAGCGATGGGTCGAGGATGGTGGTCAGGCAGTCGACGAACGGCACTTCGGCCACGATGGCCCGGAAGAGCTCCGGGGCGAGGTTGGCGACGGCGCCCATCAACAGCCCGCCGGCGCTGCCGCCGCGGGCCACCAGGCGGTCGGGAGCCGTCCAGCCGGAGGTCACCAGGAGGCGGGCGCACGCCACGAAGTCGGTGAACGTGTTGGTCTTCCGATCGAGCTTGCCGTCCTCGTACCACCGCCGCCCCAGCTCGCCGCCGCCGCGCACGTGCGCGATGGCGAAGACGAAGCCGCGATCGAGCAGGCTGAGCCGGAGTGACGAAAAGGTGGGGTCGATCGAGGCCTCGTAGGACCCGTAGCCGTACAACAGGCACGGAGCCGGCTCGCCTGTGGCGGTCGACGTCGCCTCGTCGGGTGGCGAGACGAGGTCGGCCCGGTACACGAGCGAGATCGGTACCCGGGTGCCGTCGTCGGCGGTCGCCCACCGGCGTTCGGTCCGGTAGCGCTGAGGAGCGAAGTCGCCCAGGACTTGTTGGCGCTTTCGTAGTCGCGTCTCGCCGGTGGAGAGGTCGAGGTCGTACACCGAACGGGGCGTCACCAGCGACGTGTACTCATAGCGGACGACGGTGGTGTCGTACTCGGGGTTGGCGCCCGCCCACACCGTCGAGGGTGACTCAGGTGGCGTGACGGGCTGCGACGAGCCGTTCGCCGGGTCGAGCACCCGGAGCCTCGCCTCGCCCTCCTCGCGTTCGGCGACCACCCAGTGCCCGGCGAACGGGTCGACGCCCTCCAGGCGGACTCCGGGCCGGGGCGGGAGCACCTCGAGCCACGACGCCCTGCCCGGTTGGTCGTCGGGTGCTTCGACGAGGCGGAAGTCCTCGGCGCCGTCGTTGGTGACGATCAGGAAGCGACCGGGCAGGCCACGGTCGGGGTCGCCTCGGACGTGGTCGACGCCGTACTCGATGCCGTGGCGACGCGGCTCGACGACGGTGAACGCTCCCCCCGGCGCGTCGGCGTCGAGCACCCATACCTCGGAGGTGATCTTCGAGTCGAGACTGCAGATGATGTAGGCGTCGTCGCGGGTCCGGCCGACCCCGAGGTAGAACCGCTCGTCGAGCTCCTCGTGGACCAGCACGTCCTCAGCGGGGTCGGTTCCCACCACATGGCGCCACAGTTGGTAGGGGCGCATCGCCTCGTCGACCCGGACGACGAAGACCGTCTCGTTGTCGTTGGCCCATGCCACGCCGTAGGAGGTGTCCTCGAGCGACTCGGGGGACTCCTCGCCGGTGCCGAGCCGCCGGAAACGCATCCGGTACCGCTCGCCTCCGGTCGTGTCGACCGAGTAGGCGAGCCACTGATGGTCGGGGCTGACCGACAGGTTGCCGAGGGCGAAGTAGTCGTGGCCCGAGGCGAGGACGTTCTCGTCGAGGAGCACCTGCTCGTCGGGGTCCGGGTCCTCCCCGGGGCCGGGTGGTCGAGGGGGGTCGCCGACACCGTCGTCGTCGGGCTGGGCCGGCCGTCGACAGTGGACCGGGTAGTCGAAGCCCTCGACCGTGCGGGCGTAGTACCACCAGGGACCCTTGCGGACGGGGACCGACAGGTCCGTCTCGGCGATCCGGGCGACGATCTCCTCGTAGAGGCGCTGCCGGAGCGGTGCCATCCGTGCCGTCGCTGCCTCCGTGTAGGCGTTCTCGGCCTCCAGGTGGGCGAGCACGGCCGGGTCGTCGCGGTCGCGCAGCCAGTACCAGTCGTCGACGCGGACGTCCCCGTGGGCCTCGAGCCGGACGGGTCGGCGCTCGGGGAGGGGAGGGGCGGGCACGGCACCGGTCTCGGACATCGGCTCAGGATGGCACGGACCGGCGGTGGAGCACGTTCGGCTCCCGTCGCCTGCCCGGGGCTCGACACCGGGGGCCTAGTTGTTACTATCTGGGTAGGAGAAATCGGCCGTCGACCGACGACGGCCGGTGGGGAGTGCTCATGACGACCACTGATCTCGACCTCGGCCGCTACAAGCTCGGCTGGTCCGACGAAGAGGACTACGTCTTCAAGCCGAAGAAGGGGCTCAACGAGGCCATCGTCCGCGAGATGTCGGCGATGAAGCAGGAGCCCGAGTGGATGCGCGAGTTCCGCCTACGGGCGCTGACCCGCTTCGAGCGCAAGCCGATGGCGCCCTGGTTCGCCGTCAACATGCCCGACCTCGACTTCGACGACATCTACTACTACATCAAGCCGACGGAGCAGCAGGCCCGTGACTGGGACGACCTGCCGGCGTCCATCAAGAGCACCTACGAGAAGCTCGGCATCCCCGAGGCTGAGCGCAAGTACCTGGCGGGCGTGACGGCCCAGTACGAGTCGGAGGTGGTCTTCCACCGGAACCGGGCCGACCTCGAGGCGCTCGGGGTGCTCTTCTGCGACATGGACACGGCCGTGCGCGACCACCCCGAGCTCGTCCGCAAGTACTTCGGCACGGTGATCCCGCCCAACGACAACAAGTTCGCCGCCCTCAACTCGGCTGTCTGGTCGGGCGGTTCGTTCATCTACGTGCCTCCGGGGGTCGAGGTCGACCAGCCTCTGCAGGCCTACTTCCGCATCAACGCCGAGAACATGGGCCAGTTCGAGCGGACGCTCATCATCGCCGACCAGGGTTCCAAGGTGCACTACGTCGAAGGGTGCTCGGCACCGGTGTACTCGACCGACTCGCTGCACTCCGCCGTCGTCGAGCTCATCGCGCTCGAAGGAGCGAGGATCACCTACACGACCATCCAGAACTGGTCGAACAACGTGTACAACCTCGTCACCAAGCGGGCTCGGGCCGAGGCCGAGGCCCACGTGGAGTGGATCGACGGCAACATCGGTTCGCGGCTGACGATGAAGTACCCCTCGGTCTACCTGATGGGCCCGAAGGCCTCGGGCGAGGTGCTGTCGGTCGCCTACGCCGGGGCTGGCCAGCACCAGGATGCAGGGGCGAAGATGGTCCACGTCGCTCCAGAGACGACCTCGACGATCATCTCGAAGTCGATCTCGAAGGACGCCGGGGTCACCACCTACCGAGGCCTCGTCCACGTCGACGAGGGGGCTACCCACGCCAAGAGCTTCGTTCGGTGCGACGCCCTCCTGCTCGACGACACTTCCGTCTCGGAGACGAAGCCCTACATGGAGGTGGGCGAGCGCGACGCGCGCATCGGCCACGAGGCCACGGTGTCGAAGGTCGGTGACGACCAGCTCTTCTACCTGATGAGCCGGGGCCTCTCCGAGCAGCAGGCCATGGGCATGATCGTCAACGGCTTCATCGAGCCCATCACCAGGACGCTGCCGATGGAGTACGCGGTGGAGTGGAGCCGTCTCATCGAGCTCCAGATGGAGGGTGCCGTGGGCTGAGCGTCGGCTCCCCGACGTTCCGGCCCCCCGACGCTCCGGCGAGGAGCCCTGCACGGCACAATGACCACATGGCGATGCGCGAGGAGTGCAAGCACTTCCAGAGCCGTACCTACGATTCGGGCGAAGTGGCCCGCTTCTGCGAGCTCGACCTGGCGCCCGACGCGCCGTGGAAGTGCCCGGAGGACTGTCCGTCCTACGCGCCGCGGTACGCCGATGTGGGCTGGGACCACGGTTCCCTCGTGGAGCCGGCCATCGAGGCGATGCCCGAGGTTCCCGACGCCGATGCTGCCGCACTGCTCGGTGCCGCCGAGGACATCGTCACGGAGGTCGCCCCCGACGTGCTCGCCGACGTCCGCCGCGAGCAGGAGCGGAGCGGCCGGCGCTGGTGGCGCCGGCGCCGGTGAGGGCCGGTGGCTCGGCGCCGGTGAGGGCCGGTGGCTCGGCGCCGGTGAGGGCCGGTACTGGGTGAGCCCACCAGTGCGCTCTTCGGGCGCCTACTCGCCGGTGAAGCGCGGCGGTCGCTTCTCGACGAAGGCGCTCATCGCCTCGGTGAGGTCGTTCGAGGTGAGGAACCCCGCGTTCCACGTGGCCACGTAGTCGAGCCCTTCGGCGACGGTACGACCCTCGCCTGCCGCCAGCACTGCCTTGGTGCCACGCACGGCCAGCGGAGGGTTGGCGGCGATGTCGGCGGCGAGCGAGCGGGCGTCGTCGAGGAGTGTGTCGCGATCGGGTGACAGCCGGTTGACGAGCCCGATGGCCGCCGCCCGCTCGGCGGGGACGTCCATGCCGGTGAAGGCGAGCTCGGCTACGTGGCCGGCCCCGAGGATGCGCGGGAGCCGCTGGAGGCTCCCCAGGTCGGCGACGATGGCGACCTTGGTCTCGCGGACCGAGAAGTAGGCGTCCGCGCTGGCCAGGCGGATGTCGCACGCGGCGATGAGGTCCACGCCACCCCCGATGCAGGCGCCGTGGACGGCGGCGATCACCGGCACCGGACAGTCGGCCACGGCGGTGATCGACGCTTGCATGGCGAGGACCTGCCCCCGGGTGGCCCATGCCCTCGACGCCGCCGATCGTGCCTGGTCGCCAGTTCCCGCCCCCGGGCCGGCCAGACTGCTCATGGCGACGAGGTCGAGGCCGACGGTGAAGTGGGGGCCTCGGGCGGCGATCACGACGGCCCGGAGGTCGTCCTCGTCGCCGAGGGCCGACATGGCGAGGGGCAGGTCGCGCCAGAACTCGGGTCCCATGGCATTGCGCTTGTCGGGACGGTCGAGCCACACGGTGGCGACGTGACCGTCTCGCTCGAGGGTGAGGACGGGGGAGGTGAAGCCGGCAATGCCGCGGGCGGAATCGGTGTGCATCGAGCCAGCGTAGGTCGGAGCATTCGGTGCCGCCGGGTACCATAGAAGCGAAGCCCGGTCCCGGGCTTCGCTGCCCGAAGGAAAAGCTGCGCTGCGCACGTTCACGCCCGACATCGTCTCCGGTCTTCCCGGTCCCGCCTGGTTGGCGGCCCGGCGGAACGCCGCGCTGGAGGCGTTTGCCGCCGCACCGCTCCCCTCGGCCAAGGAAGAGGTGTGGCGCTACAGCCGTATCGACGACCTCGACCTCGACCGTTTCGGTCCGATCGTCCCGCTCGACGGCGCAGACCGCCCAGCCCCCGGTCCCTTCCGTGACCTTCTCGAGGCGTTCGGGGCGTGGTCGGTGGTGGCCGTGTCGGTCGACGGTGTGCTCGCCACGTTCGAGCCGGCCACCGGCACGGGGGTTACCGTCCTCGTCGGTCCGCTCGCCGAGCACCCCGATGCCGAGCGCCTCCTGGGCGCCGTCGCCGACCCGGGTGCCGACCTGGTGGGGCTGAACGACGCGTGCATGCTCGATCCGCTCGTCGTCGACGTGCCCGCCGGTGCTCGCCTGGAGCGACCGGTGGTGGTGCTCCATGTCGTCAGTGACGCCGGGGGATCGGCGGTCTTCCCCCGTACGGTCGTACGCGTCGGCGACGGCGCCGAGGCGTCGGTCGTGGAGGCAGTCATCAGCGAGGGGGCGGCGCGCCAGCTCTTGTTGCCTGGTCGGGCCGGCCCCGGCGGCGGTCCGGTGGTGGAGGGCGGCGACGAGACGGCCACCACGTCGGCGCCTCGCTCCGACGTGCCGACAGTCGTCCGGCAACTGGTGGTGCCCGTGACCGAGCTCACGGTGGGCGACGGAGCATCCCTCGGCTACGTGAGCGTGCAGGCGCTGGCGAGTGACGTGTGGTCGCTCGCCAGTCAGGTGTCCTCCCTCGGGGAGGGCGCCTCCTTGTCGAGCTTCGCCGTCGCCGCCGGCGCTGGCTACGGCCGTCTCCGCACCGACTCCGTCTTGGCCGGCGCGGGCGGGTCGAGCAGGCTGCGCGCCGCGTTTGTGGGCACGGGCGACCAGATGCTCGACTTCCGGACCATGCAGGACCACGCCGCGCCCCGCACGACGAGCGACCTGCTCTTCAAGGGAGTGCTGTCCGGCCATGCCCACTCCGTCTACTCCGGCCTCATTCGCATCCGGCGCGGTGCGGTGCGGTCGGATGCCCGCCAGACCAACCACAATCTCGTGCTCGACGAGGGAGCGCATGCGGACTCGGTGCCCAACCTCGACATCGAGGAGAACGACGTACGGTGCAGCCACGCGTCGACCGTCGGTCCGGTCGACGAGGACCAGCGCTACTACCTCGAGTCGCGGGGCATCGACCCGGAGCGGGCCGAGGAGCTCATCGTCGCCGGTTTCTTCGACGACATCGCCGACCAGGTGCCGGTGACCGGCGTCGACGCGCTCGTCTCGCGGGTGCTCGGCCGGCGCCTGGTGGAGACCGACCATGCCGAGGTGCTCGATGGGTGAGCGGGTCCGACTGTGCGGACGCGATGACCTCGCGTCCGGCGAGGCGCGTCGCTTCGACGTGGGCGACCTTCGCGTGGCGCTCGTGCGGATCGAGGACGAGTTCTATGTCATCGGTGACCGGTGCAGCCACGAGGACTACTCGCTGGCCGAGGGCGAGGTGTGGAGCGACGAGCGCGAGCTCGAGTGCGCCAAGCACGGCTCGACGTTCGACGTGCGCACCGGGGCGCCCTGTTCGCTTCCGGCTACGCAACCGGTCCCGGTCTACGACGTGGTGGTCGACGCCGACGGCGTATGGGTCGTGAGCCCGTGACGACCGGCGAGCTGCGCATCGAAGGCCTGCGGGCCGAAGCGGCCGGACGGGAGATCCTCCGCGGGGTGACCCTCCTCGTCCGCAGCGGCGAGGTCCATGCCGTCATGGGGCCCAATGGCTCGGGCAAGAGCACGCTTGCCCACGTCCTCATGGGGCGCCCGGGCTACCGCGTGCTCGGAGGAACGGTCACACTGGATGGGGTCGATCTCCTTGCCCTGCCCACGTGGCAGCGGGCCCGCGCCGGGCTCTTCCTCGGCATGCAGCACCCCATCGAAGTCCCTGGCGTCTCCCTGCTGGCCTCGTTGACGGCTGCTCGTACCACCCGGTCCGGTGACGAGAACGAGGGGGCGGCCCCCCCCGACGTGGCCCGGCAGCTGACTGCCGAAGCCGACCGGATCGGCTTCGACCATCGACTGCTCGAACGTCCCCTCAACGTCGACCTGTCGGGCGGCGAGCGCAAGCGCAACGAGACCGTGCAGTTGGGCGTGCTCCGTCCCCGGTTCGCCGTCCTCGACGAGATCGACTCGGGGCTCGACGTCGACGCGCTGGCCGCTGTGGGCCGACGCGTGCAGGAGGCCACGAAGGAGTGGGGCCTCGGTGTCCTCGCCGTGACCCACTTCGCTCGTCTGCTCGAGGTGCTGGTGCCCGACGTGGTCCACGTGCTGACGGACGGGAAGGTCGTGGCGACCGGGGGGCCCGAGCTGGCCGGATTGGTCGACCAGGCAGGCTACGCCGCCTACCGCTGACCGGCCCCCCGTTCGGGCTCGGTGAGCAGTGCCCTGGTTTGTGGCGCAGGGGGCATGGCCACCACGACGGTGGCGCAGGGGGCATGGC
>JBMFXC010000033.1:0-5889 GCA_049964655.1 Acidimicrobiales bacterium
GTCGGTGCCCTGAGTGGGTACGTAGGGGATCGGCGTGGTCCCGCCAGGCGTCGCCAGTTCTTCGGAGGGCCGCCGTCTCGGCGTGACCAGCGTGACGACGGCTGGACCGTCGACGGTCACCGGCACCTGCACGCGGTCGTCCAGTCGCGCCGCCACGGCCACCACCCTGGCGCCACCACCGCCACCCTTGCCTCCGCTCCTTCTGCCCCCTCTGTTCTGGTGGCTGCCGCCGCTCCTCGTGCCGGCAGCAGGCTCGAGGGCGACCTCTGTCACCCGGGCGACCAGTGGACGGTCCGTCAGCGCGGCGAGCACGGGTGCCAGGTCGCGTCCATCAGGGGAGGTGTCCAGCACGACGAGGGCAACCTCGGCGAGCACGGGCGCGAGGTGGCGGGCGAGGGACGCCGGTGTGGTACCCGGTCCGCGCTCCCACCACCACACCCGGGTGGCACCGGTCAGTCGGCCGGCCGCCCGGCTCGCCTGCGTGCCCACGACGAGGGCGAGCCCGCCGGCAGCCGCGACGACGTCGTCGGCTGCGGCTGGCAGCCGGCCGTTCCGGGCCACCAGCACGGCGAGCGACGCGGCGGCGGCCGGGTTGCCGGGGAGATCGGCCACGGTAGCGCCGCTCACAGCGATACCGCCACGCGGTGACCCTCGACGACAGCAGCGTGCGCCCGCCGTGGGGCCAGGCAGTCGCCCACCCGGTGGACGGGACGGCCGCAGCGGCGCAAGGCGCGCCACAGCTCGTCGTCGACCTGGGGGTGGACGGCCAAGACCACCCAGTCGCAGCGGCGGTGCTGGTCGGTGCCGGTGGGGTGGTGCTGGAGGGTCAGGACGACTGCCCCGTCGGTGCTCCCGCTGGAAGATCTCCCGTCGGTGCTCCCGCTGGAGGCTGCCCCGTCGGCGGGCGCGACGCCCATGGGCACGAGGTCGGTCGACTCGACGATCCCCTTCCGGTGGGCTTTCATCGTCCACGTCTCGAGGTCGAGGGTGATGCCGAGATCTTGGCCGACGACCATCCCCGGGGTGACGATCTCCACCCGGCAGCCCCGGTCGGCCAGCAGCTCGGCCACCGAGGTGGCCTGGTGGAACCCGAGCTCGTCGACGACGACGACGGTGCCGTGCGGCTCGGCGCGCCCCTCGAGGACGTCGCGCACGTCGACGACGCGCTGCTCGTCTCCTGCCCACCACGGGCGCGAGGGGCGCGAGCCGGTGGCGAGCACGACGACATCGGGCCGCTCGGCGAGGACGCGGTCCGCGGTGGCCTCGACGCCGGTGCGCACGTCGACGCCGAGACGCCGGGCGCTCGCCACCAGGTTGCGGACGAGGTCGAGGAGCTCGGCACGCGACGGCACCGACGCCGCCAGCTGCACCTGACCGCCGAGGCGCCACTGGCGCTCGAGGAGCACGACGTCGTGCCCTCGCTCCGCGGCGGTGACCGCCGCCTGGAGGCCACCGGGCCCGCCCCCGACCACCACCACGCGCCGCCGTCGCCGTGGCGGGGGGAGCGGGACGGCTTCACGTCCCGTCCGCGGGTTCTCGATGCAGCCGAGCCATCGGTTGAGCCCCATCCGTCCGACGCACTCTTGGTTGCACGACAGGCAGGTCCGGATGTCGGTGGCCTGTCCGGCGCGTGCCTTGGCCCCGAAGTCGGGGTCGGCGATCTGGCCCCGGACCACTCCCACGAGGTCGCACACCCCTTCGTCGATCGCACGGTCGGCCTGCAGCGGGTCCTTGAACCGGCCGACGCCGACGACCGGCAGGTCGACCGCAGCCCGCAGGGCGCTCGGGACGAAGAGGGCGTACCCCGGCGGCACCTGCATGCTCGCCTCGATCATGAACAGCGTCGCCGTCGCCACGCCGATCGACGTGTTCAGGTAGTCGACCTTTCCGATGCCCGCCACCATGCGGGCGACGGCCACGGCATCGTCGATGGTGGTCCCACCCTCGATCAGCTCGTCGCCGCACAGGCGCACACCGAGCGCCAGGTCCTCGCCGAGCACGGAACGCACCGCATCGACGATCTCGAGGAGCAGGCGGGCCCGGTTGGCGAGCGGTCCGCCATAGCGGTCGGTCCTTCGGTTGGTGGCAGGAGAGAGGAAGCCCCGGACGATCGACGAGTGCGAGCACTGGAGCTCGACGCCGTCGAAGCCCCCGGCCCGGCAGTGCTCTGCCACGGTGGCGTAGCCGGCGACGACGTCGGCGATCTCGGCCTCGTCGACGGCCTTGGGGACCTCGCGGAACAGCGGGTCGGGCACCGGGCTGGGTGCCCACACGGGCAGGCGTGAGTACATGCTCGAGGCCTGGCCGCCGTTGTGGTTGAGCTGGGCGAAGATCGGTACGCCGTGGGCATGGACGGCGTCGGTGATACGCCGATAGCCGGGGACGACCGCCGGGTGAAAGCCGTGGATCAGCTTCTCGTAGGGCCAGTCCGTGCGGTGCGTCGAGTGCTCCTCGGTGATCACGAGCCCGGCCCCGCCAGCCGCCCGCGCCGCGTAGTAGGCGGCATGCTGGGCGGTTGGCAGCCCGCCCTCGGCGTAGTTGGTGAGGTGCGCCGAGAAGACGATGCGGTTGGGCACGGTGACCGGGCCCAACCGGAGCGGCGTGAAGAGATGGCGGATCGCGCCGGCGCCGCTCACCGTGCCGGTACCTCCCCGGCGGCGATCTCGAGAGCGCGTCGCCGACCTTCGAGGACGGCCTCGAGCACGGTCCGGGGGGCCACACAGTCCCCGGCTCGGGGGAGGTCGGGTCGGGCCGCGGCCAAGGTCTCCTCGGGCAGGCGCGAACCGCAGTCGACGATCACGGTGCAGGGAACCTCGTGGCGTTCGCCCGTCCAGACGTGCTCGACCACGGCCGCACCGGCCTCCGCCTCGCGCAGCCGAGCGCGCAGCTCGCGTCGGACGCCGGCCCGTTGGAGGCGTGCGTTGGCGTCCGCCAGGTCGCCGGTGGCCGACAACAGAGTGCCGGCCACTGGGTCGGGCGTGACGAGGGAGACGGCCCGGCCTTCGGCGGCGAGCCACTCGGCCATGGCGACGCCGACGGGTCCGCCGATCGGGTCGTGGACGACGACAGGGCCGTCGGGCAGCGACGAGACGCCGTTCGAGAGCGCGCTCGGTGCGTCGACGACGACGACGCCAGCAGCGACGGCGACCGGTGGCGGACCGGGACGCGAGCCGGTGGCCAGCACCACGGGCTCACCGGCGGCGCGCGCCCGATCGAGCTCCGCCAGGGTGACGTCGACCCCGGTCTCGACGGTGACCCCGAGGGAGTGACACTCGGCCTCCAGCCACCCAGCAAGCGCACTGAGCGGCGTACGCCCCGGCCCGATGGCGACCCGAGCCGCCATGCCCCCGACAGTCGCTGCCCGCTCGAGCAGCCGAACCTGCCGACCAGCGTGGGCGAGGACCCGCGCGCACTCGAGGCCGGCCACCCCACCTCCGACGACGACGACGGTCGGCGGAGGCGTGGTGCTCGTCTGCGGTCGCGGCGTACCGGCCGGGTGCGTCACGAACGGCATCGCCGACGCCGCCGACGCCGCCGACGCCGTCGACGCCGCCGACAGCACTGGCGGCTCGGTGGTCTCGTAGCCGCTGCGGGGCTCGCCGACGCACGAGACGAGCGGGTTGCGCGGGTCACGTACCTGGCAGGCCTGGTTGCACCGGATGCACGGACGGACCCGCTCGGGCGTCCCCGCTCGCACGAGGCGCACGAGGCGGGGGTCGGCGATCTGGGCCCGGGTCATCTCGACGAGATCGGCGGTGCCGTCGTCGACGGCGCGCTGGGCGTCGGTCGGGTCCACCACGCTGCCCTGCAGGACGACCAGCGCCCTCCCGCTGACGGCGCCGCGCAGCTCGGCGCACAGGGCGCGGTTGAACACGGGCGGGGTATGGGCGTCGGGGCGTTCAGCCGAGGTCGTGAACGGTCCGCCGCGCACCACCGTCACCAGGTCGACCAGGGGGGCGAGCGCGACGACGTGGTCGCGCGCCTGTTCGGGGGTCACGCCGGCCCACGGGGCGAGCTCGTCGGCGCACAGCCGGACAGCCAGGACGTCGGCTGCCCCCAACGCGGCTCGTACGGCGGCGAGCACCTCGCGGGTCAGCCGGAGCCGGTCGGCGCCGTAGGCATCTTCACGGTGGTTGGTCAGCCCGGAGTGGAACTGGCGCAGCAGCGACCGGGGTCCGACATCGACCTCGACCCCGCCGAGACCGGCTGCCACGGCCCGGCGCGCCGCGTCGGCGAAGCCGGCGACCAGGGCGGCGACGTCCTCGTCCTCCATGGTGCGCGGAAGCTCGCGCGAGACGGCGTCGGCCACCGGCGACGGGGCCCACAGAGCCTCCTGGCCATACGCGCTCGACCCCTGGGCGCCGCTGTGGCCCAGCGAGGCGAGCACCAGCGTCCCGAACGGACGGCACGCTTCGGCGACGGCCTCCCAACCCGGTGTGCACGCCGAGGCGAGCGGGGCGCGCTCGTAGGGCCAGTCGGAGGGGTGCACGGAAGCCGTCTCGGTCACCACCACCCCTGCGCCACCGGCGGCCCGTTCGCGGTAGTACGCGACGTGCCGGGGCCCGAGGGCCCGACCGGTACCGAGGTTGGTGACGTGCGGGCCGAACACCACACGGGAGGGGGCGGCCCGCCCCGCCACGGCCACTGGTTCGACGAGCGAGCCCACCGATCAAAGCGCCGGCGCGAACCCGGTGAGCGGGTGCTCGTCGCAGCTGCGAGCCGGGCGGCCGAGCACCACGGGGACCGGTGCCGGGTCCCCCCGCCGGACCCGGCGGGAGTGGTCGGGCGTGGGGCGTGGGGCGGGTTGGTCGGCGCTCCGGCGCTCGAGGGCGTCGATGCCGTGCCCGAGCACGCACTCGGGGTCGGGACCCTCCAGTGGGAGCCCGGTGAAGAACTTCGCTGCCATGCACCCGCCTCGGCAGGCGTCGAAGTGCCCGCATGAGCGGCACGCCCCGCCCGTGCTCGGGGCGCGTAGCTCGGCGAAGAGCGGCGCGTCCCTCCAGACCGCCGCGAATCCTCCTGGCCGGCGGACGTTCCCGGCTCGGAACTGCTCGTGGATGGCGAACGGGCAGGCGTAGACGTCGCCGATCGGGTCGACCAGGCATACCACTCGCCCGGCACCACACAGGTTGAGACCGGGCAGGGGGTCGCCGAAGGCGGCCAGGTGGAAGAACGAGTCTCCGGTCAGGACCGACTCGCCGTGGTCGAGGAGCCAGTGGTAGAGGCGTTCTTGTTGGTGGGGCAGGGGGTGGAGCTCGCCCCACACGTCGGCGCCGCGCCCGGAGGGGCGGAGCCGGGTGAGGCGGAGCTGGGCACCCAGGTGGTCGGCCATCGCGAGGTACTCGTCGAGCTGGTCGACGTTGTGGCGCGTCACCACCACCGACAGCTTGAACCCCTCCATGCCCGCCTCGGCGAGGCGCTCCATGGCGCCGACCGCCGTGGCATAGGAGCCCGTGCCCCGGACGGCGTCGTTGACTTCGGGCGTGGCGCCGTCGAGGCTGACCTGGACGTCGACGTAGTCACTCGCTGCCAGGCGTTCGGCGACGGCCGTCGTGAGGCGCGAGCCGTTGGTCGAGAACTTGACGCCGACGTGGTGCTCGGTGGCGTACGACACCAGGTCGAAGAAGTCGGGGCGGACCGTAGGCTCCCCGCCGCCGATGTTGACGTAGAAGATCTGCATCCGCTCGAACTCGTCGATGAGCGCCTGGCACTCGGCGGTGGTGAGCTCACGGGGGTCACGTCGTCCCGAGCTGGAGAGGCAGTGGACGCACGCCAGGTTGCACGCGTAGGTCAGCTCCCAGGTCAGGCAGATGGGCGCGTCGAGCCCCGCCTCGAAGAGGTCGACCAGCCGGGTCGCCCCACCGACAGGCGGCGCGCTCATCGGCTCGG
>JBMFXC010000033.1:5989-26755 GCA_049964655.1 Acidimicrobiales bacterium
CCGGAGCCTCAGGAGCCGGAGCCTCAGGAGCCGGAGCCTCAGGCGCCAGATCCACTGGTCCCGGCTCGCGCCGGCAGATCATCCCCGAGCCGGCGAGCGAGGCGAGGGCCCGGAGGTAGACCGGCAGCTCGGCGTCTGGTACGCCGGCCGCACGGCAGACCCCGAGGGCGTCGGGACGGGTGGCCAGTGCCTGGACGACGTCGACGAGCCGTCGGGTCTTGAGAAACGACAGACGACGCGTCCCGAAGTGGTAGGCGAGGGCACCGAAGGGCTCGGGCCGCAAGGACACCTGGGGGTGCAGCCTCCACGGCGCCGCAGCGTCGAAGGCGGCGCCCGCCGGCAGAGCTGCTCGATCCGGCAGAGCCGAGGGTGCAGGCGGCATGATGTCGCGACGTACGGCGTCGCTCAGTAGACGCCGCACATACCGTCGATGGAGACGTCCTCGACGATCAGGTCGGACTCGACGAGGGCGGCATCGGCGGCACCGGCGGTGCCGTCCGGCTCTCCGTCGTCCGTGACGGGATTGGTGGCAGGATCGATCATGGCAGTCTCCGATGGTCGTCGCGCCCGCCGGCCGACGCCGGAGGCATGGAGGCCACATTAGTGCACTCGATGTCAGAATGGGAGCCCCATGCGTGACGATCCCAGCCGGCACGCCGGCCCAGGCGACGGCGTGCGTGGCCGGCGGCCGCTCACCACGAGAGCGCGTCTGGCTGAGGTGGCCCTGCGGCTCTTCGCCCGCGACGGGTTCGAGGCGACCACCGTCGACGACATCGCCGACGCGGCAGGCATCGCCCGAAGGACCTTCTTCCGGTACTACGCCACCAAGGCCGACGCGGTGTGGGGGGAGTTCGACGTCGAGCTCGAGCGACTGCACCAACGGCTCGAGTCCGCCTCCGAGGACGACCCGATCATCGACGTGGTGAGGAGGGCCGTCGTCGCCACCAACCGGTTCGGTGCCGGCGAGCTCGACCAGCTGCGCGTCCGCATCGAACTGATTGCCACCGTTCCCGCGCTGGTCGCCCACTCGGCGGTGCAGTACCAGGCGTGGTGCGACGTCATCGCCGCGTTTGCCGCGCACAGGCTCAAGGCGGCCGTCGGCGAGCTGGGTCCCCAGACGGTCGCCCGAGCTTGCCTGGGTGCCGCCCAGGCAGCGTTCACCGTGTGGGCGGCAGACCCGGACGGAGACCTCGACCGTTGTCTCGACGAGGCGTTCAGGATCCTCGCCGCGGGATGCGGCTAGCAAGCGCGGGCGTGCCACCCGGCGGCGCGGAGGCCAGGCTCTCTGGCGCCGCAGTGCCGTCGGCGCGATGCTGAGCGTGACGGCGGTAGGCGCCGTCGATCCGGGGGGGTCGGGCCGTTGCGGCCCCAGCTCCGGCACCTGCACAGGGGAGGGCATCGCCGATGAAGACACGAGCCGCCGTCTGCACCGGCCTTCACGAGCCGTGGAAGGTCGAGGAGATCGAGGTGGCTGAACCGGGCCCCCACGAGGTCGTCGTCCAGATGGTCTATGCGGGTATGTGCCACTCGGACGAGCACCTGCGCACGGGCGACATCAGTGCGCCCCCTGAGGTCCTGAGCATGCTCGGCGTCGACTCCATGTTCCCGATCATCGGCGGCCACGAGGGCGCGGGCATCGTCACCCGGGTCGGCCCCGGCGTCGACACCCTTGCCGAGGGCGACCACGTCGCCATGTCGTTCATCCCCGCCTGCGGGCATTGCTTCTGGTGTGCGTCGGGCCGGCAGTACCTCTGCGACCTGGGGATGAGCACGCTCGCCGGGCCGATGATGAGCGACGGCCAGTGGCGACATCACCTCGGGGACCAGCGCCTCAACCGGATGACCCAGCTGGGCACCTTCGCCGAGCAGCTGCTGGCCAACGAAGCCTCGTTGGTGAAGATCGACCCGGCCGCCTCGCTCGAGGCGGCGGCGCTCATCAGCTGCGGCATCGCCACCGGCTTCGGCTCGGCCGTCGACCGCGCCAAGGTCAAGCCGGGTGAGACCGTGGTCGTGGTCGGCTGCGGAGGCGTGGGCTCGGGTGCCATCCAGGGGGCGCGGCTAGCTGGCGCCCGGGCGATCGTGGCGGTCGACCCGTTGCCCTTCAAGGTCGAGCGGGCCAAGGAGATCGGCGCCACCCACGGCGCCGCCTCGATCCTCGAGGCGGCCTTCCTGCTTCCCGAGCTGACCGAGGGACGCATGGCCGACGTGGTGATCTTGACGCCCGGCGTGCTCACCGGCGACCTGCTCGGTCCGGCCGTCCAGCTGTCCTCCAAGGACGGGCGCGTGGTGGCCACCGCCATCGCACCGTTCAACCAGGAGCAGGTCTCGCTGAACCTGTTCAACCTCGCCATGTTCAACCAGGCGGTCTTGGGCACGGTCTTCGGATCGTGCAGTCCACGGGTGCAGATCCCCAACCTTCTCCGGCTCTACGACGCCGGCCTGCTGGAGATCGACAAGCTGATCACCAACGAGTACACCCTCGACGAAGTCCAGAACGGCTACGACGACTTAGCGGCTGGCAAGAACATCCGCGGCGTCGTCAAGTTCGACACCTGATCGGGCTTGGCGTCGACCCGCTGACATCCGGCGCCCCGCGCGGCGCTCGCTACGGCCGGCGACGTCTCACCACGCGGGCGAGCGTTCGAGCTCCGGTGGCTGGGCCGGCCGAGAGGGCCGGCGGCGGCACCGCTACGCTGGGTGTGCCCCGGGTCGTCGCACGAGAGCCGGGTGCGCCGCCGTGGCCGGTGGCGCCGCTCCCCGCTGCCATGGTGGGAACGGGACACCGCCGGGTGCCGGCCACCGGCGGCGTGTCGTCCGACCAGACCGGAGGGAACCGTGCCGTTCGACCTCGCCGCTGTCCTTGCCGACCACCGAGCCCAGCAGTTCGACCTGCACCGCCAGGTGATGAACCCGCGTCTGGTCGACGTGCTCGCCACGCTGGGGTTCGATCGCAGGTACGTCCGAGGCACGGGTGCGGTCCTCGTCGACGACGAGGGTCGGGAGTACCTCGACTTCCTGTCGGGCTTCGGCGTGTTCGCCCTCGGACGGTCGCACCCGGTAGTGAAGGACGCGCTGCGTCAAGCGCTCGACGCCGACCTGCCCAATCTCGTCCAGCTCGACTGCGCCCTGCTGCCCGGCGTGCTGGCCAAGGCGCTGGTGGCCCGAGCCCACGAGGGCATCGAGCGCGTCTTCTTCACCAACTCGGGGGCCGAGGCCATAGAGACGGCCATCAAATTCGTGCGGTGCACGACCGGGCGCGGCCGCATCCTCTACTGCGACCACGCCTTCCACGGCCTCACCACCGGGGCCCTCTCCCTGAACGGGGGCAAGGAGTTCCGCACCGGGTTCGGCGCGCTCCTCCCCGGTTCCACCATGGTCCCCTTCGGGGACCTCGACGCACTGGAGGCCGAGCTGGCCCGTGGTGACGTCGCCGCCTTCGTGGTCGAGCCCATCCAGGGCAAGGGCGTCAACGTCGCCCCCGAGGGCTACCTGGCAGGCGCGGAGGAGCGGTGTCGACGGTACGGTGCGCTGCTGGTCGTCGACGAGGTGCAGACGGGCATGGGGCGGACCGGCGAATTCTTCTGCCACCAGCACTGGGGTGTCCGGCCTGACGTCATCACCGTGTCGAAGGCGCTCTCGGGGGGCTACGTACCCGTCGGTGCGGTGCTCACCACCACCCCGGTCTTCGACGCCGTCTACAGCTCGATGGACCGGGCGGTGGTCCACTCCTCGACCTTCTCGCGTAACCAGCTCGCCATGGTGGCGGGTCTCGCCACGCTGTCGGTCTTCGACGACGAGGACGTGATCGGTCAGGTCCGGCGGACGTCAGCCCGCTTCCGCGAACGGCTCGCCGGGCTCGCCGAGCGCCACGAGCTCCTCTGCGACGTCCGGGGGATGGGTCTCATGATCGGCCTCGAGTTCGGCCCGCCGCAGGGGTTTGGGGCTCGTGCCCGATTCTCCCTGATGGAGCTGGCCCGCAAAGGGCTCTTCTCTCAGCTGGTGGTCGTCCCGCTCTTCCACCGTCACGGCATCCTTACCCAGGTGGCGGCCGACAACGTCAACATCGTCAAGCTCCTCCCTCCGCTCGTCGTGTCGGATGCCGAGCTCGACCGGTTCGTGGACGCCCTCGACGACGTGCTCACCGATCTCGCCCGTTCCACCGTGCTGGCCGAGGTGGGTCGCACGATGGTGCGCAACACGATGCGCGTCCGCTCTGACCGACGGCGCGTGGCGGCCGCCCGGTCGTGACCCCCGACGGGTCCGCTCCGGCCCGGAGGCCCACCGCCTCGCCGGGCGAGGGGGCGCGTCGCCTCGGGCCCGGGGCTCGTGTCGTAGTAACCGGAGCAGACGGCTTCATCGGTTCCGCGCTGACCCGGAGCCTGCTCGCTCGCGGGGTCGACGTCACGGCCATGGTCGAGCCGGGTGGACCGACGTCCACACTGGCCGGCCTCGACGTCCGCCTCGCCGAAGCCGACGTGCGGGACGCGGCGGCCGTCCGCCGCGCCGTCGCCGGCTCCCAGGTCGTCTTCCACGTGGCCGCCCTGTACCGGTTCTGGGCGCCCGACCGTGCGGCGTTCTACGACGTCAACGTGGGAGGCACGCGCACCGTGCTGGAGGCGGCCAGCGAGGCCGGGTGCGAGCGGGTCGTCTACACGTCGACGGTGGGCACGATCGGAGTGCACGGTGCCCGGCGGGACGAACCGGTCGACGAGACGTCGTACCCGATCGTCGACCACCTGTTCGGTGCGTACAAGCAGTCGAAGTACGTGGCCGAGCACGAGGTGCTGCGCGCCGCCGCCGAGGGTGCGCCCGTCGTGATCGTCCAGCCGACGACCCCGGTCGGTCCCCGCGATACCGCGCCGACCCCGACGGGGCGCATGGTGCTCGACTTCCTCGACGGGCGGCTTCCTGGGACCGTGGACACGACCCTCAACGTCGTAGCCGTCGACGACGTGGCCGAAGGCCATGTGCTGGCCGCCGAGCGAGGACGGAACGGCCGCAGCTACATCCTGGGCGGCGAGAACCTCTCGCTGGCCGACGTGGTCGCCTCCCTCGCTGCCGTCACCGGCCTGCCCCGTCCGGCCTGGCGGGTCCCATGGCGCCTCGCCGTGGCGACCGGATGGGTCTCCGAGGTGGTCGAGGGACGGTTCCTCGGCCGGGCACCCCGAGTCCCGCTCGAGGGGGCGCTCATGGCGACGACCCACATGGCTTTCGACGACCGACGCGCCCGTGCCGAGCTCGGCTACCGCTCGCGTCCGGCGTCTGAAGCGCTCGCCGAGGCAGCCCGCTGGTTCGTCGAAGCAGGGAGGGTACGTCCCGAGCGGGTGGCGGTGATGGACCCGGTGTGGAAAGCGGGCTCGGGAGCCTGACCGGGGGTGCCAGGCGGCGATGCGGCTTCAGCTGGTGACGTGCCTCTTGAGGGCCTCGAGGGCCTGCTGGTAGAGGCCCCCCATCATCTGGGCCATGTCGTCCGGGGTGACCTCCACATGCCACGTCACGTGGGAGCCGTCCCCGGAGGCCGTGACGGTGATGGTCCCCTGGTGCCGCTCGACGGGGACCCCGTCGACGATGGCGTAGACGAGCACTCGTCCGGCGTCGTCCTTGGACACCAGGCGCTCGGTGATCTCCATGCCCATCATGGCGAGGACCCGGTCCTCCCCTTCCAGGCGGCAGGACTCGATGCCCGGCATCCAGTCTCCGATCCCTCCGAAGTCCCCGATGGCCGCCCAGACGGTGTCCGGGTCGCGCTCGATGTCGATCGCTGCGGTCGCCTCTCCCATGCCTCCCCCTTGTGGGCTCTGCGGCCGGCGTACCGGTCGACGAGGAGCACCGCACGGTGCCGGCGCCGATGGTAGGGGGGCTCCAATCGACGCGCCATTCGACGGACGACCGGTCGCTTCGTCTGTCGCTCGGCCGGTGCACCTTCTGCGCCCGCGCCTTCCACGCCGGGCGGTGGACGGGAAGGCTGGCGTCGGGCTCGGCCGACCCGTAGCGTCGGGCGCCATGACGTCGCCAGCGGGCGAGCACGCCCTCTTCGAGCCCGAGGGTTCGGGCTTTGCCCCCACCGAGCTCGCCCGGGGACCGTGGTCGCCCGACGCCTTGCACGGCGGTCCGGTCGCCGCCTTGGTGGTCCACGCGCTCGAACGTGACGCCGCCCCCGACGGCGACCTCGCCCTGGTCCGCCTCACCGTCGAGCTCCTGCGCCCCGTGCCACTCGCCCATCTGGCGGTGTCGACCTTCCTCGTCCGTCCGGGACGGAAAGTGCAGTTGGTGGACGCCGTCGTGACCTCGGGTGGGGTGGAGGTCGCCTGGGCCCGGGCCCTGCGGATCCGACGGGTGCCGGGCATGTTCGTTGCCACCACCACCGACGACGAGCCCCCGCCGCCCGGTTGGCAGGAGGGCCGGGCCACGCCGGGCTTCGAGACGGGCATGCGCGCCTTCCACAACAGCGGCGTCGAGATCCGCTTCGTCGACGGACGTTTCGACGGGCTGGGGCCGGCAACGGCGTGGTTCCGGCTGCGTTGTCCTGTCGTCGCCGGTTGCCCGATCACCCCGTGGCAGCGGGCCGTGGCGGCAGCGGACTTCGGGAACGGCATCTCGGCCGAGCTCGACTTCGACAGGCACGTCTTCATCAACCCGGACCTGACGGTCGACCTCTACCGACCGCCAGAGGGCGAGTGGGTCTGCCTGGCGGCGAGAACCCGGCTGGGCACACCGGGCGTGGGCACGTGCGAGTCCGCCCTGTGGGACGAGCGGGGACGGATCGGCCGAGCGGTGCAGAACCTGGTCATCGAGCCGCGTCGCTGACGGACCGGGCTGAGCCGCCGACCAACCGAGCCGCGACGGCGACCGGGCCGGACGCCGGGGAGCGTCGTGGGACACAATGGGCCATGACCACGCCCCAGGACCTGTTCTCGATCGCCGGCAAGACCGCCCTCGTCACCGGAGGGTCACGAGGCATCGGGTTGATGATCGCTTCCGCCTATGTCGACGCTGGTGCCGCCGTCTTCATCTCGTCACGCAAGGCCGAGGTCTGTGACGCGGTGGCCGCCGAGCTGTCGGAGCGGGGCCGGTGCGTGTCGTTGCCCGCCGACCTCTCCAGCGAAGCCGAGTGCCGCCGACTGGCCGACACGGTGACCGAGGCGACGGGCGGGTCGCTCGACATCCTGGTCAACAACGCCGGGGCCACCTGGGGTGCCCCGCTGGCCGAGACAGACGAGGCGGCGTTCGAGCGGGTGCTCGCCCTGAACGTGAAGGGCGTGTTCCACCTCACCCGGTTCCTGGCTCCTGCGCTCCGGGCGGCGGGGTCCGAGGAGGGCCCGGCCCGGGTGATCAACATCGGCTCGATCGACGGGATCCACGTACCCACGCTGGAGACGTATGCCTACTCGGCGTCGAAGGCGGCCGTCCACCAACTGACTCGCCACCTGGCGCGCTTCCTCGCCCCGACGGTCACGGTCAACGCCATCGCCCCGGGGCCCTTCGAGTCCAAGATGATGGCGGCCACCCTCGAGGCGTTCGGCGAGCAGATCGCCTCCTCGGCACCGCTGAAGCGGATCGGGCGCCCCGACGACATGGGCGGCACGGCGATCTACCTCGCCTCGCGTGCCGGTTCCTACCTGACCGGTGCGGTGATCCCGGTCGACGGCGGGATCGCCACCGTCGGGACCGGACGCCCCTGACCGGCCCGTCGCCCTTCCGGCCCAGGCTCGGGCGGTCGGGCGGTCGGGCGGTGGGGCTGTTCACTGCTCCGCGCCGATGGCTCCTTCGGCGCCGACCGCAGACGAGCGCCCAGGCGCTCGCGGCGGCAAGCCACCCCGATGTCGTAGCGGTCGGGCAGTTCGTCGCGCCGGCCGAGCGTTCCCCCGGTCGCCTCCGTGTGCCCGCTCGGATCGGCGATGCCCCCGCCCGCCCCCGTAGTATCTGGTCGGCTTCACCCGCCACCCGAGGAGACCCGCCCGTTGTTCCGCCCGGCCCCACCCGATGTCGACTTCACCGCCCTCGAGCGCGCCGAGCTCGACCGCTGGGCGCGTCACCGGGTCTTCGAGCGTTCCGTCGAGCTACGCGCCGGGGCCGAGCGGTGGGTCTTCTACGAGGGCCCGCCCACTGCCAACGGCCGGCCGGGCCTGCACCACGTGTGGGCCCGCGTCTACAAGGACCTGTTCTGTCGCTACCGGACCATGCGAGGCTTTGCCGTGCCCCGAAAGGCGGGGTGGGACACCCACGGGCTTCCCGTCGAGGTCGAGGTCGAGAAGCAGCTCGGCATCAGCGCCAAGCGGCAGATCGAGGACGAGGTGGGCATCGCCGAGTTCACCCGGCTGTGCCGTGCGTCGGTCCGCAACTACGTCGACGACTGGAAGCGGCTGACCGACCGGATCGGCTATTGGATCGACCTCGACGATGCCTACTGGACGTTCGACTCCTCCTACGTCGAGGCCGTGTGGGCCAACTTGAAGGCCATCTGGGACCAGGACCTCCTCTACGAGGACATCAAGGTCGTCCCCTACTGTCCGCGCTGCGGCACGGCGCTGTCTTCCCACGAGCTGGGCCAGCCCGACGTCTACCGTGACGTCATCGACCCCTCGGCGTTCGTCCGCTTCCCCCTCACCGGCGAGGCCACCTCGAGCGCTCCGGACGATCCCCGGGGGACCTCCCGCACCGCGGCCCTGGCCCGTCGGCTCGGGCGCACCTCGCTCGAGGGCCTCAACCTGGTGGCGTGGACGACGACCCCGTGGACGCTTCTCTCCAACACCGGGCTCGCCGTCAACCCCGAGCTCGACTACGCCGTCGTCGGCGACGACGTGGTGGCCGCCGACCTCGTCGAGCAGGTCTTCGGCGAGGGTGCTCTCCCTGAGGCGGTGCTTGCCGGCACCGAGCTGGTCGGGCTCTTCTACGAGCGTCCCTTCGACGACCTGTCGGTCGACTCTGGCTGGGTGGGCTCCGCGTGGCGTGTGGTGCCCGGCACCTTCGTCGAGGCGACCGAGGGAACCGGCATCGTCCACCTGGCCCCTGCCTTCGGCGAGGTCGACCGCGAGGTCGGCGCCGCCGCCGGGCTGCCCACGCTCAATCCGGTCGGCCCCGACGGCGCCTTCACCGACGAGGTCCCGTGGCTGGCGGGCACCCAGGCCCGCCGGGCCAACGAAGCGGTGCTCGACCGGCTGGAGCAAGCCTCGCTCCTCGTCCGCCGACAGCCCTACGAGCACGCCTACCCGCACTGTTGGCGGTGCGGGACCGCCCTGATCTACTGGGGCAAGCCGAGCTGGTACATCAGGACTTCGGCGAAGAAGGACGAGCTGGTGGCGGCCAACGCCGGGATCGGGTGGCACCCGGAGCACATCCGGGACGGCCGGATGGGAGAGTGGCTGGCCAACAACGTCGACTGGGCCCTGTCTCGTGACCGCTTCTGGGGAACGCCCCTGCCGGTGTGGCGGTGCGACCGCGACCGCTCCCACCTCAGGTGCGTGGGCTCGCTCGAGGACCTGTCGAAGCTGGCCGGGCGAGACGTGACCACCGTCGATCCTCACCGACCGACCATCGACGCGGTCGCCTTCCCCTGCCCCGACTGCCAGAGCCCGCCGGTGACGCCCGAGGGTGTCGCCCCGGGTCCAGCCGGTGGCGCGGGTCCAGCCGGTGGCGCGGGTCCCGAGGCCGTGGGGACCATGCGCCGGGTCGAGCCGGTCATCGACGCCTGGTTCGATTCGGGGTCGATGCCCACTGCCCAGTGGGGCTACCCGGTCGTCCCGGGGTCCGAGCAGCGCTTCGTCTACCCGGCCGACTTCATCTGCGAGGCGATCGACCAGACTCGGGGATGGTTCTACTCGCTGCTCGCCGTCAACACGGCGGTGGGGCGGGAGGCTCCCTTCCGCAACGTGCTGTGCCTCGGGCACATCGTCGACGCCGAGGGCCGCAAGATGTCCAAGAGCGTCGGCAACGTCATCGACCCTTGGGACATCCTCGACACCCGGGGGGCCGACCCGCTGCGGTGGTGGATGTTCTCGCAGGGCTCCCCGTGGACGCCCACCCGGGTGAGCTTCGGAGCCATCGACGCGTCGCTGCGCGACACGCTCCTCACCTTCTGGAACACCTTCTCGTTCTTCACCACCTACGCCTCGCTCAACGGCTTCGATCCCGCAGACCCCGAGGTTCCCGAGGCGGAAGCGCGTCCGGCGCTCGACCGGTGGCTCCGCTCGCGCCTTGCTGCCACCGTCGTCGAGGTGACCGAGGCCCTCGACGGCTACGAGCCGACGCCGGCGGCCGCTGCACTCGCCACGTTCGTCGACGACCTGTCCAATTGGTACGTGCGGCGGTCACGTCGGCGGTTCTGGCGGACCGACCCCGACGCACCGCCTGCCGACGCGCTGGCTGCCCAGGCGACGCTCCACGAGGCGCTCACCACGCTGGCCACCCTGTTCGCCCCCTTCTGCCCGTTCGTCGCCGACTACGTCTGGCGAGTGTTGTCCGACGCCGACGAGGAGGCGTCGGTCCACCTCGTCGACTGGCCCCGTCCCGACGACGCGGCACAAGACGTCGAGCTCGAACGCTCGATGGCCCTCGCTCGGCGGCTCGTGTCCCTCGGTCGGGCGGCCCGCTCGGAGGCCGGCGTGAAGGTCCGACAGCCACTGGCCCGAGCGCTCGTCCACCTGCCCGGCGGCAGTCCCGCCCTCCCGGTCGGTGTGGTCGAGGACGAGCTCAACGTCGACGCCGTCGACCTGGCCCCGGAGCTGGGAGAGGTCCTCCGCTACGAGGTCGTCCCCAACTTCAAGGTGCTCGGGCCCAAGCTGGGCAAGGCGGTCCAGGGGCTGCGTGCCGCGTTGTCGGCAGTGGACGGTGCCGCCGTCGCCGACGCTCTGGCCGCCGGAGGCGCCTATCGGGTCCCGGTCGACGGTGCCCCCGGTGGCGTGGTCGACCTCGGTCCCGACGACGTCGAGCTCCGGGTCAGGGCCCAGCCGGGCTTCGCTGTCTCGCGTGACGGCGGCGAGGTGGTCGCGCTCGACCTCGCTCTCGACGACGACCTCCGCCGCCGAGGGCTCGCCCGTGAGGTGGTCCGCCACGTGCAGGAGTTGCGCAAGCAGCGCGGGCTGGCCGTCTCGGACGCCATCGACCTCATCCTCGGCGGGGTGGACGACCTTGCCCCGCACTTCGACGCCATCGCCCGTGAGGTGCTCGCTCACACGGTGTCGACGGAGACCGCCGCTGCCCCCGCCGCCGAGGGGATCGAGATCGAGCTCGACACCGACCTCGGCCCGCGTCCGGCGACTGTCTGGATCGTCCAGAGAGCGTCGGCGGGGTGAGCACCGGCGGGGTGTCCGCCCACGCTCCGGCGTCACTGGCAGACGCGGGGCTCAGCTCGACGTCCGGCGCCGAGCCCGGTTCGCCGCGCTGACCACGGCCTGGAGCGACGCGTCGAGGATGCTCGAGTCCATGCCCACTCCCCACCAGGTCGCCCCGTCCGGCCCCTCGGCCTCGACGTACGCGACGGCGGAGGCTTCGCTCCCCGAGGTGAGGGCGTGCTCGCTGTAGTCGCGCACCTCGAAGGTGACCCCGAGCTCGGCTCGGAGCGCGGCGACCAACGCGTCGATCGGCCCGTTCCCTTCGCCGACCGCCGTCCGCGGCGCTCCGTCGACGAGCAACTGGGCCGTGATCGTCGTGCGCTTGCGACCGGTGGTGACCTCGGAGCCGACCAGGCGAACCCCGGCGTCTTCGGGCAGGTAGGTCCGGGCGAAGACGTCCCACATCTCACCCGGGCGGATCACCGTGCCGGTGGCCTCGGTGACCGCCTGGACCTCCTTGGAGAACTCGACTTGCAGTTGGCGGGGAAGGTCGAGGCCGTGCTCGGTGTCCATCAGGTAGGCCACGCCGCCTTTACCTGACTGGCTGTTGACCTGGATGATCGCTTCGTAGGTCCGGCCGGTGTGCTTGGGGTCGATGGGCAGGTAGGGCACTTCCCATACGTCGTAGTCGTCGCCGATGGCCCGCATGCCCTTGTTGATGGCGTCCTGGTGCGAGCCGGAGAAGGCCGTGTAGACGAGGTCGCCGGCGTAGGGATGGCGGGGATGCACAGGCATGCGGGTGGCGTGCTCGGCCACCCGCCGCACCCGTTCGATGTCGGAGAAGTCGAGGGCGGGGTCGACGCCCTGTGCGAAGAGGTTCATGGCCAGCGTCACCACGTCGACGTTCCCGGTCCGTTCCCCGTTGCCGAAGAGCGTCCCCTCGACTCGTTCGGCGCCGGCCAGGACGGCGAGCTCGGCGGCTGCGACCGCCGTGCCCCGATCGTTGTGGGGGTGCACGCTCAAGACCAGTGCGTCGCGTCGCTTGATCGTCCGCCCGAACCACTCGATGACGTCCGCGTAGACGTTGGGCGAGTACATCTCGACGGTGGCCGGCAGGTTGACGATCATGGGACGCTCGGGTGTGGGCTCGATGACGTCCATCACCGCCTCGCAGATCTCGACGGCGAACTCGGGCTCGGTCCCCGTGAAGCTCTCCGGCGAGTACTCGTAGCGCACCTCGGTACCGGCGAGGCCCGCCTCGAACTTCTTGCACAGCCGGGCGGCGTTGACGGCGATGTCCACGATCCCTGGCTTGTCGAGGCCGAAGACGACCCGTCGTTGGAGCTCGGACGTCGAGTTGTAGAAGTGCACGATGGCCCGAGGGGCGCCTTGCAGCGACTCGAAGGTGCGCTCGATCAGCTCCTCGCGGCACTGCACGAGGACCTGGATGGTGACGTCGTCGGGGATGCGGCCCTCGTCGATGATGAGCCGCTGGAAGTCGAGGTCGGTCTGGGAGGCCGAGGGGAAGCCAACCTCGATCTCCTTGAACCCGACGGCGACGAGGGTGTCGAACAGCGCCAGCTTGCGTTCGGGGTCCATCGGGTCGACCAGGGCTTGGTTGCCGTCCCGCAGGTCGACACTGGCCCAACGTGGCGCTCGGGTGAAGGTGCGGTCCGGCCACGTCCGGTCGGCCAACTGGAGCGGGAGGTGAGCTCGGTACTTGGAGAAGGGCATCGGGGACACGTCGCAGGGGTAGGCGACGCGGGGGCGGGGCGTGTGCACGCCGCCCTCGGGGTGTTCGCTGGTCATGTTGGTTGCTCCCTGTCTCGTCTCGTCGGTCTCGTCTCGTCTCAGCCCGGCTGTCACAGCTCAGATCGTCGGTCTCGTCTCGTCGGTCTCGTCTTGTTTCGTTCTGCCATCCCCGAGTGGGCTGATGTCGACCGGGGCCACGGATGGATCCCGGCCAACAAAAAACCCCCTGGCCGATCGGCGCAGGAGGTTGCAGGCGAACGCGATGTGGCGTTCGCCGTCAGGTAAGGAGAAGCTCCGAGGTCACGTCGACGATGCTGCCAACCTGGTTCACGCCATCAATGGTGGCAGCATCGCAACGCGTCGTCAAGGTGCCGCTGTGCCGCTGTGCCGCTGCGCCACTCGTCCCCGAGGTCGAGACGATCCTGGCGTCCGGCCGTGCCGTCCGCGCTGGCCCCGGCACGACAGCAGGTGGGGCCGCGTGCGATGCTAAGGCTCAAGGGGTGCCTGAGCCGGCGACGACCGAGGAGCCATGGGCCCGAGACGATCGAGGACGAAGGCGAACGTTGCAGTGCGGCCCGGCCCCGGGCAGCCGATGGGCGCGGGTGACGAGCCGGAAGGGCCCGGCGGCACCGAGTCAGCCGGTGGCGCCGAGGCAGCGGTCGTTCCGGGGGCAGCCGGTGGCGCCGAGGCCGCGGTCGTTCCGGGGGCAGCCGGTGGCGCCGAGGCCGCCGCCAGCAGGGCTGGTCGTGGGTTCTCGATGGCCGACCTCGTCGAGCGAACCGGCATTCCCGTCGCCACCATCCACCACTACCGGCACCTCGGCCTCCTGCCCCCGGCGCTCGAGGTCGCCCGCAACCGGTTCGTCTACGACGAGCGCCACCTCTATGTCCTGCTGGTCATCCGACGCCTCCGCGAGCGGCGGTTGTCCCTCGATGCCATTGCCGACGTGCTGCCCGACGTGCTCGACCGTGGCCGGCCGTTCCACCCCGACCAGTGGGATGACGCCACGCGCGGACTGCTCCCGCCGCCGCTCGACGACGTGGCCACCAGGCTGCTCGCCGTGGCGACGGAGGCGTTCGCCCATCGGGGCTACGACGCGGTGTCCCTGTCGGATGTTGCGGCAGCGGCTGGGCTCTCCAAGTCGGCGGTCTACCGGCACTTCCCTTCCAAGGAGGAGCTGTTCCTGGCGGCGGTGTCGGCAGCGGTGGCCGAGGTGACCGCCGCCTTCGAGGAGCGGACCGGATGCTCCGGGCGCGTCTCGCCCGACCGGGCGGCAAGCGAGCTCGGCGAGGCGCTCGAGCCCTACGTGCCGATCTTCCTCGACCTGTTCTCCGGCGTCATGTTCCGGTGGCCGTCCCGCCGTGAGGACGCCCGGCAGGCCCTGGGCTCGCTCACCGTTCGGATCGGTCAGCGGGTCACCGGGCGGGGCAACGACATCGAACGGGGCGCACGGGTCATCGGTCGCGTGCTCCAGCGGGTGGTCTCCGGGGCGTTCGTCTCGTGAACGTCGTTCGTGCGGTGCCCGCGGGCGGGTGACGGTAGCCTTCGGAGCCTGCAAGCGAGGGGTGCGGCGGGACGTATGGCCACCCATGCTCCCTCCGGTTGCGTTGACGGGCGCTTCCGGCTGCGTGTACAACGGCGTGAACGTCGGACGCACCAATTGTTTGTCTGCCCGCACGCCTGCCCGTGGAGGAACCCGGTTGTCGCACAGCCAGATGCTGAACGCCGGGCCTCCGCCGGCGCCCGAGGACATCCCGGACGTGGGAAACGTCGATGTCCGTGCCGCGACGGAGAACTTCGTAGTGGCCGCCCGGCTGCTGCCTGCTCGGCTCCGACGCGACCTGGTGGCTCTCTACGGGTACGCCCGCCTGGTGGACGAGCTCGGCGACGCGGTGGACGGTGACCGGAGCGCCTGGCTCGACTGGGCCGAGGACGAGCTCGACGCCGCGGTGGCTGGACGAGCTCGGCACCCGGTCTTCGTCCGGCTCGGCACCACGCTCGGGCGCGGTATCGACCCGCAGCCCTGCTACGACCTGATCGAAGCGAACCGCCTCGACCAGGTGGTGCAGCGCTACGAGACGTTCGACGACCTCCTCGGCTACTGCCGGTTGTCGGCCAATCCGGTCGGTCGTCTGGTGCTCGGGGCACTGGGGCTCGATGACCCAGGCCGGGTGGCTCGCTCGGATGCCGTATGCACGGCGCTCCAGCTGGTGGAGCACTGGCAGGACCTGGCCGAGGACGCCCGGGCGGGTCGCCGGTACGTGCCCGCCGAGGACCTCGAGCGCTTCGGTGTCGTCGAGGACGAGCTCACGTCCACCCCGGCGTCGCCGAGGCTGCGGGCGCTCGTCAGCTTCGAGTGCGACCGGGCTCGCCGGCTGTTGGTCGAGGGGGCGCCGCTGGTGGCGACCGTGCCGGGTCTGGCTCGCGTGGCGGTGGCCGGGTTCGTCGGCGGTGGTCTGGCGGCGCTGCGGGCGGTCGCTGCTGCCGGGTTCGACGTGACCGCCGGTGCCCCGGTCTCCTCGCCTACTGCACGGGCGGTGGCGACGCTTGAGGCCCTGTCGGGGCGCATCCGATGACCGTCTCGGTAGAGACCGCCTACGCCCGCTGCGAGGAGATCACCCGTCGCGAGGCCAAGAACTTCTCCTACGGCATCCGGCTGCTCCCGACGCCCAAGCGGCAGGCCATGTCGGCGCTGTACGCGCTGGCCCGACGCATCGACGACATCGGCGACGGCGACGCTCCCGCCGACGAGAAGCTCGCCGCCCTGGACGCCGTGCGTGCGGCCATCGACGGGCCGCCGCCGTCCGACGACCCCGTGCTGGTGGGGGTCGCTGACGCAGCGCGACGGTACCCGATCCCGATCGCCGCCTTCGGGGAGCTCATCGACGGTTGCGAGCGCGATGCCCGGGGAGCCTCGTACGCCACCTTCGACGAGACCGTGGCGTACTGCCGGTCCGTCGCCGGCTCCATCGGCCGGCTCTCGCTCGGGGTCTTCGGCAGTTCGGACCCCGACGCGCCCCAGCTCGCCGACGCGCTCGGCATCGGTCTACAGCTCACCAACATCCTGCGGGACATCGCCACGGACCGCGACGACCTCGGCCGTGTCTACCTGCCGGCCGAGGACCTCGAACGGTTCGGTTGCGCACTCGACCTGTCGGGCCCGGTCGATGCCATCGCCGCCCTCGTCGCCTTCGAGGCCCAGCGGGCTGAGGCGTACTTCGACACCGGGCTCGGGCTCCTCGGGCTCCTCGACCGACGCAGCCGGGCCTGTGTGGCCGCCATGGCCGGCATCTACCACCGGCTGCTCCGCCGGATCGAGGCGGCGCCCAGCGCGGTCACGACGACGAGGGTCTCAGTGCCCGTCTGGGAGAAGCTCGCCGTCGCCGGGCGCAGCCTGGCCGTGGGGACGGTGTGAGGGCGAACCGCCGCCAAGAGGCGGTCCGCTCGTGACCCGTGTCGCCGTCGTCGGCGGCGGGCTCGCCGGGCTCGCGTCCGCGCTCTCGTGCGCCGACGCCGGAGCCGACGTGCTCCTGCTCGAGTCGCGTCCACGCCTCGGCGGGGCCACCTGGTCGTTCACTCGCAAGGGACGGTCCTACGACAACGGCCAGCACGTGTTCCTCCGCTGCTGTACTGCCTACCGTTCCTTCCTCGACCGGCTGGGCGTGGACGGGCACGTGCACCTGCAGTCGCGTCTCGACATCCCGGTCCTTGCCGGTGGCGGGCACGAGGGTGGACGCTGCCGGCTCCGACGGACACCGGGCCTGCCTGCACCGCTGCACCTGGCCCCCTCCCTGGCTCGCTACCGGCACGTTCCCCTCGGGCAACGGGCGCGCATGCTGCCGGCCGTGCTCGCCCTCCGCTCGGTCGACCCTCGTGACGCGGCTGCCGACGAGGAGACCTTCGGTCACTGGTTGGCGGCCCACGGGCAAGGGGAACGGGCGGTGACCGCCCTGTGGGACCTCATCACCCTGCCTACGGTCAACCTGCCGGCGGGTGAGGCGTCGCTCGCCATGGCGGCCAAGGTGTTCCGCACCGGGCTCCTCGAGCGGTCCGATGCCGCCGACCTCGGATGGTCGGACGTGCCCCTCGGCGAGCTGCACGGGGACGCTGCCGCCCGCGCTCTGTCCGAGAGCGGTGCCGAGGTTCGGCTCCGCCACGCCGTGGTCGCCGTCACCCCGAAGGCCGACGGCGTGACGGTCCACCTGGCCGACGGCGACGCCATCGACGCCGACGTCGCCGTCCTCGCCGTGCCCCACGACGCGGTGGCTGCCTTGGTGCCCCCGGGGACGGTCGCCCACCAAGAGGACCTCGTCGACCTGGGGACCTCGCCGATCGTGAACGTCTCGGTCGTCTTCGACCGGACCGTGACCGACGACGCGGTGTTCGCCGTCATCGACAGCCCGCTGCAGTGGGTCTTCGACCACACCGGCGCGTCGGGCACCGACCGCGGGCAGGTGCTCTGCGTCTCGCTCTCGGCTGCCACGGCCGAGCTCGGCCGTCCGTCGGCCGAGCTCGTCTCCGAGGCGGTCGGGGAGCTGCGCCGGCTGCTCCCGCCGGCCGCCCACGCCGAGGTCGTCGACGCCGTCGTCAGCCGCCAGCGAGCGGCCACGTTGCGCGCCGCGCCGCGAAGCGGCAGGCTTCGCCCCGGCCCGGCGACCAGCCACCCCCGGCTCTTCGTGGCCGGGGCGTGGACCGACACCGGCTGGCCAGCGACCATGGAGGGCGCCGTCCGCAGCGGGACCACCGCCGCGGCCGGAGCCCTCGGCGCCGCCGGCGTCTCCGTCCGAGCTCCTGAGGAGGTCCCCGCGTGACGACTGTCACCGCCACCACCGACGCCACCGATCCCGGAGGGGATCGGGTACCACCGGCCATCGGCCGCGCCCAGGTCCTGGTCCGTCCCGCCCTCGAGGCAGCGGTGGCCCGGTTGAGCACGGGGCTGCGTCTTCCCATCGAGTACCACCTCGGTTGGTGTGACCCCACCGGCGCTCCGACCGGCGCTCCGGGCGGCAAGTTCGTCCGGGCCACGCTCGCCCTGCTCTCGGCCGAGGCCGCCGGTGCACCGGCCGAGGTCGGTGTGCCCGGCGCGGTTGCCGTCGAGCTGCTGCACAACTTCTCGCTGCTCCACGACGACGTGATCGACCACGACGTCGAGCGGCGTCACCGGCCGACGGTGTGGGCTGTCTACGGGGTCGGCACGGCGGTCATCGCCGGCGATGCCCTCCTCGCCCTGTCGCACCAGACGCTGCTCGAGCTGCCCGGCCGAGGGGCCCGTCTGGCCTCGCGGGCCCTGGCGTTCGCCACCTCCGCCCTGATCGCCGGCGAAGCCGAGGACATGGCCTCCGAGTCTCGGAGCGACATCACTCCTGACGAGTGCACCGCCATCGCCCTCGGCAAGACCGCCGTACTGCTGGCGTGTGCCTCCTCGATCGGGGTGCCACTGGCCGACGGCGACCCGGCGCTCGCCGAGGCGCTCGGGGACTTCGGGCTGAACGTCGGTCTGGCCTTCCAGGCGGTCGACGACGTGCTCGGCATCTGGGGTGACCCTCAGGTCACGGGCAAGCCGGCCGGCAGCGACCTGCGTGACCGGAAGAAGACCCTTCCGATCGTGGCGGCGCTGCATGCCGGCGAGAGCGCGTCCGACGAGCTCCAAGAGCTCCTCGAGCTCGAGGCGCTCGACGAGGCCCAGGTGGTTCGGGCGGCCGCCCTGGTCGAGGCGTGTGGGGGTCGCGACCGTGCCGAGTCCGAGGCGCGGCGGTTCCTCGACGCCGCGTTGGAGGCGTTGTCGTCGGCCGACGTCCCCGAGCCGGTCGACGCCGAGCTCAGGGCCCTCGCCCGCTTCGTCGTGGACCGGAACGCCTGAGATGACCGACGTCCGACGGCGGGACGGTCCGGTCACGGACCGAGACGCCACGACGGCTACCGCCGAGGCGTGCCTCGACGCCGCCGTGGCCTGCCTGCGCGCCCTCCAGCACGACGAAGGCTGGTGGAAGGGGGAGCTCGAGACCAACGTCACCATGGACGCCGAAGACCTTCTCCTCCGGCAGTTCCTCGGTATCCGCACCGCCGAGGAGACCGAGGAGGCGGCCAGGTGGGTGCGTGGCAACCAGCGCGAGGACGGCACCTGGGCCACGTTCTTCGGTGGCCCGGGTGACCTGTCCACCACCACCGAGGCCTACGTGGCCCTCCGTCTGGCTGGGGACGATCCCGCTGAGCCGCACATGAGGCGGGCCGCTGACTTCGTCCGCCAACAAGGCGGCCTCGAGCGCACTCGCGTCTTCACGCGTCTGTGGCTCGCTCTCTTCGGGCAGTGGCCGTGGGACGCGCTGCCGGCCCTTCCACCCGAGGTCGTCCTCTTGCCGTCGTGGGTACCGCTCAACGTCTACGACTTCGCCTGCTGGGCCCGCCAGACCATCGTCGCCCTGACGGTGGTCGCCACCCACCGCCCCATCCGGCCGCTCGGGTTCGACCTCTACGAGCTGCGCGCCGACCCCGGGACCACGCCGGTCGCGCCCGGGCGGACCCGTCCCTTTTGGACCTCGTCGGCGTGGGAGAAGCTCGACCGCGTGCTCCACGCCTACGGTCGAGTCGGCCGGAACCCGGTGCGATCGCTGGCGCTGGCCCTGGCCGAGCGGTGGATCCTGGCCCGCCAGGAGGCGGACGGCTCCTGGGGCGGCATCCAGCCGCCGTGGGTGTACTCGATCCTCGCCCTCCACCTACAGGGGTACCCCCTCGACCACCCGGCCGTGAAGGCAGGGCTGGACGGCCTCGACCGCTTCGTGGTGCGCGACGAGCGCGGCCGTCGGCTCGAGGCCTGTCAGTCCCCGGTGTGGGACACCGCGCTTGCCGCGGTGGCGCTCGGGGACGCGGGGGTCGCCGCGGGCGATCCGGCGCTCGAGCGGGCGGCGCGTTGGCTGGTCGGCGAGGAGGTGCGCGTGGCCGGTGACTGGGCCGTCCGCCGCCCCCGCACGCAGCCAGGGGGCTGGGCCTTCGAGTTCGAGAACGACAACTATCCCGACGTCGACGACACGGCCGAGGTCGTCCTGGCCTTGCGTCGGGCGGTGGCACCAGGCGGTGGCGGGGCCCTGGTGGCCGACACCGAGGCGGCCTGCCGGCGGGCGGTGGCCTGGACGGAGGCGATGCAGTGCCGCAACGGCGGCTTCGGCGCCTTCGACGTCGACAACGACCGCGAGGTGTGCCGCAAGCTTCCCTTCTGCGACTTCGGCGAGGTCATCGACGAGGCCAGTGCGGATGTCACAGCCCACGTCGTCGAGATGTTGGCTGCCGAGCCCACGGCCTCGCGTCGGGCCCTCGACCGGGCCGTGGTCTGGCTGTCGGCTCAGCAGGAGGACGACGGGTCGTGGTTCGGACGGTGGGGTGCCAACTACGTCTATGGCACCGGGGCCGCCGTCCCTGCCCTGGTCGCCGCCGGTGTCGACCCCGGTGACCAGCGGGTCCGACGGGCCGTGGAGTGGCTCGGTGACCACCAGAACGACGACGGCGGCTTCGGGGAGGACCTCCGCTCCTATCGCGATGCGGCCTTCCGGGGCCGAGGTGCGTCGACGCCCTCCCAGACGGCCTGGGCGCTTCTTGCCCTGGTGGCAGCGGAGGAGCGGGGAGCGGTGGCCGAGCGAGCGGTTGCCTGGCTGGTGGCCAACCAGCGTCCGGACGGCTCGTGGGACGAGCCGTACTTCACCGGCACGGGGTTCCCCGGCGACTTCTACATCAACTACCACCTCTACCGCCT
>JBMFXC010000034.1:0-26119 GCA_049964655.1 Acidimicrobiales bacterium
CACCGGACCACCATGACCCGATCTGCTCCTTCCCCGAGCCCGGTGCCAGTGCGGTGCCCGAGCGTGGTGCAGCGTACCCGTGGGGAGCGTGGTGACGCTCTTCGCCGTCGAACGGCGCGGCATCGACGCGGTCCCGGCCGACGAGCGGCACGGCCGGGCGAGGAACCTCTTCGGCGTCTGGTTCGCGGCGAACATCGGGGTCCTCTCGCTCGTCTTCGGCGCCGTGCTCGCGTCCTTCCAGCTCGACGTCACCCAGGCCGTCGTCGTCACCGTCCTCGCCACGGCGATCTCCTTCCTGTTCGTCGGCCTCGTCTCGGTGGCCGGTGCCTGGTCGGGCATGCCCGCGCTCACACTGTCGAGACGGTCGTTCGGGTGGGTGGGCAACCTCGTCCCGGCGGGGATGAGCTGGGTGAGCGTGCTCGGCTGGGAGATCGTGGCCTCGGTGGTGGCGGCCTGGGCGCTGCTCGAGATCCTCCGGCTCGCCACCGGCATCGCCCCAGGGCTCCTGGTCGACGCCGGAGCGCTCGGTGTGGTCGTCGTCGCCTCCCTCGCGCTCGGGCTCGTCGGTCACCACGTCATCGTGGCGTTCCAGCGCTTCGCTGCCGTCGCCTTCGGCCTGCTCACGCTGGTCCTCGTCCCGCTCCTCGTCGCCCACACCCACTGGACGACGGTCACCAGGGTCCATGCTGCCCCCCTGGCCGCCTGCCTGGCTGCCGCCAGCATCCTGGCTGCCGGAACCGGCGTGAGCTGGCTCAACCTCGCCCCCGACTACAGCCGCTACCTGCCAGCCCATGAGCGCCCGGGGGCGATCGTCGCCTGGGTCACCGTCGGCGCCACGTTGCCGACGATCGTCCTCGTCCTCGCCGGCTACCTGGTGGCCAACCGGGTGCCGGCTCTGGCGACGAGCCTCGACCCGGTTGGCCCGGTCGGCGCCGTGCTGCCCTCGTGGCTGTCGGTTCCTTACCTGCTCGCCGCCGCCGGCGGCATGCTCGCAGAGACCGACCTGGCCTGCTACTCGTCCGGCCTCACCCTGCTGGCGCTCGGGGTTCGCGTCCGACGAACCCGCACCGTCCTCGTCGACGCGTCGGTGGTCGGCGCGGTCGGACTGTGGGTGATGGCCGGGCGCCAGGGCTTCCTCGACCCCTTCGAGAGCTTCCTCGAGCTGCTGGCTGCCGGGCTCGCCGCCTGGGCTGGCGTCGTCCTCGCCGACCTCCTCCGGGCCCGCGCCGGCTGGCGGGGCGACCAGGTGGCCCGGCACTATGACACCTGGCCCACGGTCGGCTGGGTGGGTCTTGCCGCCTGGGTGGCGGGGACGGCCATCGCCCTTTCTACGACCGTCTCCCCCTTCTTCGTGGGGCCGTTCGCCAGGGGGGTCCTCGGGCAAGGAAGCTTCGGCTTCGCTCTCGGGCTCCTGGTGGCGTTCACCGTGGCCGGCCTCGGCTGGTGGCTGGCAGCCCGCCGCACCCGAGTGGTGGCTCGCCCCCGGGCGGTGACGATCGGCAACGAGGTCGACCCGGCGTGACCGGCGTGCGTCCGTCGGGATGCCCGCCGGGCCCGCTCCGAGCGGTCCGGTGACGGCGAACCGCTGGGAACAGGCCACCCGGCTCGTCGTCGCCGGCAGCGTGCTGGTCGACCTCCTCGTCCGCGTCGACGCCCTGCCTGCTCGAGGCAGCGACACCGTCGCCCACGGGCACCACGCCTCGAGTGGCGGCGGGTACAACGTGCTCAGCACCGCAGCCCGACTGGGGCTCCCCGTGGCGTACCTCGGGAAGATCGGCGGCGGGCCGCTCGGCCGTCAGGTCTCCTTCGACCTCGAACGAGCAGGCGCCGAGGTGCTGCTCGGGCCGTGCCCCGACCCCGACGTCGGCACCGGCTCCCTGGCCGGCATGGTCGACACCGGCTTCGTAGTCGGCATCGTCGATGCCGATGGCGAGCGCACCTTCGTCACCTGCCCCGGCGTCGAGGCGGAGCTCGACGCGTGCGACCTTGCCGACGTCGTCCTCCAACCGTCCGACATCGTCTACGTCTCCGGCTACGACCTCGTCTACCCGACGGCCGGCCCGGCACTCGGCGCCTTCCTCCGCGACCTGGCCGGAGACCAGCTCGTCGCCGTCGACCCCGGCCCCGTGGCGGCAGCGAGGGACGGCGAGCTCCAGCGGCTGCTCGGGCGAGTCGACCTCTTCAGCGCCAGCGCCTCGGAAGCCGAGCAGCTGACCGGTCGCCCGAGCCCGGCGGACAGCGTGGTCGCCCTGGCCGACCGGTTGGCCCCGGGTGGCCTGGCCGTCGTGCGCACCGGCGCCGAGGGCTGCTGGCTCGCCCGGAGCGGTACCGGCCACGGGTGCCACCTCCCTGCCTACCAGGCGGTCCCCGTCGACACGACCGGGGCAGGCGATGTGCACGTCGGCGCCATGCTCGCCCGCCTCGTGGCCGGCGACGAACCCGAGGAGGCGGCGCGACTGGGCAACCTTGCTGCCGCACTGTCGGTCGAGCATCCGGGCGGCTCGGCGGGACCGACGGCTGCCGAGCTCGTCGACGCACGGCGCCACCGGGGGACCGTTGCACCACCGAGCCCGTCGACGCCCTGAAGGACTGGCCCAGGAGGTGCCCCGCCGGTAGTCAGTCCTCGTAGACCCGGGCCGTGGCGGCCCGCACCCGGACGACCGTCAAGAGGAGCTGCGCGGCCAGGCTCGCCCCGACGCCCTCGCCCGACCGGATCCGCAGCTCCAGTAGCGGCTCGATGCCGAGCGCCTGCAGGACGTGGCCGTGAGCCTGCTCACGGCTACGTTGCCCGGCCACGAGGGTGGCCTGGACAGCCGGCTCCACCTGGACGGCCACGAGGGCGGCCACCGAGGTGACCAGCCCGTCGAGCACCACCGGCACTCGCCGTCGCGCGGCGCCGATCGCCACGCCGGTCAACAGGGCGATCTCCGGGCCGCCGACAGCGGCGAGCGCGCCGAAGGGACGACTGGCACTGTCCCCGTGGTGCGAGCGGGCGCGGTCGACCGCTCGGGTCACGACGTCGAGCTTGCGCCGCACCATCGAGGCATCCGCGGAGACACCGAGGCCGACTGCCTCGTCAGGAGCCAGTCCGAGCAGTAGGCAGGTGAGCGCCGCGGCGACGGTGGTGTTGCCCACCCCCACCTCGCCGAGACAGACCAGGCCCTCGGATGCCGCCTGGTCGCCGAGGTCGATGCCCTGGCGCACCAGCGCATCGACGTCTGCCGGGTCGAGCGCGTCGGTGTCGACCAGGTCGCCGGCCGGCTCGGTCGGCCGGGCGTGCACGGCCAGGACGCCCAGACCGGCCTGCTTGGCCGTCACCGCCCCCATCGACACACCTGACCGGGTCGCGTCGAGCACCATGGCGGTGACGGAGGGGTCGTAGGCGGACACCCCGTACCGGGTCACCGGGTGGTCGCCAGCAGCGATCACCAGCGTGCCGCCGGTCGGTGCGAGCGGGCGCAGCGCCAAGACCCGGTCGACCGTCGCGTCGAGGACTCCGAGCGAACCGGGCACGGCAAGCAGGTCGTCGCCGGTGTCCCGGCCGGCGACCACGGCCGCCTGGTCAGGCGGGGCCAGATGGGAGGTCGGCCGTGCCGGCCCACCGTCGGCCGGCCAGCGCTCCTCGATCACCACGTCGTCGAGGGGGAGACGGTGCGACCAACCGCGACGCTCCAGACCGGGCTCTGGCGGCCGTTCGTCCGGCCAGCCAAGGCATAGCCAGCCCAGCGTCTCGACCCCGTCGGGAAGGTCGAGCAACGCGGCCAGGTCCTCTGGCTGGAACAGCGTCACCCAACCGAGGCCGAGGCCCATGGCGCGGGCGGCGAGCCACACGTTCTCGATGGCGCACGCGCAGCTCCACAGGTCCGCGTCGGCGTACGTCGCCCGGCCCAGCACGCCGGCGGCGGGCGTCCGTCGGTCGCAGGCCACGACGATGCCCACCGGGGCCTCGCGGATCCCCTCGAGCTGGAGGTCGAGGAGACGGGTTCGCCGGTCTGCGGTCAACAGGTCTGCTTGGCGGAGCCGCTCCCGGTCGGCCAGCAGCGCTGCCCGCTGCCGGGTGGCGGGCTCGGTGACGACGAGGAACCGCCACGGTTGCGAGTGCCCGACGGAGGGCGCCTGGTGGCCGGCTTCGAGCACCCGGCGCAACAACTCGGGCGCAAGCGGGTCGGGCCGGAAGCGGCGTACGTCACGGCGTGCCGACAGCACAGCGAACAGTGCGGCGACCGTCTCGTCGTCGAACGCCCACCCGTCCGGCCTGGCGGCCCGAGTGGCCGCCGAGGTGGGGTCCCCGACGAGCGGCACCGGGCGCCGCCAGGCTCGATCGCGCACCGGTCCGGGTCGTCCCGGGCTAGCCGCTCGGCGTGGGCTCGGAGGCGTCCCGGTGCTCCAGCAGGCCGGTCACCTCCGAGATCGACGTTGCCGCCGGCACGCCTGGATCGGGGTCGGGAACGGGGCGACCGCCGGCGATCCAGACCGCCGCCACTCCGCTCGCCAGGGCACCGCGCACGTCACGGTCCCAGTTGTCGCCCACCATGACCGCCTCGTCGGGTCCGACGTCCAGCGCGTCCAGGACGAGCTCGAAGACCTCCGGGGAGGGCTTGCCCACCCCGACCTCGCCCGACACCACGAAGGCGCTGAACAGCGGGGCGAGACCGGTGCCTTCGGCCTTGAGGCGCTGGATGTCACCGGGCCCGTTGGTGAGCAGTCCGACCCGATAGTGGGCGGCGGTCCGGCGGACGACGTCCTCGGCCCCGTCGAGGAGCGGGTGCCCCGCTCGCTGCGCGGCTTCGTAGGCGTCCGCCATGGCCGTGGCCAGCGCGCCGTCCTCGACTCCCAGCGTCACCAGCGCGTTCCGCCAGGTGTCGGCGCGGTAGGTCGGGGCCCAGGCGGCCAGGCCGTCCAGTCGGGGGTGACAGCCGACGAAGTGGGACCAGAGGCCTTCGCGGGGCGAGATGCCCAGCTCGAGCGCGAGGTCCCCATAGGGGCCCGAGTACCAGGCCGCGTCCGCCGTGGCCAGGACGGCCTCGACCACTCGCTCCGGCTCCACGTCGGGGAGGAGCGCGGCGGCGGTCCGCACGGACGCCCGCGCCGTCGCCTGGTCGGCGATCAGCGTGTCGTCGAGGTCGAAAATGACGGCGCGCAGCATCACCGGTCGACCTTACCGGCGAGGACCCCACCGCGCCGAACGGCGTGCCGCCGGCGCTCGCCGACCGAGCCAGTCACGACGGCAACGGGCGGACGGCTGCGGAACCGTCGGGCGGGCCGGCGAGCGTCCACGCCCAGGCGTCGGCCACCATCTCTTCGACGGACGGCCGTTCGGGCTTCCAGCCCAGCTCCGCTCGCGCCCGCTCGGCCGAGGCCACGAGCACCGTCGGGTCACCGAGCCGACGCGGTCCTTCCTCGACCGGGATGGCACGCCCCGTCACCCGCTCGGCCGCCTCGATGACCTGGCGCACCGAGAAGCCCGCCCCGTTGCCCAGGTTGAGCACCCGGTGCCCGGGGCCGTCGATGGCCTCGAGGGCCAGTACGTGGGCGGCGGCAAGGTCGGCGACGTGGATGTAGTCACGCACGGCGGTGCCGTCCGGCGTCGGGTAGTCGGTGCCGTGGACCTGCACGGCGGCGGCGCGTCCTGCCGCCGCCGCCAGCACGGCAGGCACCAGGTGCGTCTCGGGGTCGTGTGCCTCCCCGACCCCGTAAGCAGCCCCGGCGACGTTGAAGTAGCGGAGGCTGACGGCACCCAGTGAGCCGGCCTTGGCGGCGAAGCCGATGAGGTGGTCGACGGCTGCCTTGGAGGCGCCGTAGGGATTGGTCGGCGCCACCGGCGCGTCTTCGTCGATGGGGACCGCCGTGGGCTCGCCGTAGACCGCTGCCGTCGAGGAGAAGACCAGTCGAGCAACGCCAGCGGCCTCCATGGCCTCGAGGACCGAGGCCGTCCCCCCGACGTTGGCGCGGAAGTAGGCGGCCGGACGCTGCATCGACTCGCCGACCAGCGAGAGGGCCGCCAGGTGCACGACCGCGTCGTGTCCCGGCAGCACTTCTTCGAGGCGGTGCCGGTCGGCGATGTCGAAGCGGTGCAACGTCACGCCGTCTGGGACCGCCCAGGGGTGCCCTTTCGACAGGTCGTCGACCACCGTCGCCTGGTGACCGCAGGCCAGCAAGTGGTGGGTGACGACACTGCCGATGTAGCCGGCACCGCCGAGGACGAGGACGCGAAGGGCTCTCGGCATGCCCGACAGGCTACGTCGCCGCGGTGAGCCGGCGACGGTGCCGAGGCCGACGTCTGGCGTGGACCGCACCGAGGCGCCGACCGTCGGTTGTTCCGGACCGGGCCCGGCGCCTGCCGTCGAGGTCTCCTCCCTGGTCAAGCGCTATGGCGAGGTCGAGGCAGTCGGCGGGATCTCGTTCTCCGTGCCGCCCGGCGAGGTCTTCGCCTTCCTCGGGCCGAACGGGGCTGGCAAGACCACCACCATCAAGATGCTCTGCACGCTCGCTCGCCCGAGCGGAGGATGGGCCCGGGTCGGCGGCTTCGACATCGAGCACCAGCCGACCGCCGTGCGTCGGCACATCGGGTTGGTCTTCCAAGAGCAGACCCTCGACGACCAGCTGACCGCCGAGGAGAACCTCCGCTTCCACGCCGTCCTCTACCACGTGCCCCACGACCAGATCGGCCCGCGGATCGACCGGGTGCTCGCGCTGGTGGCTCTCGAGGACCGCCGCCACGACCTGGTGTCGACGTTCTCGGGCGGCATGGCCCGCCGGCTCGAGATCGCCCGCGGCATCCTCCATACCCCCGCTGTGCTCTTCCTCGACGAGCCAACGGTTGGCCTCGACCCCCAGACCCGGGCCCTCATGTGGGAGGACGTGCTGCGCATGCGCGACGAGGAGGGGGTGACCATCTTCCTCACCACCCACTACATGGACGAGGCCGAGCATGCCGACCGGATCGCCATCATCGACCACGGCGCCATCGTGGCCCTCGACACACCCGACGCCCTGAAGCACCAGGCCGGCCAAGACTCCGTCGAGCTCAGGACCGCGGACGACACGGTGGCCATGGAGCGTCTCGCCTCGGCTGGCTTCGACGTGCGTCGGGGGGACGAGGCGCTGGTGGTCTTCACCAGCGACGGCGAGGCCCGCGTCCCCGAGCTCATCGCCACCGCCGGCGTGGCGGTCCGCAACGTCCACGTCCACCGGCCCACCCTCGACGACGTCTTCCTCCACTACACGGGTCGACAGATCCGCGAGGACCACGCCGAACGCGTCACGAGCGGCCGGATGCGGGCGTTCGCTTCGCGGAGGAGGTGACCGAGGTGTCCGTCACCGAGCAGGGTCCCGTCGTCGCCGAGGCGCCACCCCCGCTGCGTCCTGTCGAGGCCGACGAACCCTCCCGCCTCGTCGCCGAGCTGCGCACGGTGGCCATGGTGTGGGAGCGCGAGCTGATCCGTTTTGCCCGCACCCGCACCCGGATCCTCTCGAGCTTCGTCCAGCCCATCCTCTTCCTCTTCGTCCTCGGCTACGGCATGACGACGCTGGTGGGGACCACCGGCGGGTTCGACTTCGAGAAGTTCGTCTTTCCCGGCATCGTGGCCATGACCGTGGTGACGACGTCGATCTTCTCGGCCATCTCCATCGTGTGGGACCGGGAGTTCGGGTTCCTGCGGGAGATGCTGGTGGCGCCGGTCAACCGAGCGTCCCTCGTGGTGGGCAAGACGCTCGGCGGAGCGAGCATCGCCACGGTGCAGGGGACGATCATGCTGGTCCTCGCCCCGCTCATCGGCGTGCAGCTCACCCCGCTCTTGGTCGTCCAAGTCATCGCCCTCGAGCTCCTGATGGCAGTGGGCCTCACGGCCTTCGGTGTCTTCGTGGCCAGTCGGATCCAGAGGATGGAGGGCTTCCAGGTGGTCATGCAGCTGGTGCTCTTCCCCATGCTCTTCCTGTCGGGCGCCTTGTTCCCGCTCAACGGGCTCCCCGTCTGGCTGGCCGTGATCACCCGGGTCAACCCGCTCACCTACGCGGTCGACCCGCTGCGGCGCGTCGTCTTCGCCGCCCAGCACATGACACCTGCCGCCGCGGCCCGCTTCTCCACCGGGGTCGACCTGTTCGGGTTCTGGTTGCCCATCGGCGCCGAGATCGGCATCGTGTGCGCGCTCGCCGTGGGCTTCCTCGCCCTGGCCGTCCGCCAGTTCGGTCGCCCCGAGTAGGTCGGCGGCCTCGGGCCCCGCCGGGCACGGCTCGGGGCCCCACCGGGAACGGCCCTGGGCCCCGCCTTGGTCGGCTCAGCGCGTCGACGGCCGCTCCCGACCGACGCGCTCGCCGTCGCCGAGGACGGCAAGATGGACCAGGGTGCGACGGAGCTCGGCGAACAGGTCGAGGTCGGCCAGTTCGTCTCCGCGGACCCACCGGGCGTCGGCCGTCTCCCAGTTGTAGGTGACCGGCGGGTCGAACCGCTCGCGGATGTCGACCAGGTGCGTCCAGTACGACCAGCCGCCATGGTCGTCCTCGTGCACGGCGACGACGACGAGCTCGGGAAGGTCGACGCCGATCTCCTCGCCGAACTCGCGCAGTGCCCCCTCGAGAGGGGTCTCACCCTCGTCGAGGGCACCGCCCGGCACCGCCCACGTACCGCCACGGTGACAGTGCTCGGATCGGCGGGCGACGAAGTACCAGGGGGCCTGCTCGGCGTCGACGTAGCGGACCAGCACGCCGGCGGCGCCGAACCGGCCCCAGCGGCGCGACCCGTCGCGGAGGACGACGAAACCGTCACCCGACCGGTGCGGAGGCCGGGGGGCGCTCATCGGCAGGCTCGCCGGCCGGCTCGCCGGCGTCGGCACGAACCGGGCGGCCTGGGGCTCAATTGCCGAAGTCCCACCCCTCGCCCCTTGCATAGTTGTGGAGCACCTGCTTGGCGATGAGCACCTTGTGCACCTCGTCGGGACCGTCAGCCAGCCGGAGGGTCCGAGCCGCCTGGTACATGGTGGCCAGGGGCAGGTCGTTGGAGACACCGGCCGCACCCCAGACCTGGATGGCTCGGTCGACGACCCGCTCGTAGGCGGCCGGTACGAAGACCTTGATGGCCGAGATGTCGGTCCGGGCGGCCTGGTCGTTCTGGTCGATCCGCTCGGCGGCGTGGATGGTCATGAGCCGGGCGGCCTGGATGTCCTGGTAGCTGTCGGCGATGAACCCCTGGACGAACTGCTTGTCCTGCAGCAGCCCACCGTGGACGTGCCGAGTGGCTGCCCGCTCGACCATCAGGTCGAAGGCACGCCACATCTGGCCCACCGCGTTCATGCAGTGGAAGACGCGCCCGGCCCCCAGCCGGTCCTGGGCCGCCTGGTGGCCGTCGCCCACACGTCCGAGGATGTTGTCGAGCGGTACCCGGACGTCCTCGTAGAGAACCTCGCAGTGGTCCGAGCTGGGTCGTCCCCAGATGCCGATGCCCCGGAGGATGCGGACCCCGGGGGTGTCGGTGGGCACGATGATCTGGGCCATCTGTCCGCTGCGGCCCTCCTCGCCCGAGTCGTCCCGCACCCGGCACATGACGATGAAGAAGTCGGCACGCAACCCGTTGGAGGTGAACCACTTGTGGCCGTTCACCACCCACTGGTCGCCCTCGCGCACGGCAGTGGTGTCGAGCGAGCGCGGATCTGAGCCCGGGTTGTGCGGCTCGGTCATCGAGAAGCCGGACTCCATGGTCCCCTCCACCAGCGGCAGGAGCCACCTACGCTTCTGTTCCTCGGTGCCGTACTTCACCAGGATCTTCTGGTTCCCCGAGTTCGGGGCCACCACCCCGAAGAGGGCGGCGGCACCCGTGGCATAGGCGAGGACCTCGTTCATGTAGGCGTGGGCGAGGAAGTCGAGGCCCATCCCGCCGTACTCCACGGGAAGGTGCGGCGCCCACAGTCCGGCGGCTCGCACGCGTGCCTTGACGTGCTCGCGGAGCTCGTGCGCCTCCTTGCGCTCGAGGTCGGTCGGCTCGGCCGAGACCCGGTGCGGCCACAACCTGGCCTCGTTGGGCAGGATCTCGGCGTTCACGATCTCGGCCGTACGCAGGCGGATGTCGTTGATCCGCTCGTCGAGCGTCGGGACGGGCTTCACGTTCATGGCCACGGGTCGCTCCCCCTTCTCCCCACCTCGCACCCTACGCGCCTCGGCGGCCAGCCGACCGGCACGCTGCAGGCGCGAGCGGCGATAATCGCGCTATGGAGGCCCGGAACCCGACCGCCACCGCGCCGAGCCGGAGCGAGGTCGTCGAAGCCGTCCTCGGTGCCAGCCGCGTGCTGGTAGCGGTGGCAGCACGCTCCCTCGCCGAGGTGGCAGAAGACGTCACGCTCCCCCAGTACCGGGCCCTCGTGGTGCTCGCCTCGCGTGGGCCCCAGCGGGTGGCTTCCCTCGCCGAGCTGCTGGCGGTGACCCCGCCGACGGCCACCCGGATGTGCGACCGGCTCGAGCGCAAGGGCCTCATCCGGCGACGGGCTGCCCGCCAAGACCGCCGCGAGGTACGCGTCAGCCTGAGCGCGGCCGGCCAGGAGCTGGTCACCGAGGTGACCTCGCGCCGTCGGGCCGAGATCACCCACCTCCTCGACCGGATCGCCACCGAGGACCAGGCCCGGATGGTGGAGCTCTTCGGAGAGCTGGCCGACGCCGCCGGCGAAGTGGCAGACCGGCAGTGGGTGGAGGACTGGGAGCTCTGACCGGCAGGGGCCGACGTCCGAGTGACCGCCGGGTGCCGGAGCGCCCCGGTCACACCAACGGCTGCTCGGCGCCCACGCCACCCCGCTCGCCCACCGGTTCGCCCGCCACGAGCTGGCGGAGCGCATCCGCGCCGTCGAGGGGAGCAACCGCGCTGACGACGTCGCCGACGGCGAGCTCGGTGTCACCCACGGCGAAGGTCAGGCGCTCGTCGTGCTGGACGGTCATCACCACGCACCCTGGAGGCCACGAGACGTCACGGATGCGCTGGCCGGCAAGGACCGAACGGGGACCGACCTGCTCTTCGACGGCCATCGAGCCGGCACCGATACCGGCCACTCGGTCGAGGTCGCGCACGAGGGCGCGCCGGTAGCCTCGCACGACCTGGCCGACGGCCAGGATGCCGATCACTCGGCGGTCGCCGCCGGTCACCGGCACCCAGCCACCGCCGCCGTGGATGAGAGCCTCGAGGCCCACGTCGAGCGTCTCGTCCTGAGCAACGGCCGGCGTCGTGGCGTCGACGACCGGTCCCACCGGCTCGTCGCCCCGGCCCTCGGGCTCGAGGAGCCTCAGGCGTTCGAGCTCGACGGTCCCGAGGTAGGTGCCCTGTTCGTCGGTCACCGGGGCGCCGGGCACCCCGGCCGCCTCGAGCGCCCCACGGGCTTCGCCGACCGTCACGTGGTCGCCGAGGACGACCCGAGGTGCGGCAGCGACGTCGGACACCGACAGCGAGGACACCAGCGGGAGACCGAACTGCAGTCGCCCCGAGGCGGTGGCTGCCCGGTTCTTGAGCTGCGACGCGTAGATGCTCTTGTCGGCTCGGCTCACCATGAACCAGGCGATGGCCACCGCCACCATGGCCGGGGCGAGCATCGAGACGTTGCCGGTCATCTGCGCCACCATGACCATGACGGCAAGCGGGGCCCGCGAGATGCCGCCGAAGACCGCCATCATCCCCACCACCACGAACGGCGCCGGGTCGTGGCCGAACCCGGGGGCCACCCCCTCCAGCACCCGCCAGAGCGCGTAGCCGGTGAACGCTCCGATCACCATGCCCGGCCCGAACACGCCCCCGGAGCCTCCGGTACCGATCGACAGGCTGGTGGCGGCGATGCGGAGGATGGGCAGGAGGATGATGATGACCAGGGGGACGTGGGCGAGCTGGTTGTCGAGACCGCGCTGCACCCAGCCGTACCCGGTGCCCAGCACCTCGGGAACCCCGAGGGCGAGCAGGCCGACGAACAGGGCGCCGAACGCCGGGCGGAGCTTGTGGGTGAAGGGAAGCCTGGCGCTCAGTCGCACCGTCCCGTAGAAGGCTCCCGCGTAGAGCAGGCCGATGCCACCGGCCAGCAGACCGAGGACGGCGAACCACAGCAGTTGGAGCGGGTGGTCGAACACCAGCGAGGCGGGCACCGCGAAGAGCGGGTGGTAGCCGAAGACACCACCGAAGATGGCGTAGGCGACGATCGAGGCGAGCACGCCCGGCAGCAGCGCCTCGTACTCGAAGTCGTCGCGGTAGACGACGTCGGCAGCCAGCACGGCCCCGCCGAGCGGGGCGCTGAAGATGGCGCCGATGCCCGAACCGATGCCGATGGACACGGCGATCCGGCCGTCTTCGGGCGACAGGTCGAGGAGCCGGGCCATGAGCGACCCAAACCCGGCGCTGATCTGTGCCGTCGGCCCCTCACGCCCACCCGAGCCGCCCGAGCCGATGGTCAACGCCGAGGCGACGATCTTGACGACCACGGCCCGGAGACGGATCCCCCGGGGGTTGTGGTGGACGGCGTCGATGGCGGCGTCGGTGCCGTGTCCCTCGGCCTCGGGTGCCCAGGTGAAGACCAGGAACCCGGCGAGGAGCCCCCCGAGGACGACGACGAGGGGAATAGCCCACGGTCGCGTGTAGCCGGCCGAGCCCATCGAGAACCCCTCCCCCGCCGGCGTAGGGACGTGGTAGCCGGCGAGGTCGACCAAGAAGACGTGCGTGGCGAAGGTCAGTGCCTCGTAGAAGACCACCGCTCCCAGTCCGGCCACCACACCGATGGTGGCACCGAGGATGACCCATTTGGGCAGGTAGGACATGGCGTTGACGCGTTCGCCGAGGGCGATCCCGACCCGACGGACGTGCGGTGGGCTCGACCGCAGCCGCCGCCAACGACCGGGCGGGCCCGCGGGGGCCGTACCTGCGTGCAGCGGGTCCGCGGGGGCCGGGCCTTCGGGGGGCAGGCCGGCTCGTCCCGCCCCGGCGCCCGAGTGGGCGCGCTCGTCGTCGTCGCTCGTCATCCCTGCTCCTCGTCGGTGGAATTCGCGTGCCGGCGCCGGTGCCGACACCAGGTCCGCGGGCAACCGGATCCGGCGGGCAGGACGCCGCCGGGCAGCAGGTGCCCACGGGCCGGCGTCTCCCGGCTCTCGACCGCGCCCGGCAGGGCCTGGCCGCCCCTCCCGGGGAGCCGCCGGCACTCCGTGCACCGACACAGTATTGCAGTATGCACGGACTAGGCCTGGCAGGGCTGCCACGTCGGGCCGCGCGCGTCAGGTCACCTGGGCGGGAAGCAGGGGCGGCCGGTGCCGGTTGACCAGGAATGGTCCCTCTGTCCGTCCTCGACCTCGCCACCGTGACCGAGGGCGCCACCCCGGCCGAGGCCCTGGCCGACACGGTTGCGCTGGCCCGCCGAGCGGAGCAGCTCGGCTATCGGCGCATCTGGGTCGCCGAGCACCACGGCATGCCGTCGGTGGCCAGCTCGGCCCCACCTGTCCTCGTCGCCCACCTGGCCGCGTCGACACGCACGATCCGGGTGGGCGCTGGCGGCGTCATGCTCCCCAACCACGCCCCCATGGTCGTCGCCGAGCAGTTCGCCACGCTCGAGGCGCTCCACCCCGGCCGGATCGACCTCGGCCTGGGGCGGGCACCTGGGACCGACCCGGCCACCGCCCGGGCCCTGCGCCGGCGGGCCGACGTCGGGGCCGACCACTTCCCCGAGGACGTGGTCGAGCTGTTCGGCTATCTGGCCGACGTCGAGCGACCCGCCACACAGCCTGCCATCACACCGGGGATCGGCTACCTACCCGAAGTCTGGCTGCTCGGGTCCTCGCTCTTCAGCGCCCAACTGGCTGGCTTGCTCGGGTTGCCGTTCTCGTTCGCCTACCACTTCGCCCCCGAGCTGCTCGACCACGCCCTCGAGCGCTACCGGGAAACGTTCCGCCCGTCGTTCGTCCTCGAGCGCCCCCACGTGATGGTCGCCGTGTCGGTCCTGTGCGCCGAGGACGCCGACGAGGCAGCGTGGCTGGCCGGACCGGCCGCCCTGTCGATCCTCCAGCTCCGCACCGGCCATCCCGCGCCGCTCACCACCCCCGAGCGGGCCGCCGCCATCACGCTCTCGCCGACCGAGCGGGCGATCGTCGAGCGCGCCACCGCCTCGCACCTCGTGGGCGACCCCGGGAGCGTCGCCGAGGGCCTCCGACAGCTCGTCGAGCGCACGGGGGCCGACGAGCTGATGGTGTCGACCCGGGCCCACTCCCTCGAGGTGCGGGCCCGCTCGCTCACGCTGGTGGCCGGAGCGACCGGGCTTGGGGCAGCACCTGCTCCCCGATGAGCTCGAGGTGGTCGAGGTCGTCGAGGGTGAGGAACTGCAGGTAGGCGCGCTCAGCGCCCACGGTCGCCAGACGGGCGAGGCCCTCGACCACCTCGTCGGGGGTCCCGCACAGCCCGTTGCGTCGCAGCTCGTCGACCGGACGACCGATGGCGTCTGCCCGTCGAGCCACTTCGGCGCGGTCTGCTCCGCAGCAGACCACCTGGGCGACGGAACGGAGGAGCGTCTCCGGGTCGCGACCGACCTCCTCGCACGCTGCCCTGCCCCGGGCGAACTGGGCAGCTGAGTCGTCCAGCGAGGCGAAGGGCACGTTGAGCTCGGCGGCGTAGCGGGCGGCGAGCGCCGGGGTCCGGCGCGGGCCGAGGCCGCCCACGATGACCGGCGGGCCCGGTCGCTGGTACGGCTTGGGGAGGGCCGGGCTGTCGACCAGGCGGTAGTGACGTCCGGCGTGCGAGAACGTCTCACCCGGGGCCGTCGCCCACAGACCCGTCACCACGGCGAGCTGCTCTTCCAACCGCTCGAACCGCTCGGCAAGGGTCGGGAAGGGGATGCCGTAGGCAGCGTGCTCGCGCTCGTACCAGCCGGCACCGATCCCGAGCTCGACGCGCCCGGCGCTCATGGCGTCGACCTGGGCCACCGTGATGGCGAGCGGGCCCGGCAGACGGAAGGTGGCCGAGGTGACCAGGGTGCCGAGGCGGATCCGCGAGGTCTCGCAGGCGAGCCCGGCCAGGGTCACCCAGGCATCCGTCGGGCCGGGCAACCCGTCGCCACCCATGGCGACGTAGTGGTCGCTCCGGAAGAACGCATCGAAGCCCAGGAGCTCGGCGGCTTGGGCCACCCGGCACTGCTCGGCGTAGGTGGTGCCCTGCTGGGGCTCGACGAAGATGCGCAGGTCCATCCCCCTGTTCTATCCGTCGAGACGTCCCGGCGCGGCCACTTGTGGGTCTTCGTCGAGGTGTGCAGGAACCTGCCAGTCGCGGCGCTCGGCCCAGTAGGTGGCCACCCAGGGCCCGACCGTGGGGTCGACGGCTCGACCGACGGCGACGACACCGACAACCCGCCATCCCGCCAGCCGCAGACAGGCCACCGCGCTCTGGGCGCGCGCTCCCGTCGTCACGGTGTCGTCGACGACGAGCACCGGAGCGTCGGGCCGGACCCCGTCCGCCACGGCGAACGCCCGAGCGTCGGGGACGAGGTGCCCTACCGGCGCCGTCGCACGCACCAGGGGCACCCGGGTTGCCCCAGCCAGGTTGGGCACCGCCCGCACCAGCACGTCGACCGGCGCCCCGCGGCGACCCGGGCGCGTTGAGGGGACGGTGGCGACTGCCCCCCACGGGCCGCCGAACCGCTCTGCGAGGTCGTCACCGGCCCAGCGCAGCCAGGCGTCGAACCGCTCCGCCAGCGCGCGTGCGGTGACGGCCCGCATGGCGGGGCTCGCGGCGTCCTTGTAGGCCCGCAGCCACCGGTGGGCCTGCTCACCCACCCGGTAGGCGCACGCCGTGGCCACCGGGGCAAGCGGACGGCCGAGCGACCGGACCAGCCGATCGCAGCAGTAGCAACGCAGCAAGCCCGGACGCACCGGACCGTCGCACGACCGACAGGAGGGGACCGGCGGCCACCGAAGACCCGACAGGTCCCGTCCGACCCGGTCCCGGGCCGACGGACCGTGCCCCGCTGTCTTGACCAGGCTCGCTCGGTCGTCTGCACGGGCCTTGCCTGCCCCCATGCCGCCTCCTCGGCCGGACGGCGTGCTCCGCCCGGTGATGGTTCCGGAAGCGGACGGCGCCGAGTCCGCGACGGCATGCCGGTCGGGACCCGGCGCGCTGGAGGCTCAGCTCGGGGGGCGTCCTCCGTCGGCCTCGGGTCGGTGCAGCAGAAAGGTGCCCGTCGCCCGGCTGACCAGCGAGCCGGTTTCGTCGCGCACCGAGGCCTCGCCGTAGGCAACCTGACGAGCCAGGCGGACGACCTCCCCGCGCAGCCGGTAGGAAGCGCCGTGCTCGGCGGGCCGCATCGTCTCGATCTTCATCTCGAGCGTGGCCCGCGTCCGAGCCCGCCCGGGCAGGGCCGCGTTGATGGCGAAGTTCATGGCGGCGTCGAGGAGCAGACCGTGCACGCCGGCCTGGACGACCCCGTGCGGGTTGCACGCCTCCGGCGACGGGGTGAAGGTGCCGTCGACCCACCCGAGGTCTTCACCGTCGACCCCGTAGGCGACGAAGGAGGCGCCGACCCTGCCGATCAGGGCCATGCCCCCGTCGCCAAGCCACCGGTCCATGTCCTTCACACGTTCCGTCACCGGGCTGACGGTACAGCGCGGCGGCAACTGCCGTCGAGGACGCGTGACTGCCCTCGTGTCAGCGTGACTGCCGTCGTGCCAGCGCACCTCCGTTCTGCGAGCTCGTCTCCGTCGAGGTCACTCTGGGGCTGCGACCCGCTCGAGCCGTGGGCGCGGTGCCTCCGGGACCGAGTCGGTCACCGACCTTGACGGGGCGGGAGGACGGCGTATGCTCGTGTCTTGACCGACCAGTCAAGTCTGTGATGAGGCTGGCGGCAGGCCCGGTGCCGACCGGGGTCACGTGCAGTGGGCACCCAGCCGAGGTGCCCTTGGTGCGACGCCCTCGGGCGAGCCCAACGGCAAGGGCTCGGCGGGCGGGAGCGGGGGACGGCAGCGCACCCCGGACGACCAAGGACCCGACCCGCACAGCGGTCGGGCCAGACCAGGAGGACAGCCGCATGACCGATGCAGTGATCGTCGACGCAGTACGGACGCCCGGGGGCAAGCGCAACGGCAAGCTTCGCAACTGGCACGCCGCCGACCTGGCGTCCGAGCCGCTCAAGGCGCTCGTGGAGCGCAACGACCTCGACCCGGCCATCGTCGACGACGTCATCATGGGCTGCGTCATGCAAGTCGGCGAGCAGGCCCTGAACGTGGGCCGCAACGCCGTGCTCGCCGCCGGTTTCCCCGAGTCGGTACCGGCTACCACCATCGACCGCCAGTGCGGGTCGTCCCAGCAGGCGCTGCACTTCGCTGCCCAGGGCGTCATCGCCGGCGCCTACGACGTGGTCATCGCCGCCGGGGTCGAAGTGATGACCCGCACGCCGCTGGGATCCTCCGTCGTGCGCGACCTGGGCTTCCCCTTCGGCCCGCGGGTCATGGCCCGCTATGCCGAGCGCGGTGGCCTGGTCAGCCAGGGCGAGGGTGCCGAACTGATCGCCGAGCAGTGGGGCATCACCCGGACCGAGCTCGACGAGCTTGCCGTGCGCTCGCACAAGCTCGCCGCCCAGGCCACCGCCGAGGGGCGTTTCGACAACGAGCTCCTGCCGGTGGCGGTCAAGGACGATGACGGGAACGACACCGACGAGCTGTTCCGCGCCGACGAGGGGATCCGCCCCGACTCGAGCGTGGACGTCCTCGCCAAGCTGAAGCCGGCGTTCCGTCCTGAGGAGACGGGCAAGATCACGGCGGGGAATTCCTCGCAGATCACCGACGGTGCCTCGGCCGTCCTCGTCATGAGCGAAGAGCGCGCCAACGCCCTCGGGCTGACGCCGCGGGCGCGGTTCCACAGCTTCGCCGTGGTCGGTGCCGACCCGATCACCATGCTGACAGGCCCGATCCCCGCCACCAAGGCCGTGCTCGACCGGGCCAAGCTCACCCTCGACGACATCGACCTGGTCGAGATCAACGAGGCGTTCGCCTCGGTCGTCCTCGCCTGGCAACGTGAGCTCGGCGCCGACCTCGAGAAGGTCAACGTGAACGGCGGGGCGATCGCCCTTGGCCATCCTCTCGGTGCCTCCGGGTCCAAGTTGATGGCCACTCTGCTCAACGAGCTCGAGCGCACCGGTGGTCGCTACGGCCTCCAGACGATGTGCGAGGGCGGCGGGCTGGCCAACGCCACCATCATCGAGCGCCTGGGCTGATCCTCTCTGGGAGCTGGGTCTTCTCTGGGAGCTGGGAGGGCGCCGCACAACGGCCGCCTGACCGGCCGCCTGACCGGCTGCCTGACCGGCCGACCCGCCGCCGACCGTGCCGGCCTCTCGAGGCCGGCACGGTGGCGTCCGGGGAAAGTGGTGAGCTAGGACGCCACCGACGCCTCGCCAAAGATCCCCAGCCACCGGGCCCGCCCGCCACGGTGGCGCCAGACCGGTCGCGCCTAGTGGTACTTGGTCGCTGCCATCAGCCCGGCGAACACGAGCCCGATGGCGCCGACCAGCCACCAGTTGCTCACGCCGCCGGGCAGCGCGTTGACGTAGTTGAGGATGATCAACAGGACGCCCAGGGTGAACAGGGCGATGATGAGCGCTCCCATCCACGGCGGGCTCTTCTTGGCGCTCTTGGGCTGTGGCGGGGTGTACCGCTCGCTCGTCGTGGAAGCGACGGCCTGGCGCCCACTCCGACGAGCCTTTCCGCCCTTCCCCGACGACGCCGCCGTCCCCTTGGGCTGCGCGCGACCCGAGCTCGACCTCCCCTTGCGGCCGGATGCTGCGGGGGTCTTCGCGTTGGCCTTGGTCGACATGGTCGAAGCCTAGCGAGCATGGCAAGCCCGACCAAGGCCGCGGCGACCGGTTCGGCGAAGGCCACCTGCACCCTGCCGGTACGCTGAGGGGGTCATGGGCGCCACGGTCCTCCTCGTCGACAACTACGACTCGTTCGTCTACAACCTCGTGCAGGAGCTGGGCGAACTGGGCGCAGACCCGGTGGTCCGCCGCAACGATGCCGTCGACGTCGACGGCATCCGAGCACTCCGGTGCGACCTGGTGGTCATCTCGCCGGGCCCGGGACGTCCGGAGAACGCCGGCATCAGCCTCGAGGCCATCACCGAACTGGCCGGCGAGGTTCCCATCCTCGGGGTGTGCTTGGGACACCAGGCCATCGGACAGGCATTCGGGGCGAGCATCGTCCGTGCTCCCGTGCTCATGCACGGCAAGACGTCCGAGGTCCACCACGACGGGCGAGGCGTCTTCCTCGGGCTTCCACAACCGTTGACCGCCACGCGCTACCACTCGCTCGTCGTCGACCCGACGACCGTCCCCGACGAGCTCGAGGTGACCGCCACCACCGACGACGGCGTCATCATGGGGCTACGCCACCGCGACCTTCCTGTCGAAGGGGTCCAGTTCCACCCCGAGTCGGTGCTCACCTCCTCGGGTCCGTCGTTGCTGGCCAACTTCCTGGCCCAGTCCACAACCGCCCGGGGCCGAACGTAGCCCCCTGAGGCCATCGCCCTGAGGCCATCGCCCTGAGGCCATCGCCCTGAGGCCATCGCCCTGAGGCCGTAGTCCTGAGGCCATCGCCCTGAGGCCGTAGTCCTGAGGCCGTTGCCGACCGCGACGCGAACGGAGAACGAGGCCCCGCCGGGCTGGTCAGGCCTTGTGGGCCTTGCCCGGGCCGGAGGGGGCGAGCGAGGCGCCCTGGCTGTTCCCCGTGCCCGGCTGCGACGTGCCGGGCGAAGACGTACCAGTCGACGACGAGCACACGGCGATGGTCACGGTCTGGCCCGCCTGGACGGACGTGCCACCGACGGGGCTCTGCGAGGCCACGTTGCCCGCCCCCGGCGACGACGGACCGGTGCAGGCCGTTGTCGGTGCCGAGGTCTCGGACACCTGCAGTCCCTGGTTCTGGAGGGTCGCCGTGGCGGCCGAGGCCGATGTGCCGACCACGTTCTGGACCACCACCGTCGACGGCCCCGTCGAGACGATGACGGTGACCTGGGTCTTGAGCGGGACCGAGGTCCCCGCTGCCGGGGTCGTCCCGATCACCAGGCCGTTGCCGATCGAGCTCGACGCCTGGTTGGTGGTGCCCCCGTAGGAAAGACCAGCACTCGTGATGTCGGCCACGGCCTGGGTCGGGGTCTCCCCCGTGACGTTGGGCACAGCAACCGTGCCCGGGCCCGACGAGACGACAAGGGTGACCGTGCTACCGGCGTCGACCGAGGTGCCCGGCTGTGGCGTGGCGTCGATCACGGTTCCTGCTGCGGCGTTGTTGGTGACCGTCTTGATCTTGTAGCTGAGGCCAGTGGACGTCAGCAGGCCCTCGGCGTTCGTCTCGGTGGTGTTGGTCACCGGCGGAACGGTCACCTGGGCGATGGCCGGCGCCGTCCGCTTGGCCACCGTCAGGGTGACCGTGTCGCCCTTCTTCACCAGGCTGCCGCGCCTCGGGTCGGTAGCGAGGACCGTGCCCGTCGGACGCGACGAGCCCTGCGATTGGGTCTGGACCACCAGCCCGTCCCCCTGGAGGGTGCTCGTGGCCTGCGACACCGGCTCTCCCACCACGGCGGGGAGCGAGAAGGTCTTCGCCCCACCCAGGTAGCCGAGCTGCCGGGCGAGCAGCACGCCGACGACGGCGAGGAGCAGGAGCAGGATGACGAGGACCGTGGCGTACAAGCGCGTCCGGCTGCGCCGGGGCTCGGGGACCGGGTCGTCGACGGACTGGCTGCCGTGGCGGGGAATGGCCTGGGTGGCGTCGGCGGCGACCGCACCGAGGGTCCCGACCGCCCCCACGGCCTGGGTGGCAGCCATCGCGTGCTGGAGGACCGTCGGGTCGTCGGCGGCCAGGACCGAGCGACCCTCGGTGAAGCGCAACAGGTCGGCCCGGAGGTCTTCTGCTGTCTGGTAACGGTAGGCCGGGTCCTTGGCCATCGCCTTCATGATCACGGCTTCGAAGGTGGGCGGGACCGACGGGTTGAGCTCGCGGGGTGCCGGCGGGTGCTCTCGCACGTGCTTGGAGGCAACGGCGACCGGCGTATCCCCGAGGAACGGTGGCCGGCCGGTGACCATCTCGTAGAGCACGACGCCGAGCGAGTAGATGTCGCTGCGGGCATCCACGCCGATCCCTTCGGCCTGCTCGGGGGAGAAGTAGGTCGCCGTCCCCATGACCGCCCCGGTCTGGGTCAGGCTCTCCTCGGTGTTGAGCGCCCGGGCGATGCCGAAGTCGGTCACTTTCACCAGGCCCTCGTCGGTGATGAGGACGTTGCCCGGCTTGACGTCGCGATGGACGACGCCGTGGCGGTTGGCGTAGCCGAGGGCGGAGGCAACGAACGACCCGATGTCGGCGGCCCGGTCGGCCGACAAGGGGCCCGCTGTCTTCAGGATGGCGGACAGGGGCCGGCCGTCGACGAACTCCATGACGATGAAGTACGTCCCCGAGTCCTCTCCCCAGTCGAAGACCGGGACGATGTTGGGGTGCGACAAGTTGGCGGCGGCCTGGGCCTCACGCCGGAACCGCTCGACGAACGACCGGTCTACCGACAGCTCGGGAAAGAGGACCTTCAGTGCCACGGGACGATCGAGCAGCCGGTCGCGGGCGCGGTAGACCTCGGCCATACCACCACGGGCGATCAGGTAGTCGAGCTCGTAGCGCTGAGAGAAGACGCGCGGTGCCTGGGAGTCCACGGGGGTCGGGTCCATTCGGGTCAGAGCCTACGTCGCGAGGTCGTCACGGACGGGACCTTTCCGCCTCGAGCCGGGCCCCGGCGACCAGTGCCGTCGGCCTCGCGAGCCAGACGCGAAGGGCCCCTTCGGAGCCCGCCCAGGGCGACCACCCGGCGACGTGGGGGTTCGGGAAGCTCACGGGGCAACGGCCAGGGCCTGCGACAAGATCTTGGCGATGGCCGGACCGGCGACCGAGTTGCCAGTCTGTAGTTCGCCCTGGTCAGGGACGGCGACGGCCACCACGACCTTGGGGTTGGTCGCCGGGGCCATGGCGACCATCCAGTCGTTGGTGGTCTGGTGGCCAGTCTGGGCCGTGCCCGTCTTGGCGGCCACGTCCTCGCTGGCCGGGAACACCCCGTAGCCGGTGCCGGCGGGGTCGGTGACCACCCGGCGCATCAGAGCCTTCACCTGGGCTGCCGTCTGGGCGGACGTCGCCCGCCGCCACGGCTTGGGCGTGTAGCGGGTGACGAGGTCGCCCTGGGCGGTGTGGACGGACTGCATCACATGTGGGGTCATGATCACCCCGCCGTTGGCGATGGCCGAGCCCACCAGGGCCATCATGAGCGGCGAAGCCTGGTCGTCGAGCTGCCCGAACGCCGAATAGGCCTGGTTGGGCTTGTCGTTGTGGAGCACCGACAGGCCGGGGAACTGCCCCTGCGCCGCGCCCCCGATGTCGAGAGGGATCGGCATGTCGAAACCGAAGGCGTGGGCCTCGTCGATCTGGTTCTGGGCCCCGAGGCTCATCCCGTACTGCCCGTAGACGGTGTCGCACGACTGCGGCAAGGCCTCCTGGATGGTCTGGCCGCAGTGCTCGGCGCCATGGCCGTAGTTGCACAGCGGCTGGTTCGACTGGGGCAGCGAGATGCACCCGACGATGGGGTAGTTGACCGAGGCCAGAGACGGCATGTGGTCGAAGACCGCCGAGGTGGTGACGATCTTGTAGGTCGAGCCGGGGAAGTAGGTGAGCTGGTAGGCGCGCGACAGCAGGGGGCTGGTCGGGCTCGACGGGTCGAGCGCCTTCCAGGCCGCTTCCTCGGCGGCGCCGCTGACCGCGACCAGCGGATTGGGGTCGAAGGACGGGATGCCCGCCATGGCGAGGATCGCCCCGGTGTGCGGGTTCACCACGACCGCCCCGGCGTTCGGCGGGTGTGACGGGATGGCCTCGAGGTCGGCCGTGACCTCGGCCTGGAGCGTGGTCGAGATGGTGAGGGTGACGTTGTCGGTGGTGGTCCGGTTCACCAGAAGGTCGCCGAGGGTCTTCGCCGGGCGGGTGTGCGGGGTGAGGTACGTGTTGTAGGCGGCCTCGACGCCGGTCAGCCCGTAGATCGGCGAGTCGTACCCGACGACCTGCGAGAACAAGGTGGCGGTGGCAGCCGGGTAGACGCGGCGGTACTTGTACGCCCCCGACGTGGCAAGGACCGACTTGGCCAGCACCACCCCGTTCGACGACAGGATCTCGCCGCGCGACTGGCTGAGCCGGGCCTCGATCACCTGGGGGTTCTGGGGCGAAGTGGCCAGGGCGTGGGCCCGCACGATCTGGATGTTGTTCAGCTGGACGAACAACACCAAGAAGCACAGTGCGAGGAAGATGCCGGCGATCCGAATTCGTCGTTCCATCAGGTCTCTCCGACGCCGGCCGGCGACGCTCGGGAACCGAGCGGGGCCAACGCCCCCGCCACGGTAGTGGAGGTCGCCGGGGCCGATGCAGGCACCCCCCCGGCCGAAGACCCACCCGGGGCGACCTCGAGATTGCGCACGTAGGTGCGGGCGGCGGCAACCGAGGGCTCCTCCACCCCGCCACGCAGCACCGGCACGTAGGTGGGGTCGACGTCAGCGGTGGTCACCCCGGTCCGCTCCACGGCGACCGGGTGGTACCAGAGCAGGCCTCCGATGCGTCCCTGGTAGATGACCAGCTCCTTGCCGTCGAGCCCGACGAAGTACGAGCTGGTGTCGAACCACCTGACCGCCGAGTAGGCCGCAACGAGGACGACGGCGACGAGCACGGCGAAGAGGACCGTGCGCACGGTCACCAGCCGGCGGGCACGAGCGGAGCGACGAGCCCGGCGACGAGCAGCCCGACGATCCGCCCGGCTGGAGGCGCCGGCCTCCTCTGTGCCCTCCCCGGCGACCTCCCCGGCACCGACCCGAGGACCGCTCGCCGTGGCCTCGGGAACAAGAAGTGGAAGCGGTCCCGCCCGCACGGCAGTCGCCGTCGGGGCGGCGGCCGACCCGCCGCTCGTCGTCGACGCTCCGCGGCCACTCTCCGGACCGAGCCCGTCCGCCCCCAGGGCCATGCCCTCGGCGCCCTGGCGGGCACGGGCGGCTTCGGCGTCCCGGAGCGTGCCGGCGGAAGCAAGTGGCTCGTCGGGCGCCTCCTCCCCGATCACCACGTCGACCACGACGACGGTGATGTTGTCACTCCCGCCGTTCGCCCGGGCCCGGGCCACCAGCTCGTCGGCGGCCTGTTGGGGCTCGGGTTGCTCGACCAGGACGGCGGCGATCTCGGCGTCTGATACCTCGTTGCTCAGGCCGTCACTGCACAGCAGGAAGCGATCGCCCCGGACCGGCACGACCCGCCACAGGTCGACGGCGACGGTCTCCGCCACGCCGAGGGCGCGGGTGAGGACGTGCCGGTGGGGATGGACAGCAGCCTCCTCCGGTGTCAGCTCTCCTGTGCGGACCATCTCCTCGGCCAGGCTGTGGTCGGCGCTGATCTGGGTGAGCGTGCCGTCGTGGAGCCGGTAGGAACGCGAGTCCCCCACGTTGACGAGGACGAGGACGTCGCGCCCTTGCTCGTTGACGAGGGCGACGGCCGTGAGTGTGGTCCCCATCCCACGCAGCTCGGCGTGCTCGAGGCTCTGCTCCCACACCACGGCGTTGGCCGCGTCGACCGCCGACACGAGCCCGGCCCCGGTCGGAGCCCGACCGAAGGCGGTCTCGAGCGCGTCGACGGCCAGTCGCGACGCCACGTCGCCGCCAGCGTGCCCCCCCATGCCATCGGCCACCACGAACAGGCTGGCGGTAGCGAGCAGGCGGTCCTGGTTGGACGCCCGCACCAGGCCGGTGTCGGTGGCGGACCCCGATCGGAGGACGGTCACGTCACCTCCCCACCTCGAACACCGTGCCTCCGATCTGCAACAAGTCGCCTTTCTCGAGGCGTGTCCGCTCGGTGATGCGCTCGGCGTTGACCCACGTCCCGTTGGTCGAGCGCAGGTCCTCGACCCACAGGTCGCCGTCGAGCCGGAAGAGACGAGCGTGCAGGTTGGAAGCGTAGGTGTCCGACACGATCGGGACGCCGCAGCCGGGTGCCCGACCGATCGTGACCTCCTCGCCGAGCTCGTAGGTGACGCCAGCCTGGTCCTCGGGCCGGACCACGTGGAGGCGGAGCTGGCGACCACGCCGACCTCGCGTCGCGGTGGTCAGCTCTTCGTCCTCCTCGTCGCGGTGCCGTCTCCGAGGCTTGAGCGGGCGGACCTCGACCCAGACGGCCCGGACCACCCACAGGAAGAAGAGCCACATCAGGGCGACGACGGCGTACTCGAGGGCCCTGAGCAGCGGAGTGTTGTCGACCGGAGTCGTCGTCAGCGACGCCAACGGCAGGAGGGTGTGCATGATGGTGGTCCCGGAGGCCGTCACGAAGTCTCGAACACGATCACCGTCGTCCCGACCGTGATCTGGTCGCCGTCGGCGAGCGCCCGCTCGTGCACGGGCACGCCGTTAACCCGGGTGCCGTTGGTCGACCCGAGGTCGACGAGCACGACGTCGTTGCCCTGGCGACGGACCTCGGCATGACGCCGACTGACGTTGGGATCGCCGACCACGATCGTGCACTCGGGAAGACGGCCGACCGTGACGGGCTCCGGGCCGAGGACGATGCGCTCGCCGTTCGGGAGCACCAGGGAGCCCGCCGGCAGGCCGAGGGGACCCTCTCGCACGTCGGCCTCGACGTCGAAGAGACCCGGACGAAGGCCAGGGTCTTCGACGATCGAGACGGTGACTGGCCCGACGAACTCGTACTCCTCGACCCTGGCGTGCTCACGGGCCGCCTCCTCGAGCTCGCGTACGAGCGCGTCGAGGAAGGGCTCGAACCGGTCGAAGTCGAAAGGAGAGAGATGTACGACGAACGCGTTGGGCGCGAGCAGACCGTTCACGCCCACACGCCGGCCGAGGTCCATCTCGCGGGTCAGCCGGCGACCGATGGCCACCGGTTGGAGCTCGCTCTTCAATGCCTTGGAAAAGGTGCCGTCCACCAGGCGTTCGAGGCGCCCTTCGAATCGTTGCAGTCCCATGCTGCGGTCAGCCTACCGGCGCTCATCCGCCCGTTGGGGGGAGGGGCACCCCTGGCGGTGCCGGTCGGTCGTCCTGACCGGACGATCGGCCCGGGGCGCTGTTGCTCGGGGGCTCTGCCGGGGCCGGGG
>JBMFXC010000035.1:0-12378 GCA_049964655.1 Acidimicrobiales bacterium
AAGTTCATTACTGGTCACTATGACGTAAGGGTGTAACAACAGTTCCCAACCCCTCGCCCGACCGGGCGAGGGGAGCACCGGCGACCGTCACCGGCGACGGTTCACTTCACCGCCGGTGCGCTCCCTGCTTGTTCCTCCCACCACTGCAGGAGGCGTCGGGACGCCTCCTCGGGGCCGAGCGGGCCCTCGTCCATGCGGAGCTCCATCAGGAACGCCAGCGCTCGTCCCACGACCGGGCCAGGTGGCACACCGAGGAGCTCCATGACGGCGCGCCCGTCGAGATCGGGGCGCATGGCGTCGAGCTCTTCGCGCTGACGTAGCTCGGCGATCCGTGCTTCGAGCTCGTCCATGCGCCGCGCCAGGGCACGGGCCTTGGCAGCATTGCGCGTCGTGCAGTCACACCGTGTCAGCTCGTTCAGGCGATCGAGCAGCGGGCCGGCGTCGCGCACGTAACGACGCACCGCCTTGTCGGTCCACCCGAGCCGGTAGGTGTGGAAGCGCAAGTGCAGGTGGACGAGCTCGGTCACCTGTTCGATGTCCTCGTTGCCGTAGCGCAGGGCCGTCATCCGCTGCCGGGTGATCCTCGCGCCCACTACTTCGTGATGGTGGAACGTGACGCCGCCGGCACCGTAGGCGCGGGTTCTGGGTTTGCCCACGTCATGGAAGAGGGCGGCCAGGCGCAGGATCCGGTCGGGGCTCGTCTTGTCCACCACGGCCAGGGTGTGCGCCAGCACGTCCTTGTGCCGGTGGATCGGGTCCTGCTCGAGGGCGAGCGCGGGAAGCTCGGGGAGGAACTCTCCCGCCAGCCCCGTGTCGACGGCGAACCACAACGCCACCGAGGGGACGGGAAGGAGGAGGATCTTGTCGAGCTCGTCCCGGATCCGCTCGGCCGACACGATCGACAGACGGTGGTGGCCCCGCCGTACCGCCTCGACGAGCTCGACGGTCGGCTCGAGGTCGAGCTTGGCGGCAAAACGGGCTGCCCGCAACATCCGCAGCGGGTCGTCGTCGAAGGCCACCGTTGGATCGAGCGGCGTGGCCAGACGGTGGGCAGCCAGGTCGGCGAGCCCTCCGTACGGGTCGATCAGTTCGAGGTCGGGCAGGCGGAGCGCCATGGCGTTCACCGTGAAGTCCCGTCGGACAAGGTCGTCCTCGACACGGTCACCGAAGGCCACGTCCGGCTTGCGCGACGTCGGTTCGTACGCCTCGGCCCGGTGGGTGGTGATCTCGTAGCGCCGGCCTGCATGCAGGAGCGCGATGGTGCCGAAGCGCTTTCCCTGCGTCCAGACCGCGTCGGCCCAGCCGCTCACCAGGCGTTCGATCTCGTCGGGCCGTGCGTTCGTGGTGAAGTCGAGGTCGTCGTCAAGACCGCCGCTCCCGGTCCGATCAGGCAAGCTACCGGCCACGATGGCATCACGCACCGAGCCGCCGACGAGGTAGAGCGCGTACCCTGCCGCCTCGAAGCGCTCGGAGAGCTCGGTCGTGGCATCCACCAGCGGTCGCACGCGCTCGGGCAGCACGGTGCCGAGGGTAGTGCGCCTGGCGTAGGCTGCCGGCGAAGTGGACCGGCACCGAGGCAGCGCTGGGGGGCGCGACGCCCTTTCCCCAGGCGCAGTGGCGCGGCGATCGGACCCTCGTCGTCGCCCCGAGCACCCTCGGCGTGGCCGCAACCCCTGGTGGTGGACGCAGGGCGCGGCGCTCCTGGGGCCCCTGGCACTGGTCGCGCTACTCGCAGCCGGCCCGGTCGTCGGCGCATCGGCGGCGACCGCGGCGACCGCGGCGACAACACCAAGCACAGCAGCTCTGCCGGCTGCGACGTCCCCGACCGCGACGTCGGCTCCCCCGGTGCTGGTGCGCGCTCCTTCGGGGCCCTCCCTCACGCTCGTGTCCCAGTCCACCTGGGTGGGACCGGGCCAGACCTTCTCGCTCGAGCTCCGCCTGGGCGCCTCCGCTCCACCCTCGTCGTCGCTGGGCCTCACCCTCGCCGTCTACGGATGCCTCTCCAGCGTCTCCGCCTTCGACCAGGCGCTCACCAACCAGGGCCCGACAAGCGCCCCAGTCGCCCGGTCCACCTCGGTGCTCCCGTGGTCCTCGCTCCCGTCGGCACCGGGGGGCTCGCCGGGCACGATCGCACTCGCCCTGCCGGTCGTGGCACCGGGCGTACCGACGAGCACGACCGCCCCTGCCGGGAACGCGGCTCCCGTCGCACCCTTCACCATCGTGCTGCGCTCCAGCGGGTGCCAGGCCTATCCCGACGGCGTCTACCCCCTTCGGCTCTCGCTCGTCGACACCACCACGGGCTCGACGGTCAGCACGCTGACGACCGACGTCGTCTACCTCGGGACGACCACCGGCACCCAGCGTCTGCGTGTCGCCACCGTCGTCCCCCTCGCCGTAGCCCAGCATGCCTCGGGTGCTTCGACCAGCGCCGTGCGCCAGGACCCCTTGGCCGCGCTCGCACGTCTGTCGACCTCCCAAGTCGACGCCATCAAGGGAGCGGTCACCGCTCTCGGGCACCACCCCTCGGTAGCCACTACCGTCGCGCTCACCGGACAGACCGCCCAAGCGGTGCTCGACCACGGCGCGCCCACGCTCGTCGCGTCGCTCCGCCAAGTGCTCGCCACGTCCTCCCACGAAGTGCCGGGGGCCACCTATGCCCCCCTCGACGTCCCCTCCCTCGTCTCCTCCGGTCTCTCCGGCGAGCTCGGCGCCCAGGTGTCCAGCGGGCGCCAGGCTGTCGCCGGCCTCGCACCCACTTCCTCCTTGGGTGCGTCGACGACGTTCGTGGGATCGGACCCGCTCGACTCCAGTGCCCTCGACGCGCTCGCTGCCGTCGGCTACACGCAGGTCGTCGTGCCGGGCAACGACGTGGTTGCCCCGGCGGCCAGTCGCTCGCGTCCCGCCGGATCGACGACGACGGCGTTCACGGTCAGTACCGGTCGGGCCAGCCCCGTCACGGTGCTGCCGGCCGATGCCGACCTAACCAGCCGCTTCGCCGGCGACCCCGGCAACCCGGTCCTGGCCGCCCACCAGCTCCTCGCCGAGCTCGCCCAGGTCTACTTCGAGGCCCCCAACGACGTGACGCCCCGGGGGGTCGTGGCCCTCCCACCCCCGGGCTGGTTGCCACGCGGGACCTTCCTCGACTCCCTGCTCGGCGGCCTGGCCAGCGACCCGGTGGTCGACCCGGTGACCGTCTCGGGACTTCTGGCTGCCGTCCCGTCTCCCGAACCCTGCCCGTCGTGTCGGCTCGACGCCACGGGACCCGGTGGACCACCGCTCCCGGCAGCATCCATCCACAAAGCCCGGCAGCGCCTCTCCTCGTTCGCCTCGGCCCTTGCCAACTCAGGTCCGTCGGCCGGACGGCTGGTACAGCACCTGTCGGACCTCCTGCTCTCGAGTGAGGCAAGCGGCCTGCGTGGCTACGAGCAGGACAAGCTGGTCGCCGCGGCCAACGGGGCGCTCGACGCCCAGCTCGCCACCCTCGCCGTGTCGGGTGACCAGAGCCTGACCCTGACCGCCCGCAAGGCACGCATCCCGGTCACCATCGACTCGGCGGCCACCTACCCGATCTCCGCCGTGCTCACGCTCTCCAGTGACAAGCTCATCTTCACCAACGGCCAGACCCGCTTCTCCCAGCCGGTCGACCTCGACCACTCCACCAACGTCGTCTACGTAGACGTGAGGACCCGCGTCTCGGGTGAGTTCAAGGTGGCCGTCGAGGTCCGCTCGCCGACCGGCGGCCTGGTGCTCACCGACGGCGTCCTGAGCGTCCGCTCCACCGCCACCTCGGTGGTCGGCATCCTGCTCACCCTCGGGGCCATCGCCGTGCTCGCCGGCTGGTGGATCCGCACCAGCAGGCACAAGCGGGCCGCCCGGCGCCAGGCCCGTGACGACGAGGTGACCACGTGAGCAGCCAGCGCGGCCCGGGCACCGCGGTCGGGACTCCCGGTCGCCGAGGTAGTGGCCTGACACGTCCTTTCGCCGGCAGCATCGCCGGAGCGACGTCCTCGATGGCGGTGGGCACGGCCTTGTCGCGCCTCACCGGCGTGGCGCGCCTGATGGCCGTCACCGTCGCCCTGGGCGGAGCGGGCTTCGCCGACGCCTACAACCTGGCCAACACCACCCCCAACATCATCCACGACATCGTGCTCGGCGGCGTGCTCGCCGCGACGTTCGTGCCGATCTTCGTCGACCGTCTCACTACACGCGACCCCGACGAAGCGTGGCGCGCCATCTCGGCGGTGGCCACCGCCACCGTCCTGTTGCTCGTGGTGGCCACCGTTGCCTTCTTCGTGCTCACCCCCGAGATCGTCCGTCTCTACACGGTCGCCAACACGAGCCCTGACGTCCGCTCCCAGCAGCGGGTCGCCACCGACCTGTTGCGCTGGTTCGTCCCCCAGTTGGCCGGGTACGGCCTGTTGTCGCTCTTCACTGCCCTGCTCAACGCCCGTGAACGGTTCGCCGCTCCGATGTTCGTGCCCATCGTCAACAACGTGCTGACCATCGGCGTCCTGTTGTGGTTCCACGCCATCGTCCCCCACCCCACCCTGGCCACCGTCGCCCAGCACCAAGGCGCCCTGGTCCTGTTGGGCGCCGGTACCACGGCCGGCGTCCTCCTCCAGGCGGTGGCGCTGGTCCCGTCGCTGCGGGCGGCCGGGCTCCACGTCCGGTTCCACTGGGACCCCGCCAACGAGGCACTGCGCACGGTGGTGCGCCTGGCTAGCTGGACCTTCGCTCTCGTCGTCGCCAACCAGCTGGTGCTGGTGCTGGTGCTCGCCCTGGCCGACGGCATCCGGACCCCGGGAGCCGTGTCCGCCTACACCTACGCCTACACGTTCTTCCAGCTCCCCTTCGGTGTCGTAGCCATCTCGGTGATGAGCGCGGTGACACCCGGGTTGTCGGCACGTTGGGCGGTCGGCGACCTCGACGCCTTCCGGCGCCGCTTCGCCTCGGGGCTCCGGGCGATGCTGGCCGTCATCGTCCCGGCGACCGTGGCGATGGTCGTGCTGTCGCACCCGCTCGTCGACCTCCTGCTCGCCCACGGCGCGGAGACCCCGGCCGCCGCCAGCTTGACCGGGGCCACCCTCGCGCTCTTCGCCCTGGGTCTGCCCGGCTACAGCCTGTTCTTCTACGTGGTCCGGGCTTTACAGGCGATGCAAGACACCCGTACGGCCTTCTTCCTCTATCTCGTCGAGAACGTCGTGGCGGTGGCTACCGCCCTGGCGCTGGTCGGACCGCTCGGCGTCCGCGGCCTCGCCCTCTCGCTCACCGTCGGGTACTCGGTGGCCACTGCCGCCGCCCTCGAGGTCATGCACCGACGCCTCGACGGGCTCGGCGGAACGACGGTGTCTCGCCCTTTGCGCCGCGTGGTCACTGCCACGGTGTGCATGGGGGTCGTCATGGCGCTCGCCTCGGGGGTCACGAGCGGCCGCTCCGACACGTCGCTCGTCCTGCGCGTGCTCCTGGCGGGGGTCGCCGGCGGCGGTGTCTACCTGGGAGTGGTGGCAGCACTGGGGGCACGCGCGGCGCGGCGCGGCGCTCCCGAAGGGAGCTCGGGGCTCGGGCCGTCACCGGTCACCCCTCCCACCGTGGTCCTCCGGCCGCCCGGCCGGACCGACCATCCCTCGCAGCCCTCGCAGCCTTCGCAGCCTTCGCAGCCACGACCGGGGGCACCTCCACAACCCCCGGGGTCCGACGGTGCCCCCTCGGCGCCGGCGCCGCGCTCCGGCAGCCCGACGTCCGGCGTCCGCTGGAGTGGCCAGCGCCCACAGGCCCGGCGACCAACCGGCGGGCCGTTCCGTGACAGACTCGGCGGCCCGGGGACGGGCGAAGACCGCCGACACCCCGTCGACGACCAACCGAACGAGGAGGGGCCGGATGAGCCGGGTGCAGGTGGTCACCGATAGCGCCAGCGACCTGACCTTCGAGCTGGCTCAGGCCAGTAACGTGGTCGTCGTCCCGATCACCGTCCGGTTCGGCACCAACGAGCTCCCCGATTGGCCTCGGTTGTCCTCCGACGACTTCTGGGCCCGCTGCAAAGCCAGCCCGACCCTCCCCGAGACGGCAGCGCCCTCCCCTGGTGCCTTCGTCGCGGTCTACCAACAGGCCGCCGAGGACGGCTGCGACGGGGTGGTGTGCATCACGCTCTCCTCGGACCTGTCGGCGACCTACCAGGCTGCCCAGGCGGCCGCCCGCCAAAGCCCGGTGCCCGTCCACGTCGTCGACTCGCGCATGGTGACCATGGGCGAGGGCCTGATCGTGCTGGAAGCGGCCGAGGAAGCGGCTGCCGGTGGGGATCTCGACGCGGTGGTCCGCCGCGCCGAGAGGTGCATCCCCCGCACCAGCGTCCTCGGCGTCGTCGACACGCTCGAGCACCTCGAGAAGGGCGGGCGGATCGGTAGCGCCCGGGCCCTCCTCGGCTCACTGCTCTCCATCAAGCCGGTCGTCCAGGTCCGCAACGGCATCGTCGACGAGGAGTCCAAGCAACGGACCCGTGCTCGCTCGCTCCGGTACCTCGCCGACAAGGTGCATGCGACAGGTGACCTCGAGCGACTGGCCGTGGTCAACGGGGCCGCCGAGGACCTCGACGTCTTTCTCGCCATGCTGGGCGAAGCCGTCCCCGTCACGCCTACCGTGGTCGACCTCGGCCCGGTGGTGGGAACCCATACCGGCCCAGGGACCATCGGCGTCTGCATGCTGCGCCGGGCCTGAACCGGGGGCGGGAGGGTCCGGCTAGCCTGGCGGCATGAACGACGTTCTCCACGGTGCTCCCGGTGAGCCCCGGTCGTCCTTTTCACCTCCCGGCCCACCACCCGCCCCCCCGAGCACGACGAGCAGCAGTGCCACCGGTTCTGCCGACTTCGCGGCAAAGGCTGCCGACGCGGTCGAGTCGGTGGTGGCGCTGGTACGCGACCGCACCGTCCGGCCGGTGACCCTGGTCGCCCGGGCCGTCGTGTTCGGCGTGCTGGCGGCAGCCGGCTCACTCGTGCTCACCGTGCTGGTGTCGGTCGCGCTGGTGAGGATCCTGACCGTGTACGCCTTCTCAGGACGCGTGTGGGCATCCGACTTCTTGGTGGGGGCCGTCTTCGTGGCCACCGGTCTGGTGGCGTGGTCACGACGGGCACCTCGGCGCACCGTGGGGGCACGGCGATGAGCGAGCACCGTCGTCTGGTCGTCGTCGGGTCCGGTCCGGCCGGCCTCACCGCTGCCATCTACACCGCGCGTGCACAGCTCGAGCCCCTCGTCATCGAAGGAGAGCCGTCCTCCACCAGCGACCAGCCCGGCGGCCAGCTCATGCTCACCACCGAGGTCGAGAACTTCCCCGGTTTCGTCGACGGTGTCATGGGCCCCGAGCTGATGGCCGCCTTCCGCGGTCAGGCGCAGCGATTCGGTGCCGAGCTTCGCACCGCCAAGGTGACCAAGGTCGACTTCACCGAACGCCCGTTCCGGTTGTGGGTTGCCGGCGACCATGGCGGCGAGCCCGACGTGACGGCGGACGCCGTCATCGTGGCAACGGGTGCCCAGTCGATCATGCTCGGCCTGCCCAACGAGTCGCGGCTGCTCGGCTACGGGGTCTCCACCTGTGCCACCTGCGACGGCTTCTTCTTCCGGGGCAAGGACATCGCAGTGGTAGGCGGAGGTGACTCCGCGCTCGAAGAAGCGCTCTTTTTGACCAAGTTCGCCGATTCGGTGACGATCATCCATCGACGCGGCGAGCTGCGAGCGTCCAAGGTGATGCAGCAACGGGCATTCGCCAACCCGAAGATCTCCTTCCGATGGAACGCCGTGGTGGTCGACGTCGAAGGTGAGTCGAACGTCACCGGGGTGACCGTGCGCGACGTCGCGACCGGCGAGGAGTCCTCGTTGCCGTTGAGCGGTCTCTTCGTAGCCATCGGCCATGCCCCCAATACCGCTGTCTTCGCCGACCAGCTGGAACTGCGTGACAACGGCTACGTGCGGACCTTCGACGGGACGAGGACGAGCGTCGAAGGGGTCTTCGCCTGTGGCGACGTGCAGGACGACGTCTACCGCCAGGCCATCACCGCGGCCGGGTCCGGGTGCCAGGCGGCCATCGACGCCGAACGATGGCTCGAAGCCGGCCACGAGACCGCGTGACACCCCCCGCTGCCGGCTACACAGCGAAGCCGGGGTCCCCGCCCGACGTGGGGGCGCTGGTGCTCTCGAGCAAGCGCCAGTGGGAATGGTGGGCAGCTGGGCTGGGTTGAGAACTCGGAGCCGGACGGCGACAGGCCGTCAGGGCGGTAAAGGAGCGCCAGACGATGAGCCAGACGATCACGACCCTCAGCGACGCTAGCTTTGACGAGCATGTCAAGGCGTCCGATGTCCCGGTCTTGGTGGACTTCTGGGCGGAGTGGTGCGGCCCGTGCAAGATGATCGCCCCCATCCTCGAGGAGATCGCCGAGGAGCAGGCGGGCAAGTTACAGGTGGCGAAGCTCAACATCGACGACAACCTCGACATCACGCGCCGGTTCGAGGTCATGAGCATCCCCACGCTCATCCTCTTCAAGGAAGGCGAGCCCGTGGCCCGGTTGGTCGGTGCCAAGGGAAAGAGCCATCTCCTCCAGGAGCTCGCCCCGCACCTGTGAGCATCCCGGGCCTGCCTCGGCGCGGCCTGGGTGACCGGTGGGTGGGTACGGGACGTGACTGACGACGTCCGCGTCATCCCGGGGACGTCGGGGCCGGCGGTGTGGGATGTCCAACGCCGGCTCAGCGCCCTCGGGTTCACCACTGCACCCGACGAGCCGGGGTGGTACGGAGACGGGACGCGGACGGCGATCGAGGCCTTCCAGCACCGCCGCGGGCTCCGCGTGGACGGGGAGTGCGGACCACAGACGTGGGCCGCCCTAGTGGAAGCGGGCTGGTCGCTCGGCGACCGCCTGCTCTATCGGCGGACGCCGATGCTACGCGGCGACGACGTCGCGGAGCTCCAGCAGCGGCTCAGCGCCCTCGGGTTCGACGCTGGACGGGTCGACGGCATCTTCGGGGACCTCACCCTGGCAGCCCTGGCCGAATTCCAGCGGAACGTCGGCGTGCCCGACGACGGCATCGCCGGCCGATCCACCATCACCGAGCTCCTGCGGTTCGGTAGCCGGCACGGATCGTCCGAGCTGGTCTCCGCGGTGCGCGACCGCGAGCTTTTGCGTCGGGCACCCCGTACGCTCAGCGGTCGACGTTTGGCCATCGGCGAAGAGGGAGGCCTCGGGGCGGCCCTCGCCGGTCTCCAACGGATCCTGGTGCGCCAGCATGCCGACGTCATCGCCCTCCACGACCCCGACGAGTCCCGCCAGGCGGCCGAGGCCAACGCGGCGGACGCCGAGGTGTACCTCTGCCTCCGGCTCGATCCCAGCACCCAGCAGTGCACCAGCTCCTACTACGCCGGCTTCCGCTACACCTCGGCGGGCGGACGCCGGCTGGCCGAGCTCATCCAGGCAACGGTCCCGACCGCGCTGGCGATCTCCGACGGCGGCGCCCAAGGCATGTCCCTCCCGGTGCTGCGCGAGACCCGCATGCCCGCCGTGATCTGCGAGCTGGGACCCCCATCAGTGGTCGTCGAGCACGCCCCGTTGCTCGCCCAGGCCATCGCCGACGCCCTGGCCGCCTGGGTACGGAGCTCGTGGGAGTAGCCGGTCGCCCTGTCGGCACCTGGTCGCACGCTCGAGTCGAGGTCGATCCTGAGCACTTTCCACAACCTCATGCACAGGTTGTGGAAGAACGTCTACTGCCGGTTGAGGGAGGAAATCCCACGCTCCGTGAGACTTTATCGCTATTCAGGTCGGATATCGCCGACGTTACTACTTAGCGTGGTTACTCTTCGGTTGGGGCGCCAAGCTCCTGTGGACCAACCATCAGCCTGTAGATCCTCTCGAGATCCTCGAGGGTCGCGAACTCGACCACCACACGACCCCGCCGCGAGGAGAGGTCGACGGTCACACGCGTGTTGAGGTGGGTCGAGAGCAGTTCTTCGAGCTCGAGGATTCCTGGGGGCGGCAGCTGCCGAGGTGCCCGTCCTGTGGTCCCCAGGGCACGGGCGGCCTCGTCGCCAACCGATCCCCCGGCCGCTCCCTCGTCCTCTGCTCCCTCGGCGTCTGCTCCCTGGGCCACCCAGGCTCGTACTCGCTCCTCGACCTCCCGTACCGACAGGTCGTCGACGACGGCTTGCTTCGCCAACGCTTCCTGGTAGGACCGATCCGGTGTGCCGAGGATGGCTCGGGCGTGACCGGCGGTGAGCTGCCCGTCGGCCAGCATGCGTTGTACGGTCGCCGGCAACTGGAGGAGCCGGAGGGTGTTCGAGACCGTCGCTCGGCTCTTGCCGACCCGGGTTGCCACCTGCTCGTGGGTGTACCCGAACTCCTCGATGAGTTGCTGGTATGCCGCTGCTTCCTCCAGCGCGTTCAGATCCTCTCGATGAAGGTTCTCGACCAACGCTCGCTCGAGGCTGTCCACATCTGAACTGGACTGGACAAGGACAGGAATGGTCTGGAGCCCAGCCCGCCGCGCCGCACGCCAGCGGCGCTCACCGGCGATGAGCTCGTACTCGTCCGGACGACTGGGGTCCGGAAGTCGAACCAGCACCGGCTGGAGCACCCCAAGCTCCTTGATCGACGCCGCCAGGGAGGCGAGGGACTCCTCCTCGAAGTGAGAACGTGGCTGGAGGGGGTTGGGGGAGATGCTGGCAATGGGGACTTCCCGCAACGCCGAGGTCCGCTCTCCCATCGCCTCGGTCGGGATGAGTGCTCCAAGGCCTCGTCCCAGTCCACTACGGCGTGCCACCACTGACCTCCTTTGCCAACTCCCGGTAGGCAATCGCTCCCCGCGATGTGGGGTCGAACGCTGTGATCGGTTGCCCGAACGACGGGGCCTCGGACAAACGGACGCTTCTCGGGATCACGTTCCGGCAGACCTTGTCACCGAAGTGCTGACGCACTTCGGCCGCCACCTGGTCAGCCAATTTCGTGCGCGCGTCGTACATGGTCAGCACGATCGTCGACACTTCCAACCTGGGGTTGAGGTTCGATGCCACCAAGTGCACGTTGCGCGTCAGCTGGCTCAGGCCCTCGAGGGCGTAGTACTCGCACTGGATCGGTACGAGCACTTCGTGGGCAGCGGCCAGGGCGTTGACGGTGATCAGCCCGAGTGACGGTGGACAGTCGATGAGGACGTACTCGAAGTCGTCGATCACTGGTTCGAGCGCTCGCCGGAGCTTGAGCTCGCGACTGAAGGCGGGAACCAGTTCGATCTCCGCACCGGCAAGATCGATGGTCGCCGGTGCGACGAACAAGTTCTTGAGGCTGGTCGGTTCGATGCAGTCTTCGAGGGAGCTGTCGCGCATGATGACGTCGTACATCGACAACTCGAAATTCCGGGCATCGATGCCGAGCCCAGTCGTGGCGTTGCCCTGCGGGTCAAGGTCGATCACCAGGACCCGGTACCCCAGTTCGGCCAGTGCCGCGCCCAGGTTGACCGACGTGGTCGTCTTCCCGACCCCACCTTTCTGGTTGGCCACAGCAAGGATGCGGGGGAGTGGTCGCGGCGTCGCTGTTGACTGGGCCTCTTCGTCCGGACGGGTAGCAGTCGCCGACGGTGCTCGGTCCTCGCTCGCCTCAGCCGTCGTCACCGGTTCTCCGACGCCACCGTGGTGTCCATCCGTTGCCAACGCCGGCACCGATCCTTCGGGCGGCCGTCCACCCACTGCCAGCGCCGGGGGGATCCCGTCACTCCCCGAACTTCCCTCGGATCGGTCAGACACCTCGACCACCACGTCCTGCTGGTGGGTCCGTTCAGGATCGCTGGTCACCTGGTTACCCCGTCCCTCTTCTGTCGGCTCCCGTGAGGCACCCCGAGCTCCCGGAACGGAGACAGTTGACGAACCGCTACCATCCGTGCGTTCCGGCACGTCCATGCCAGCCGTACCAGTTGCACCGTCAGTGCCGATCGATGGCGAACCGTGGACGTCTGCGTGTCCCTTCCGGCGACCGCGCATGCACAACTCCTTCGAGTGCGGGAACGGGCTCATCCTTACTGGCACGGCGACGCCGGTCAAGCACTCCGTGGGCGCAGTTTCACGTGAAACAGGAGGGTGCGGGGTGGATGGGTGCCACTGCTGCTTTTCGCCACCACCGGCTCACCGTGCAGCTCGACGTCCTACCAGAAGTTCCCTGGTCTGGCAGGACGGTACTCGTGCTCCTCTCCACCGTAGCGCAGGCTGCTGACCCTCCCACCCCTGCACTCCACTCGCTCCTCGACCGGCGAGGCAGGGCGCCGGCCGTTTGCTCCTCAGTCGAATCCGGAGCCGGTTTGGGCGCACCGCCCGAAGGTCCGTTCCACCGGTTCGGCACGGCTCCACCGGTTCGGCACGGC
>JBMFXC010000035.1:12478-26082 GCA_049964655.1 Acidimicrobiales bacterium
ACCGCCCGAAGGTCCGTTCCACCGGTTCGGCACGGCTCCACCGGTTCGGCACGGCCAAGCACCATGCTTCGACGTTCCACGTGAAACCACACCTGCGGCCAGTTCAGTACTGAGTCGGCGCTCCGCTCCCAACCGTGACCAGCCGGTGCGGCGCGTCCGGTCGAGCTGTCGGTGGTAGTTCAGAACAGCGGGCGTTTGGCTGGTACGCCCGTCCGCCTTGGGTACCGCTCCGGGCACATCATCGTCTGCTCGAGCACCTCGTACCCAAACCGGTCGGCCACCCGGAACGCCCCCCGTGGCTCGAGGCCCAGTTCAGCGCACTGTTCCGTTGGCCATCGTGCCTGGTCCCCTTCAGAAGGTGGCTCCGAGACCACCAACAACCCGTTGCTTCGAAGCAGCGGTGCGGCACACTCGGCCGTCACACCAGGCCGGCCGAATGACCGAGCGGTGACCACGTCGAACGTCTCTCGCCACCGGTCATCCCGTCCGACCTCCTCGGCCCGTCGCTGCAGGACGGTCACCCGATCGGTCCATTCCCTCGCTTGGACGACCTCGTGGAGAAACTCGGCCCGTCGCTGTTGGGATTCGATCAAGACGAACTGGGTGGTCAGCCACCACTCGGCCAACACCAACGCCGGCAGTCCGCCACCCGAGCCCAGGTCGGCAACGAGTCCTGGGGGTCCTCCCGTCAGGTGCTCGACGACAGCGGCGAACCCGGCAGCATGGGCCAGATGGTCGTCAAGCGACGCCTCTCCGATGAAACCGGCGTGCCGGCTCGCCATCAAAGTGGCATGCAGCTCCTCTGAGGCCTGCCAGCCGGGGATGCTGGCGACGACACCCGTCACACCAGGGGAGCCGGCCACCACCCAGGTCAGCGCACCGGTTCGATGACGATGTACCGGCGGGGCTCGACGCCCTCGGAACGCGTCCGCGCCCCAGAGAGGCTGTTGACCGTATCGTGGACCACTTTTCGGTCGGCCGCACCCATCGGCTCGAGGGCTCGCTCCTCACCGGAGGCAACCACTTCTTCCACGATGCCGGCGGTGAACCGCTGGAGTGCCGCCGTCCGCTTCTCGCGGTACCCGGCGATGTCCACCAACACACGATCGGTCCGGGCCTCAGACTGCCGCTGCACGAAGGTGCGGGTGAGATCCTGCACGGCCGCCAGTGTGGCTCCCCGTGGGCCAACCAACAGCCCGAGGTTCTCGCCGTGGGCCCGGACTTCGACCGTCTCGGCGTCGCGCTGTTGGACGTCGAAGGTCGCTTCGTAGCCGAAGGCGTCGAACAGACCCGACAAGAACGTTCTGGCTGCCTCACCCTGTTCCTCGAGGGTCAACGATGCTTCTGTCATCTCTCCACCCTTCCGTGGTCCTCCATCGTCAACGACACCGTCGATTACGGCCGACCGCTCCTCACCCGACGGCACTGGCGGGCGACCCGACCGTTGGCCGCCCGATCGGCTACCCGCCGATCGAGACCGACCACTCCTCGAAGCTCCACTCGACGAGGGTGTCCCAACCGTGGTGTCGCCCCCCGCAGTTCCAGCTTCCGACCCTCTCGGCGTGTCACCTGGCGTCCGCTCCCGTGCACGCTGTCCGTCACTACCCCCCCCACCCGGTCGCCGCTCGCCGCCTCGTTGACGCGCACCACTACGACCTCGGCGCTGACGTGCACCCCGCTTTGGAGGGGGAGCGGTCGGACGGACCCGACCCTGTACCCGAGCGACGCCACGCATGCGACCGAACAGCCCTGGCTTTGGCTCGCTCAGCACCACGAACTCCGCGTCGTCCTCGGCCACCCCCAGCACGTCCAGCACCGCCTCCTTCGCCTCCGCTAGGGAGCGTCCACTCGCTTCGACCCACTCCACTCGTCATCTCGCCCTTCGTGCTCGTTTGTCCTTGGACCGCGGGTGCGTCGTTCCCGCCGGCTGCGGTGAGGTCCCACTCGCTTCCGCCATGCTTCCCCGGTCCTCCCCATTGGCCACGGCGCCCGAAGACGACGGGTTTGTTGCCTTGCCGCCTTGCGTCGGGCGCCGACCGGGCGCCGTCTGGCCCGGTGCCCCGCTGTGTCCACCGGTGCCCCTCTTCGCCCCGGTCCGACCGCGGCTCGCCTCGTCGCCTGCCGACCGTCCAGTGGCTTGCTTCCCCGACCCTGCTCGTCCTGCGTCTCGACCCCCAGCTCCTGCGGGACGTGCCTTCTCCGAAGCTGGTTTCGTGTTGGCTGGTGCCGGTGTTGCTTTGGCCGGTGCCCGCCTCTTCCCACCCTGGGTCGTACCGGGTACGACGGCCGCCGTCGTGGCGACAGCAGTGCTCGCCGCGCCCCCGGGGATCACCCCACGTCGGTACAGGATCTCTTGCGTGATGATCCGGACCGCGCTCGAGAACACAAAATAGACGTTGATGATCGCGGCAATATTGATATAGATGAACCCGAAGATCAGTGGCATGTACTTCTGAAGAGCGGCCGCTTGCGGGTTCGCCTGAGCTGCTTGGGGGTTCCTCGAATTCATCCGAGACATCTGTAGGTACTGGAGACCAACCGATGCCAGCACCAGAACCAAGTATGGAATCGCCATGAACAACGAGCTGTGGTGACCAAACAGCGTCTTCGCCCAGTCCATTCCAAACGCGCTCAGACGACCGTGAGCTGCGATGATGTCCTTGTACATCTTCGAGGTCGGGCTGACGTACCGGGGAGCTGCGATCACCTTCTTCGGGATCTGCACGAGCTGACCATTGACCCGCTCATGGGTGATCGTCACGGTGTTCGTGATCCCCCGTACGACCTCGTAGAGAACAAGGAACGCCGGCATCTGCAATAGCATCGGGAGACATCCGGACGCCGGGTTCACGTTGTGCTCCCGGTACAACTTCATCATCTCTTCGTTGAGCTGTACGCGGTTCTCGGCGCCCTTGTACTTCTGCTGCAACTTCTTCATTTCGGGGCCAAGCGCCTGCATGGCTGCCATGTTCTTGGTCCCTTTGACCGTGAGCGGTGTGAGGACAGCCATGATGACGAGGGTCAGCAGCGCCACGTCCACGGGGTAGTTGGGAACCAGCGAGTAGAAGAACGCCAGTACGTCGGCGACAAACTTGAGGAAGGGCTGAAAGATCCGGCCGATGTCGCGAGTCAGCGAGCTCACCGCACGCTCCGATCAGGTACAGGGTCGATTCCGTGACCACCCCATGGGTGGCACCGGGCAATACGGCGCAGGGCCAACCAGCCGCCTCTCCGCAGGCCATGGCGCTCGATCGCCTCGATCGCGTAGCTCGAGCACGTCGGGAGGAACCGGCAGCTGGTCGGGCGCCCATGGCGGGCGAGCTGGTACACGTGGATCGCCCAGAGGGCTGCGCCGGCCGCTCCGCGGCGCGGCCGCTCGCGTCCCTCGCTGGCGCCGGCAACCTCGCCCATGGCTGTGCTCACCGCCTCGTTGCTCACGGTCTGGCTGCTCACGGTCTGGGACCTCGTGACGAGCGTTCGTCCGGCACCTCGAGAGCTCGTCCCACCGCCCGCTCGACCGAGCGACGCAAGGCGTCGAACGGCTGGTGTGCTGCTTCCGGCGAGGCGCTGAACAGGTACGATCCGGGCCGAAAGTGCACGTCGCCGCTGGCGACGGCCGAGCGCAGACGCCGGCGGACGCGGTTGCGCTCCACCGCTCCACCCACCGAACGCCCCACCGCGTACGACACGAAGACCCCTGGTGCTCCGCCCTCGTGCTCCACGTACCGAACCGTCACCGGACCTGACCTTCCTCGCCGTCTCGTACGGCGGAGCGCCTCGAACGTCCGCCGCGACGTCACCGGCCCCGTGGGGCGATTTCCCGACGCGACCACGCGTCGCTCATGCCGAGAGCCGCTGGCGACCCTTCAGACGACGAGCCCGGATGACGGCCCGACCCGCCTTCGTCGACATCCGCTTGCGGAAGCCGTGCGTCTTGGCACGCTTGCGCACGTTGGGCTGGTAGGTCCGCTTCACCGTTCTCGCTTCCTTCCTCAGCCGCCGACGCCACCTCCGGCACACGACGGGACCTGCTTGCGCCACCAGGCGTTCCGGACCGTCCCGCCTGTCCTGCGCGACGCGACGGCCGCCTCGCGGCAGCGCGAGGGGCCATGTTAGGCGCGATCGCTCACTGCCACCTAGTCGGCCCACTCGTCCCGTGCCCGCCCACGGCGCCACCCACCGGGCGAGGTGTACCGTTCGAGATCTGAACGCGGTCGGGCGTAGCGTTTCCCTGGCCGGAGCTCGCCGGTCGCCACACGGAAGGACCCAGGCGCATGTGCTCGCCGACGACCGAGCCTCGGACCACCACGAAGCAGGTTGGTGGGTGATCGTGTCCAGCGCTAGACCCGATCGGCTCCAGGGATCGTCCACAGCTGTGGACGATCCTGTGGAGGAACGGAACAGACCAGGGGCGGAGGCCCACGTGATCGACATCGACGGGTTGTGGAAGCTGTGCACGGACGCCTTGCGTGACCAGGTCTCCGAGTCGAGCTGGCAGGCGTACCTGTCGGGTCTCACACTGCAGTCCTTCGGTGAGACGGAGCTCGTCCTCGGTGTCCCGAACTCGCTGGTGCGCGAGCGCATCGAATCGCGCTTCCTCGGGCTCATCGAGGACACGGTCACCGCCACCGTCGGGCACCCGATCGCCGTCCGTCTCGACGTGCTCCCCGTCGAGCTGACCCACCACCATCCCGCCGTCGAGCCGCCAGCGGAACCTCCTGCTGTCACGACGACGGCCACCGTGTCCACCCCGTCGTCCCGGGCCGCCCAAGGCACCACCGGTGCCGCCCGGTCGGCTCTCGACAGCCGCTACACCTTCGAGACCTTCGTCATCGCCTCGTCCAACCGCTTCGCCCACGCTGCGGCGCTCTCGGTGGCCGAATCCCCAGCTCGTTCCTACAACCCCCTGTTCATCTACGGCGACGCGGGACTGGGCAAGACCCATCTCCTCCACGCCATCGGCAACTACGTCGAGGAGAACTTCACCAGCAACCACGTTCGCTACGTCTCGACCGAGACGTTCATGAACGAGTTCGTCGACGCCATCCGGACCAACACCACCACCGCGTTCAAACGTCGCTACCGCGAGTGTGACGTCCTCCTCATCGACGACGTGCAGTTCATGGAAGGCAAGGAGTCTCTCCAAGAAGAGTTCTTCCACACCTTCAACTCCCTCTACGGTGCCGCCAAGCAGATCGTCCTCACCTCGGACCGACCACCCAAGTCGATGGCTACCCTCGAGGACCGCCTCCGGAGCCGGTTCCTCTCCGGTCTCATCACCGAAGTGCAACCTCCCGAGCTCGAGACCCGCCTGGCCATCTTGAAGACCAAGGCCGAACGTGAGCGATTCTCCGTCCCCGACGACGTCCTCGAGCTGATCGCGACCCACGTCACCGAGAACATCCGTGAGCTCGAAGGAGCTCTGATCCGGGTGACGGCCTACGCCAGCCTGAACCGCCAGGTGCTCGGGCGTGAGCTCGCCGAGCACGTGCTCTCCGACATCCTCTCGGCCGACCAGCCCCGCCGGATCACACCCCAGATCATCCTCGAGGCAACCTCACAGATGTTCGGCTTCACCATCGACGAGCTCTGTGGGCCCAACCGTCGCCGCCCGCTGGTCATCGCCCGACAGATCAGCATGTACGTCTTTCGGGAGCTCACCGACTTCAGCTATCCAGCCATCGCCCGCGAGTTCGGCAACCGCGACCACTCGACGGTCATCCACGCCGTCGAGAAGATCTCCAACCTCATGAAGGAGCGCCGCCAGATCTACGACCAGGTCACCGAGCTCATCCTCCTCATCAAGAATGGTTCGTCCTGACCGTGGCGCCACTCCTTGGAGCTCCAGCCAGGCGCCCTGCCCCCCCACCGACCCCCCGGACCCACAACCCGGCGCTGAAGGCATCGGGGGATGTGGATGACCTGTGGACACCGTGTGACCTCCCTGTGTCTACGGTGTGTCCGAGTGGCGTGTTCTCCAGAGGTCGGTTTCGACCGCGTCTTCGCGGCATGATCACCTGGGGGAACCGTGGACGGACTGTGGACGGCGGGATCGTCCTCTACCTGGGACGTTTCCCTGTTGTCCCCAATCCACACCCCTTACTACCGTTGCTCTCTCAATTCAGAACAGAACAGAAGAGCAACTCGATGAAAGGACCTTGGAGTGAAGTTCCGTTGCGAACGTGACTCGTTGGTCGAGACCTTGACCACAGCTGGACGAGCAGCGAGCAGTCGTGGGGGTACGACCATGGCGCTCGGTGGCATCCACGTCTCGGTGGTCGGCAACGCGCTCACTGCGACGGGAACCGACCGCGACCTCACCATCGCCGCCGACACCGAGGTGGTCGGCATCAACGACGGCGCCGTCGTCGCCCCCGCTCGACTTCTCGTCGACGTGGTCCGGTCGCTCGAGCCCGGGGCGGTCACCATCGAGAGCGAGGACGACCTCGTCGAAGTGACCGCCTCTCGGTCGCACTTCAACCTCCGGACGTTCCCCCTCGACGAGTTCCCCCCCATAGACGAACCGTCTCAGCCGTCGACGTCGCTCCCTGCGCACGCGCTCCTCGACGCCATCCGACAGGTGGTACGCGCCGCCTCGACCGACGATGCCCGCCCCTTGCTCACCGGAGTGCTCATCACCTCGGAAGGTGAGGGGATCCGCCTGGTGGCCACCGATTCGTACCGACTGGCCTTCTGTGATCTCCCGACCAGCAACCCCGTCCTCGGTGCCGCTCATCTCCTGGTGCCAGCACGAGCCTTGGCCGAGCTGCAACGAGTCCCCGGCATCACCCAACTGGTGGAACGACAAGAACGCGTGACACCCGAGGGGGACGTCGACGGTTCCCCTGCCCGTGAGGGGACCTCGGGCATCGGTGTGTCGTTCGGTGATCACGACCTGACCTTCACCGCCGGGCCGGTGCGGATCACCACTCGGCTGCTCGACGGGACGTACCCCGAGTACAACCAGCTCATCCCACCCACCTATCCGAACCGCCTGCACGTGGGCAAGGACAGCCTCCTCGACGCGTTGCGGCGAGTCCGGTTGCTCGTGCGTGACAACACGACCCCAGTTCGCCTGTCGATGCGGCAGGGCGGTGTCGACCTCACCGTCGTCTCCCAGGAGATCGGAGATGCCAGCGAGACCGTCGACGCCGACTTCGACGGCTCGGACCTGACGGTGGCCTTCAACCCCGCGTACCTCATCGACGGCGTCGAAGCGGTGCCCGGCGACGAGGTCGTGGTGCTCACCACCGACGCCAGCAAGCCAGCGACGGTGCGTGCGGCAGAAGAAGCGCACTTCCAGTACCTGCTCATGCCTGTCCGGGTCTCCTGAGTGGCGGGCGGTGTACCTCCGCTCGCTCACCCTGACGGACTTCCGGTGCCTCCGGGAGCTGTCGTTCGAACCTGACCCAGAGGGCGTGACGGTGGTGACCGGTCCCAACGGGACAGGGAAGACCAGCGTGCTCGAAGCCATCGCCTACCTGGCGACCCAACAGTCCTTCCGCGGTGTTCCACGTGAGTCACTCGTCCGGGTCGGGGCGACCGCCGCCGTGGTGAGAGGTGTCGCGGTGGCCGGCGAGCGCTCCGTGTCGGTCGACGCCGAGGTATCGCTGAGCACACGATCCCGGATGTTGGTGAACGGACAGCCGGTCCGACGCCGGTCCGATCTCGACGACGGCGTCCAGGCGACCGTGTTCACGCCCGAGGACACCGAGGTGGTCCGAGGTGGTCCCGCCGCTCGACGTCGTTTCCTCGACGACGCGGTGGCGCTCGTGGCCCCCCTCGAGGCAGTCCACATCGAGACCGTCGAACGCGTGCTTCGCCAACGGGCCGCGTTGCTCAAACGGTCGCGCGGCCACCTGAACGGCGACCTCGCCACGACGCTCGACGTCTGGGACCAACGCCTCGCCGCCGCAGGAAGTGCCCTATCGGAGGCCCGGGAGCGGGTCTTGTCTGCACTCGCCCCCGAGGCCACCGAGACCGTGGCCCAGCTCACCGGGTCACGGGCCGCCGTCGGTCTCACCTACCGACGCTCGTGGAACGGCTCGCTCGAAGACGCGCTCGCCGCCGGTCGAGCGGACGACCTGGTCCGGGGGACGACACTCGTCGGTCCCCACCGCGACGACGTTGAGCTCACCCTCGACGGCCTGGCGGCGAGAACCCATGCGTCCCAGGGTGAGCAACGGACGCTCGCCCTGGCCTTGCGCCTGGCCACCCACCGTCTGGCCACCTACCGCCTGGCCACCCCGCCCGTGCTCCTCCTCGACGACGTGTTCTCCGAGCTCGACCACCATCGGGCTGCTTCGTTGCTGGCCAGCGTCCCACCGGGCCAGACGTTGCTCACCACCGCGGTTCCGCCTCCACCGACCGTCCCCGTTGCCGCCACCATTGTCCTCGGTCAAGGAGCGGCGGCGTGACCCGCCGGCACTCGACCTGGGTACCCGAGGGACGCGCCAACGAGCCCGTTCGGTTGGGCAGCGCCCTCGGACGGATCGGGGCCCGGCTCGGTGGGGGAGGAGCAGCCATCGGGCCACTGGTGGCCGCTTGGCCCGAAGTGGTCGGTCCCGCGTTGGCCGATCGCGTCCGACCCGCCCGTCTGGAGGGCACCGCGTTGGTGGTGGTGGCCGACGACCCGGCATGGGCGACCCAAGCACGTCTGCTCGGAGACGAGGTGGCGGCCCGACTGCGCCGCGCCATCGGCGAAGAGGTGCCAACCGCACTGGTGGTCCGGATCCGACGGTGACGTCGCAACCGAGCCATCGGCCCAATCAGTCGCCGCGGTACACTGGGTCATCGGAGCCGAACGGTCGAAGCTCTTCGTCACCGGGGCCGGAGCACCGCTCCGACGGTGCGAAGAAGCCCTGTGTAGTGCCGTCCGGGTCCCTGCATCCAACGACGCAGAAAGGGCGCGCCCGTGGCGCTGACCAGCCAAGAGAGGGAGCAGGCGAGCTACGACGCCGGTAGCATCACCGTCCTCGAGGGACTCGAGCCGGTCCGCAAGCGCCCGGGCATGTACATCGGCTCCACTGGTCCAAGCGGGCTCCACCACCTGGTGTGGGAGGTCGTCGACAACGCAGTCGACGAGGCCATGGCCGGCTACTGCGATCGCATCGACGTGACCTTGTTGGCCGACGGCGGGGTCCGCGTCGCCGACAACGGTCGGGGGATCCCGACCGACGTCCACCCCAAGTACCCCGACCGGAGCGCTGCCGAAGTGGTGCTGACCGTGCTGCATGCCGGTGGGAAGTTCGGTGAAGGGGGCGGCTACAAGGTCTCCGGAGGGCTCCACGGCGTCGGCGTGTCCGTGGTGAACGCGCTCTCCACCCGCGTCGTCCTCGAGATCGACCGCGACGGCAACCACCACCGTATGGAGTTCCGCGACGGCGGCCAACCGGTGGGTCCCCTGACGGTCGTCGGTCCCGCGCCCCGCGGCCGGACCGGGACGACGGTGTCGTTCTGGCCCGACCCGACGATCTTCGAAGAGATCGAGTTCCGGGCCCAGACGGTCGTCGAGCGCCTCCAGATCATGGCCTTCTTGAACAAAGGCCTCGAGATCCGCTTCACCGACGAACGGCCCGGCGCCAACGAGCCACAGACCTTCCGCTACAAGGACGGGATCATCGACTTCGTGCGGCACCTGAACGCCTCGAAGGAGGCGCTCTTCCGCAAAGTCAGCTCGTACGACCAGCGTGAGGAGACCATGGAGGTCGAGGTTGCCCTCCAGTGGAACACCGGCTTCTACGAGAGCATCCACTCGTTCGCCAACGGCATCTCCACGGTCGACGGTGGGATGCACGAGGAGGGCTTCAAGAAAGCCCTCACCAACGTCGTCAACAAGTACGCGCGGGCCAAAGGGACGCTGAAGGAGAAGGACGACAACCTCCTCGGAGAGGACATCCGTGAGGGACTGACGGCCATCATCTCGGTCCGCCTGCAAGATCCCCAGTTCGAAGGGCAGACCAAGGCCAAGCTCGGCAACGTTCCGGTGCGTTCGCTCGTCGAACGGGCGACCAACGAGAAGCTCGCCGAGTGGTTCGAGGAGAACCCACGCGAAGCGAACCAGGTCGTCCAGAAGGCGATCCTGGCCGCCCGAGCCCGAGTGGCTGCCCGCTCGGCCCGTGAGCTCACTCGGCGCAAATCCGCGCTCGACGGCGCCGGGCTGCCCGGCAAGCTGGTCGACTGCTCCTCACGCGACCCGCGCGAGAGCGAGCTGTTCATCGTGGAGGGGAACTCGGCCGGCGGCTCGGCCAAGGATGCCCGCGACCCCCGCGTCCAGGCCATCCTGCCGATCCGGGGAAAGATCCTGAACGTCGAGCGCGCCCGCATCGACAAGATGCTCAAGAACAACGAGATCCAGGCGCTGATCTCGGCCATCGGGGCCGGGCTCGCCGACGACTTCGACGTCACGAAGATCCGCTACCACAAGGTGATCATCCTGGCTGACGCCGACGTGGACGGCTCCCACATCCGCACCCTGTTGCTCACCTTCTTCTTCCGCCAGATGAAGCCGCTCGTCGAAGGCGGCTTCGTCTACGTAGCCCAGCCCCCGCTGTACTCGACGCTGGTGGGCAAGGAGAAGGTCTACTTGAAGGACGACACGGCGCGAGCCGCGTTCTTGGCCGAGCACCCCAACCACAAGGCCGAGTTCCAGCGCCTGAAGGGCCTCGGCGAGATGGACTTCGCCGAGCTGCGAGACACCACCATGGACCCCGGCAGGCGGTCGTTACTCCAGATCAACGTCGAGCAGGCGGCACTCGCCGACGAGGTCTGCTCGGTGCTGATGGGCGACGACGTCGACCTGCGCCGCCACTTCATCCAGACCAACGCCAAGGACGTGCGCTTCCTCGACATCTGAGGGACCACGAGCGGAACGCCGGGCGGGGGGCCCCGAACCGTCGCGAGGACAGGGACACCACATGCCCAGAGGGAACAACGGTCCGGGAGGGCCCGAAGGAGAGGAGCCCGTCTCGGGGCTCGTCGAGCCCATCGAGATCCAAGAGGAGATGGAGCGCTCGTTCCTCGAGTACTCCATGTCGGTCATCGTGTCGCGGGCGCTCCCCGACGTCCGTGACGGCCTGAAGCCGGTCCACCGCCGGATCCTCTACTCGATGTACGACCAGCGGTTGCTTCCCGACCGCCCCCACACCAAGTGCGCCAAGGTCGTCGGCGACGTCATGGGCTCGTACCACCCCCACGGCGACACCGCTATCTACGACGCCTTGGCCCGCATGGTGCAGGACTTCTCGATGCGACACCCGCTCATCGACGGGCACGGCAACTTCGGTGGGACCGGACCGGACGAGGGGCCGGCAGCCATGCGCTACACCGAGTCGCGCTTGGCCCCGCTCGCCCTCGAGCTGATGGCCGGCATCGACCAGAACACCGTCGACTTCACGGCCAACTACGACGCCACCTCCGAAGAGCCGACCGTCCTACCGGCCCGCTTCCCCAACCTGCTGGTGAACGGTTCGCAAGGCATTGCCGTCGGGATGGCCACCAACATCCCACCCCACAACCTCGGTGAGGTCATCGACGCGACCATCCACCTCCTCGAGCACCCCGACGCCACGTCCGACGACCTCATGGCGTTCGTGAAGGGTCCGGACTTCCCGACCGGGGCGCTCATCCTCGGCCGTCAGGGCATCCTCGACGCCTTCCGGACGGGCCGCGGGTCGATCCGGCTGCGAGCCCGTGCCGAGATCGTCGAGGGGCGAGCCGGCGAGACGACCATCGTCGTGACCGAGATGCCCTACCAGACCTCGGTGGCCACGGTGGCGAAGAAGATCGAGGACCTGGTGCGCGCCGGCGACCTCGATGGCATCGCCGCGCTGCAGGACGACTCGGCAGGGGGGAAGACGCGCCTCGTCGTCCGGGTCAAGCGCGACGCCAACGCCAATGTCGTCCTGAACAACCTCTTCAAGCAGACCCCGCTCCAGACGTCTTTCCCCGTCAACACCGTGGCGCTGGTGGACGGGGTGCCTCGCACCCTCAACCTGGCCCAGCTGCTCACCCACTACGTGGCCCACCAGGTCGAGGTGGTCACTCGACGGTCGCAGTTCCTCCTCGACAAAGCCCGTGAGCGGGCTCACGTGGTCGAGGGCTACCTCCGGGCGATCGACATGCTGGACGCCGTCATCGAGACGATCCGTGCGTCCGAGGACCGTCCGGCCGCCCGCGAGGCCCTCATGGCCGAGCCCTTCTCGTTCAGCGAGGTGCAGGCCACCCACATCCTCGACCTCACCCTTGGTCGACTGACTCGCCTGGGTCGCACCGAGCTCGAAGACGAGCTGGCTCGACTGCGCGAGGAGATCGCCGAGCTCGAGACCATCCTGGCCGACCCGGCCAAGCTCCGTCAGGTGATCGCCACCGAGCTCGGGACGATCAGGGACACCTACGCCGAGGAGCGGCGGACGGAGATCACCCACGACCCTGGCGACATGAACGTCGAGGACCTCGTCGAGGACGAAGAGCTCGTCGTCACCATGAGCCGGGCCGGCTACGTGAAGGCGGTGTCGGCCGACGCCTTTCGTACCCAGGGCCGGGGCGGGAGAGGCGTGCAAGGGGCCCGCCTGAAGGAGGAGGACCTCGTCCACGACGTCGTCCACACGACGGCCCACGCCCACCTGCTGCTGTTCTCCAACCGCGGCAGGGTGTTCCGGCTCCGGGCGCTCGAGATCCCGATGAAGGAGCGGACAGCGCGGGGTACCGCGATCGTCAACCTCCTCCCGCTCGACGCGAACGAGCGCATCGAAGCCATCGTCGGCACGCGCGACTTCCCCTCCGACCACTACCTGGTCTTCGCCACCAAGCAGGGCCAGGTCAAGAAGACGGCGTTCAGCGAGTACGACAAGTCGCGGCGAGAAGGGTTCATCGCCATCAGCCTCCGTGACGGTGACGAGCTGGTGCGGGTCGTGGAGACGTCCGGCCGCGACGACCTCCTCGTGGTCACGAGCGCAGGGATGACCATTCGCTTCTCGGAGGAGGACGTCCGACCGATGGGTCGCGACGCCGCCGGCGTGCGAGGCATCCGGTTGAAGGACGGCGACGAGGTCGTCTCATGCGACGTGGCGAGCGACGACACCGACATCCTGGTCGTGACCGATGCCGGCTACGGCAAGCGCACCAAGCTGGAACGCTTCAACCGCCAGGCTCGAGGAGGTCAGGGCGTGCGGGGCATCCGGTTGACGGCCAGACGGGGTCGCGTGGTGGCGGCCTTCATGGTGGGGATCGACGACGAGATCATCCTCGTCTCCTCGGGTGGAGTGGTCATCAGGACCTCCGTGCGAGAGATCGCCTCACAGGGTCGGGACGCAACCGGTGTACGGGTCATGAACCTCGACGACGGCGACACCGTGGCCGCCGTCGCCCGGATGGAGGCCGACTCGTCCGGAGGAACGTGACTCGCTCGGAGGAGCGTGACGCAGGGAGGCACCCACCCGGTTCCGGAGCCAGGTGGGCCTCGGAGTCTGGACCGGACGACTGTGGTCGGGCTCGGGGTGGCCGGGGGCCGTGGTGTAGCCTCTCCGCTGCTCGGGGCTATAGCTCAGTCGGTTAGAGCGCAGCACTGATAATGAGCCAGGGCCCCACTTTCTGGACGGCGCCAG
>JBMFXC010000036.1:0-20743 GCA_049964655.1 Acidimicrobiales bacterium
ACCTGCGACCTTCGGGTTATGAGCCCGACGAGCTACCAGACTGCTCCACCCCGCGCCGCGACCCCAATTGTAACACCTCTCCAGCCAAGGTGTGCCCTGGTCTCCGCACCGTCAACAACGGTCCGGCACCCGGTTGGACTTCGAGGTACTGGCCCAGGGGGCGGGTGGACCAGGTCAGTCCCTCTCCCACGTCGGCTGTCGTCGCTCGTGCCGCATCGGTGTCCTGCATGGGCTATGGGGACCGACGCGGGTCGGGAGCCTCAGGCGGCGGAGGTCGTCGAGGTCGTGCTCGAAGCGGACTTCGCCCGAGCCGAAGACGTGCTCGAAGAGGGCGTGCCTGACGCCGCCGACGGTGAGGCGGACGGAGGGGATGACGACGATCCGGGCGTGGTCCCGGTCGACGACGAGCTTCCAGTGAGCGCCTGGATCTCCTGCAGATCAGAGCTCGCCTGGTTGACGTCTGTCTGGTATGCGCCGAGGTTGCCGGCTTGCAAGTCGATCTGAGACTGCTTGAACGCCTGAAGGGCATCGTTCAGATAGGCTCGGATCTGCGGGGACAACGTGGTGTTCGTCCCGGTCGTCGGTGAGGTGGATACTGCTGCTCCGAACACCTTGCTGAGCGCAGCGCCCAGTGTCGGTTCCATCTGGATCTGATTGCCGTAGACGGCGACGACGTCGTCGAGCACGGGAATGGCGTTACGTGTCGACGCTACGTAGACAGGCTCGACATAGATGAGCGAGTTCGCTACGGGGATCATCTGCACGTTCCCGAGGATGACCGACGAACCGTTGGCATTGAGAAGGCTGATCGCTCGCGAAATGGACGGCGTGGCATCGATCCTGGCTGCCACGATCGAAGGGCCGTCGACCGGTTGATCCCGTGGTGTGACGAACACCTCGAGCTGTCCATAGTGCTTAGGATCGGACCCGGCGATCATGAACCCAGACAGCGTCTGGATCTGGCTTGAGGTCGAAACAGGAGTAAATGCATCGAGCAGCACGAAGGACTCGTGCTGCTGTCCGGGCACCCGGATCTCTTCGTAGAGCGGCGACATCCGCACCACCTGGCCAGTCGAAACGAGTTGACCTTGGGCGTTGGTCGTCTGGGTGGTGGCGAGTGCCTGCGACGGCGAGCCGGCGCCGGGTGACGGCGAGAGCGTCCATGCGTCTGCTGCGTTGTAAAAGGCAGCAGCGTTGGTGATGTGGTACTTGCCGTACATGGACGCCTGTACCGTGAACTGGTCGATGGGGTAGCGGAGATGGGACCTCAGCTGAGAGCTCATCTTGGACGCTGGCGTGAACATGCCAGGGAACGCTCGTTCGTAGGTGCGGATGATTGGGTCACGCGGGTCCATCACGTAGAACGTGATCTTGCCCGTATAGGCGTTGACGATGGCATCGACCGAGTTGCGGATGTAGTTGAACTTAGCCGGCAACCCGCTCGCTGGGTTGAGAGCGCCCGTCTTGGCGTTCTGCGAGTACGGGTAGTTGTCTGTGGTGGTGTATGTCTGCTGCACCCAGTCGATGTGCCCGTTTACGAGCACCGGGTAGGGGCTCGAGTCGAGGCTCAGAAAGGGAGCGGCCTTCGCTACCCTTGCCTGGACGCCTCGGTCGAACATCAGCCGGGAGTTGTCAGTGAGCTGGTTGGAGATGAGTAGGTTCAGGTCGCCGAAGCGTGCCGCGAACATGACTCGGTCGAAGAACGACGACAGGCGGACACCACCAGTGCCGGTGTAATGGGTCTCGACGTTGTTGCCACTGCTCAACTGGTAGTCGACCTCAGGCTGCTTGGTGTCGGCAACTACATAACCTGAGTTGTCGAGGCCGAAGTACACGGCGGGCTGTGTGATCTGTGGCAAGCCGTTGGTCGAGACTGGCGGCACGTCAGAGATGTCGAAGACTGGCTGCGAGCTCGCAGAGGCAACGTTTGCCGGCGAGATGATCATGCCGTAGCCATGGGTGAACTGCAGATGAGTATTTACCCACGATGGTGACGGGATGTCTTGGCTATTTACTTCGCGGACGCCGACGACCACCGGGGTTTCGACTCCATTGATGTCGTAGCGGTCGACCGCCAGGCTGTTGAATTGGTAGTAGGAGCGGATGTCTTGCAACTTGTTGTAGGTCTGCTGGGTGAGCGAGGGGTCCCAGAGCCGGACGTTGGCCAGCGTGTCGGCATTGGCATTGAGCTGGTTGGCGGTCAGGTTGGTGCTTGCCGGAAACGACTTCACCTGGACGGAGTCCAGGCCGAAGGCAGCGCGCGTGGCCTCGATGTTGCGCTGGATGTACGGTCGTTCGAGCGTGTTCTGCGCCGGGTTGACCTTCAGGGCCTGGACCATGGCCGGGTAGATCGTCTCGGCGGTGAGGGCGACGAGCATCCAGAGCCCGACGCCGAGGATCGGGAGGACCCAGCCCTGGCGTCGCAGGTTGTAGATGAGCAGGACCGCCGATGCCAACGACACCAGGACGAGCAGCTCGAGAGCGGGCACCCTGGCGTGCACGTCGGTGTAGTCCGCTCCCTGCGTGAAACCGTTCTGCGAGAGGTCCAGCGAGAAGCGGGCAAGGTAGTACCCAACCGCCTTCACGATCGCCACGAGCCCGAGGATCACCGACAAGTGGGCCTTGACAGCCGGACGCACCCGGGGATGGGGTCCCTGTACCCGGATGCCCCCGTTGAGGTAGTAGGCGACGGCCGTGATGACGAACACCACGATCAGCGAGACGAGCAGCCAGTGGACGAGGAAGTTCTCGAAGGGGAGCTTGAACACGTAGAAGCCGACGTCGCGATGCCACTGCGGGTCCTTCACGCCGAAGGGGACGCCGTTGCGGAAGAGGATCCAGTTCTGCCACTGTCCGATGGCCTGCGACCCCAGGATGAGCGAGACGACCACCACGACGCCCCAGCGCAGCCATCGCGATCGGGGGCCGACGATCTCTTGGTAGCGGCGGACGAACTCGTCCTCGGCGTCGACGACGGGACCATGAGGCGCCAGTCGCTCCGACATCGTGAGGCTGCCGAAGAGCAGGAGGCCGAAGAGCACGGCGAACGTGAGACCGAGGCCGGCCTTCACCTCGAAGAGACTGCGCCACTCGGATCGGAGCCCCAGCGACGAGAACCACAAGGCGTCGGTATAGAAGATGGCGAAGGTCCGGAGGAACGCCAGCAGCACGACCAACGCCGCGACCACCGCAATCACGACGATCCTGCGCCGCCGCCGGTGCCTTGGGGCGCGTGGGGTCGACGGCCGATCGCTCGGGGGACGCACGGATCGCAGCCTAGGTGCTGGCGGGCGCCAGCAGGCAACGGCACCCGGGGTGAGCAGGCGGCGACCGGTGGCCAGTCGGGAAGACATCTCCGACCGACGTCGGACCTGCCAGGGCGTTGTCTTCGCAGTCGGGGCACGGCGGACGTTCGGTGCCGGAGACCGCCACCCACAGGGCGTGGTCATCCGGACAACCGGCCAGAGCCGCCCGCGTCCCGAGCGCGAAGGCGGCGAGCACGTGGTCGGTCGCCAGCTCTTCGACCCGCCCCGCCTTCCAGATCCGGAAGGCGGCGCCGACGTGCTCGGCGGCACCACGCTCGTCCCCTGGTTCGAAGGTCTGCTCGCTCTCGAGGCGGCGACGCAAGGGAGCGAGGATGGCGCGCTGGAGATCGTCGGCCACCTGATCGAGGTCGTCGCCGACCAGGTCGGTCTCTCCCACCTGCCCGACAACCAGTGACGCGCCGTGCCCGGCGGCAGCTCGGAGGTGCTCGAGCGATGCCACGACCACCTTCCGACCAGACGTGTCCGCATCCGGCAGCAGCTCGGGGGACCACCGTGAACGGGCTGAACGCAGCCGATCGAGGAGGTCGTTCTGTTCGTCCTGGAGGAGTCGCTTCAATCGCCGGGAAAGCGCGGTGATGACGGGTGCCAGAAGCTCGTCGCGCTGCAGCGCCAGGGGTGGGGTCGCCTCGGGCGGGCCGGCGACAGCTCGCGCTGTCTCCTGCTCGGCGCCCTCTTCCTCCGCTGAGCGTGGGTCCTCTCCGGAAGCGTCCGTCCCAGCGGATGCCACCCCGTCAGGGGCGTCAGGGCCGAGACGGGTCTCGTCGTCCGGCGAAGGAGAAGGAGAAGGCGACGTCCCAGCCGGGTCGGCCATTCTGGCGGCTCCGCCCGCCTCTCGGGCAGCACGGATCTTGGCGAAGACGGCCTCTGCCGAGCGAGCCGACGCCGTTCGGGACGTGTGGCCGGGTGTCCGCGTTGCGGCGGGCTCTTCGGCGGCGGGCTCTTCGGCGGCGGGCTCTTCGGCGGCGGGCTCCTCGGCGGCGGGCTCCTCGGCGGCGGGCTCCTCGGCGGCGGGCGTCCGGCTCTCGTCTACCTCGGCGTGCTCGCCGGAGCGGATGGTCGCGTCGCGTCCGGCCGCCTCGGCTGCGAGGCGGGCCTCGTCTTCGGCTCGGAAGATCTCCTCGGCGATCGAGTCGATGGTCCGCCGGACGTCGCGCACTGTCTCCGCTAGACGCTCACGGCCAGCCCGCAGCTGGTCGATCTGCGAGTGCAGCGCCTTGCGGCGTCGGGCCAGGTCGGCGAGCACGCGCGAGCGCAAGGCCTGGGCCTCCTCGACCATCCGGCGGCACTCGTCCCGGGTCTGCTCGAGCAACGCCTCGGCCTCGGCCCGTGTCGAGGCGGCAGTGTCGGCTGCCTCGGCCTCAGCCCGGTGCCGGAGCTCGGCCAGTGCGGCCTCGACCTCGGAGGTGCGGGCGGCCAGGGCCGCTTCGGTACGGGCTTCGAGGTCGGCGGCCGCGTCGTGCGCGCTGGTGCGGAGCCGCTCCGACTCGGCTTCGGCATTGGCCACCATGTCGTGAGCCGCCTCGTGCGCCGTGCGCAACACCCGGGCCGTCTCGGCGCCGAGTGCCGAAGCCACCGTCTCCTCGTCGAGCACAGGGTGGGCGGCACGGTCCTCGGCCTCGACGACCTGCTGACGCAGGCTCTCGATTCGGTCCTCGGCTGCCCGTAGTGCCTCGGCGACCGACTCGAGGAAAGCCCTGACTTCCGTGGGGTCGAAACCGCGCCGAACCGTGCCAAAAGTGCGACGCGCGATGTCGTCTGGGCTGACGTGGCGCTGCGAGGTGATGGCGAGCCTGTGGTCCTCGGGCATCGACGGTCAGGGGTGCGGTGCCGTGGCGGCCCGAGTCCCCAACCCCCTTTCCATCGAGAGGTCCGATGGTCCCGCCGACCGTCCACCGACGGTCGCCCCGGGCGTGAGGAAGGTCACGCCGCTGTCGGCCGACGAAGCGAGCGTCCGGGCGGACCCTGCGTCGGGTCCCTCGGTGACGGTCCGGACGGGACCCCCACCAGCAGGTCCGGCCCAACTCCAAGGTCGATGCATGCGGGAAGCCTACCGACCGACCGTGCGGGCGGATGGCACTGCTCCCGTGCTCCCCGGTGGTTGACTGGCTCGTGGGCGGTATGACTCCTGGTCATCGGCGCCGCAATGCCTGGGCGCGGCGTGTCGCGAGCCGCATTAGGGCCTGGGCTCGGTCGCGGAAGACCCCGTCGGTTCGCCAGAGCGTCGTCGCCAGGACCACCCACGACACGACGACTACGCCGGCTCCCTTGCCGACTGCTGTGGGCATCGAAGCCCCGGGAACGAGGCCTCGGAAGGCGACGGCCGTGGCCACGGCCACGAGGGTCACGAGAGCCAATGGCGCCATCGCCTCACGCAGGTAGCGGCGGACCGGCACGTGGAGGGAACGGCAGACCACCGCGGGAAGGATGGTGAAGTCGACGACGACGACCTGGGGAAGCGATCCGATCGCCGGACCGACCGGCCCCAGGTACCGAGTGGCGACGACCGTTCCCGCCAGGTTCACCACGGTCGCCACCAGCGCCAACCGGACCAGGAGCGTCGTGCGACCGATCCCGGTCAGGTAGACGAACGACTGGTGCCCAGGGAGCTGGAACGCGAACACGACGTTCAGGGCCACGGCGACGTCGAAGGTCCGGGCGGGCACTGCTCCCAGCCACAAGTGGAGGACTGGTTGGCCGAACCCGACCAGCGCCGTGGCCAGGGGGATCGTGATCGCCATGCTCCCGAGGACGGCATGGGAGAACATCTGGAACTGGCGCTCGTCGTCGTCGAGCGCGTGCGCGTGGGCATAAGCAGGGAACAGCTGGTTGGTCCCGTACGACGAGAGGTTCCGGGTGAAGCTGGCGGTGCTCATGGCGACGCTGTAGGGGGCGACCTGCCTGATGGGGAGCATCAGACCGATGATCAGCGTGTCGAGCCCGTAGGACACCGTCCCGCTCACCGCGATGAGCGCGTTCTTGCCGCCCGCCCGCAGCAGTTGTCGCATGGTCGTGGCCGAAAAGCCCCCGAACCACTTCCACGTGCGGCCTCGCGGCAACCGACGCGCCACGACGGTCGTCCACGACGCACCGACGAGCGCACCGACGGCGGTGACGAGGGCAAGGCCGACGAGACCACCGCCGAGGAGCAGCACGGCGATCTGCGCCCCGCGGGTGGCCAACGACGTCGCGATGCCGACCATCGAGATCCAATCCCCTCGACCAGACCCGAAGAGGGCGGACTTGGCCCGAAGTCCGACGAAGCTCATCCCCGTCATCACGCCCAGCGCCACGAGGGCGATCCTGGCCGACGAAGTGGCCGAGCCCACTCGTAGCAGCGACCCGATGAACGGGACGAGCAGGCCGGTCAGGGCGACGGCGACGGCACCCGACACCACGAAGAACACTCCTGCCGTCCCGACCACGTCTGCCAGCTCGTCGTGGTCGTCCCGGGCCAGGCAGTTGGCCACTCGCGTGACGACCGTCGTGGACACCCCGGCATCCAGCAGGTACAGGTAGCCGACGATGGCCATCAGGACGCCCCACAGCCCGAAGGTGGCGGGGCCGAGGCGGTGGAGGGCGATACGGGTGAACAGCAGGCTCAGCACCAGCGCCACGGCGAAGTCGACGTAGCTGGTGAAGACGTTGCGTAGCAACTGACGGCCGCTGGCGTTTCCCTGTTGCACTTCCGACAAGGATCCTCCAGGAAGCTCGCCATGGCGACCGAGCGCCGCCTGTCCCCTGAGCGAGCCGCCACCGCAGCTGCCCGGAAGAGCGATCGCCAACGACTTGTTGTCGCTTCGAACGGTCAGGACCTGTCGCCGTGACCGACCCTAAGCTCGCGTAGTGCCCAGGGTCTCTGTCGTCACGCCGTGCTTCAACGCGGAACGTTACCTCACCCAGACCGTCCAGAGCGTCTGCCGCCAGACGCTTGCCGACTGGCAGCTCGTCGTCGTCGACGACGCCAGCACCGACGACTCACCCTCGATCGCCGACCGTCTGGCGGCGGCCGATCGTCGTGTGTCCGCGGTGCATCTCGAGCACAACGCCGGCGTAGCTGCTGCCCGCAGGATCGGAGCCGAGCTCGCCACTGCCGAGCACCTCCTGTTCCTCGACGCGGACGACGTGCTCGAGCCCACTATGTTGGAGCGCACGGCGTCCGAGCTCGACCGGCGACCGGGGCTGGCCGCGGTCTACACGGGCCATAGGTACATTGGCCCCGACGGCGAGGATCTCGGCCCCGAGCGCGGCCACTGGCCCTGGGCCCGGTGCGTCGCCACTCGCTTCTGGGTCCGCAGGCTCCCCGACGCGGAGCCGGTGACGCCCTTCGAGTCCATCTTCGGGGTAGCGGCGATGCTGCCGAGCCTGACCGTGATGCGACGCTCTGCCTACCAGGCCACCCCGGGCTGGGACGTCAGCCTCGGCCAAGGCTGCGAGGACACCGACCTCTTCCTCGAGCTGGCGCTCCGCGGTCCGGTCCACCACCTTCCCGAGCGGCTCGTCCGCTACCGCCGTCACCCCGACCAGGCCAGCCAGCGCCACGACCTCACCGGCCAGTACGAGAAGCTGTTCGCCAAGTGGCTCTCACGGGGGGACCTCGGCCCGGCGCAGCAGCAGCTGGTCCGCGACGCGCAGTGGTTTCGGACCGGGCGCCTGGTTCCCTCGCTCAACCTGCAGTCAGCCCTCGAGCACGTGCGGCGCGGGGACCTGCCGCGCGCCGCACGCCTTCTGGCGACAGCGGTGGCGGCGTACTCGCCCCGGCGTCCTCCGCCGACCCTCTACGGCCGTGGGACGTCGGCTGCCGGTGCGGACGCGGGGCTCGGCCCCACCTCGTCGTCGACCAGGTGACTCAGCTTGCGCGTCACGCCGGTTCGGCCGTCCCGCCCTGGCGGCCGGCCACCTCGAGGAGGAGGCTCGACAGCGCGTCGAGGAAGCGCTCCCGGCTCAGGTCTGTTCGTGCCGTCCGCAGGGCTTCAGCCCCCATGGCCGCCCGGGTCAGGGGGTCACGCATCAGCCGGTCGACAGCGTCGGCCAGTGCGTCCGGGTCGCCGGGTGGAGTGAGCAGCCCCGTGGTGCCGTCCTGGAGGTAGTCGCGACAGGCGTTGACGTCGGTGGCGACGACCGGGATGCCCATGGCAAGTGCGTCGAGGACGATCGTCGGTCCACAGGCCAAGTCGGTGTCCTTGAACGGCGCGACGACGATTGTCGCGGCGCGCATGAGCAACCGGCCGTCCGCAGGGCTCTGGTGGGGGAGCAAGGTGACGTTCGGCGGAGCAGAGCGCTCGAGTTGTCCGACGTCGAGGGTTGCCAGCACGCATCGGTGCGGGAGCCGTTCGAACGCAGCCAACAGCAGCGGCGAGTCGCGGTGTGCCGATCCGGCGGCATACGCGTACGGTGCTCCGTCCAGCAGTACCGGCGTGGGGTCCCCTTCAGCTGACAGGTCCCTGTCCGGTAGGGCGGGCGCCGGCATCCGAACGAAGCGGGTCCGGTCCGGTCCGACCCCATAGCGCGTGGCGAACGTGTCGCGGTCCCCGCTGCGGATGCAGACCACGAGCGACACGGTGCGCAACCCGTAGCCGAAGACCCGATCCAGCCGGCGCCACCGAAGTGGCAACGGGTCGAGGATGACGAGCTTGTGATCGTGCCCGACGAACAGCGGCCACAGGAGCGGGACCAGGAAGGTCTCGATGCCCGCGGTGCTGACCACGGTGACGTCGTACCGTCTGGCCTGCCACGCTGTCCGCACCGAGTCGCCGAGGTAGGCCCAGGCCCTTGCCAGCTGCCCGAGGTGCCAGTCGACTGTCCGGTGCGACAGGGTGACGTCGATGCCGGCGTCACGGAGCTCGTCGTGGGCAACCTCGATGTTCCCCGGCCAGGCAGCCGAGAAGTGCACGCTCAGCGGTCGACGCTCCTCGTCGTGACGCCCGGCCCGGTCGGGGTAGAGCTGCTCGTACCGGCGGGCCACGACCGGCCAGTCGAACTGCGCCACCCGCTGCCTGCCCGCTTCCCCCAGGGACCGACGGAGCTCGGGGTCGCCCATGGCTGCTTCGAGGACCCGGGCGAGCTCCCCGGTGTCGAACGGGTCGACCAGCAGGCCGTCGACCCCGTCGGCGATCAGCTCGGGTGGCCCGCCGTGCCGGGTGGCCACCACGGCGGTTCCCGCCCGCCATGCCTCGAGGACCACGATCCCGAACGGCTCGAGCCGGCTCGGCATGACGAAGAGCTCCGCCTCGGCCATGGCGCGTGCGACCTCTTCGCGCGACAGGCGTCCGGGGAAGCGGACCTGGGCACCGACCCCGAGGTCCTCGGCCAGTTGGACGAGCCCTTCGCGGGCCGCGCCGTCACCGCCGACGACTAGGTCGAGTGTTCGCTTCTCGGGAGGCACGGCGGCGTACGCCCGCAGGAGCAGATCGAAGCCCTTCTTCTCGACGACTCGGCCCACGGCGAAGACGAACGGTCGACCCGGTCGTCCCTGCCAGGTGGTCGTGGTCGGGGCTGTGGTCGGGGCTGTGGAGGGCGGCGTGGCGGCCAGGTCGACCCCGTTCGGCACGGCGACCCCTCGGCCGCTCGCCAGCCCGAAGCGCGCCTCGGCGTCGGCCAGCGTGTACGTCGAGCACCCGGTGACCACGCTGGCCGTGCGCATGGCCCATCGCAGCCCGGTCCGCAGCGAGGCCGACGTCTCGAAGATGTCGGCGTCGTCCATCACGGTCTCACCCTGCAAGGTCACCACCAACGGGACGCCGGTGAGCCGGGCGAGCGCCGTCGCATAGACCCCGTTCGGGCCGAAGCACTGGACGTGCAGCAGGTCGGGCTCGAACGAACGCACCGCCCGCCGGAGCAGTCCGATGGTCTTGGCGGCCCCGAACGGGAAGCGGAGCAGGGCGCGGGCGTTGGCCGCCGGCAACGGGAAGGGGAACCGGCGCACGGTGATGCCGTCGAGCTCCTCGGTGACCGGCGGCCCGGTGTCGTCCGGGGTCGTCGTCCACACCTCGACCACATGGCCGGCCGCCACCTGGGCCAGGGCCAGGTGCCTGGTCAGCTCCTCTACGCCACCCAGTGCGGGTGGGTAGGAGCTCGGGATCAACGCGATGCGGGTCATCGGGAACGCTCCATGGTGGTACGGGGCTTCAGAGGGCTACCCCGAGGGACCGGTAGACCGAGGCGGTCTCTCGGGCTGCTCGCTCCCAGCTGAGGCCGGCCAGCCGGCAACGCCCGGCCTCGGCCCGGGCCGTTCGCTCGTCGCCGTCCGCCAACAGCCTGCGGAGCACGCGCTCGAGGGCGTCGGCGTCCCCGGGGAGAAAGGTGTCTACCGCGTCGCCGACCACCTCGGTCAGCGCGGGCACGGGTGTCGACACCACCGCGGCGCCGCAGGCGAGCGCCTCGATGGGCGGCAGCCCGAACCCTTCGTAGCGCGAGGCGTAGCCGACCACCGTCGCCGCGGCGAACAGCGACGGGAGATCGGACCGGTCGACGTGACCGAGCGCGGTGGTCCCGGGTGGTTGACGATGGCCCCACAGCGGGGAGCCGGTCAGGAGGAGGGGAACTCCGACCCGACGACACCCCTCGGCCAGGGTGGCGAGGTCCTTACGCGGCTCGATGTTCCCGACGTGCAGCACGAACGTCTCCGGCAGTCGGTAGCGGGTCCGCGCTCGTTCGACCTCGGCCTCGGCGGGGACGGCCATCTCGGAGCCGGGCGCCTCGTGCACCACCACCGCGTCGCGACCGGAGTGCGCCTTGACCCGCTCGGCAGTGAACGCCGAGACGGCGATGACGGCGTCGGCTCGCCGCAAGGCGTGCCGGACGAGCAGCCGTTCCCCGGCGACCCGGTGGCGTGGGAACACGGACGGCAGGTCGTAGAGGGCCATGTCGTGGACCGTGGAGACCATGGGGACGCGGGGTCGGATCGGCAGGTCGACGTCGAGGCCGTGGACCAGGTCGGCGGGACCGAACCCCCGCAGGCCCGACACCGCTCGACGCACGCCTCGGGAGGGGGGCTGCACCAGCGGTTCGACGGCGGGCGACAGCTCGTCCACGGCCGTGGACTGCACTGCGGCGGACACCGTCGAGCGCACGGCTGCCGGGAGCACGACGAGCAGCTCGCGGATATAGGTGCTGACGCCTCCGCCGTGCGGGTCGAGCGGTAGGGCGTTGACGACCAGCCGTGGCGTGCCGCCGGCATCAGGGGGGCTCACGAGCGGGACCACACGGGGCGCACACGGGGGCGAGCACGTTCCACCCGCCAGCGCGACCCCAGCGACCCCAGCGAGCCCAGGGAGGCGCGAGGTGCTCCGGTGGTCTCCTCGCTGGCCCGTGCGACCCCCAGCGGGCTGCGTTGGCGCGCCTGGTCGGCCATGCCCAGCGCTACCCCGACGACGATCATCGACGCCGCCGAGTAGGAGCCGATCCAGAATTCGTCGAACAGCCCCTCGGTGAGGTGCCCGACCAACACGGCAAGCGCGAGCGTCCGAAACTCGACGGGGAGCCGAGCCACCACTCGCAGGGCGATCACCACGAAGGCGACGAAGCCGAGCGAGCCGACGATGCCGGAGGACGCCAGGTTGCCGATGATGACGTTGGGCGGCTGGGTGATGTTGATGAACTGCGGTAGGTGGTAGAAGCGCATCCCCTCGCCCACGAGCGGGCTCAGTTGCCAGACGCGCAGTGCGCTCGACAACTGGCGGAGGCGGATCGAGACCGTGTTGAACTTGGGGTTCACGACGAACTGGGTCGAGAAGCTGTAGTAGAGGAGCAGCCCGAGGGGGATGATGCCGAGGAGGAGGAGCTTCGAGCGCCGACGGACCTCGGGGTTCATCAGCACCACCAGCACGATGACGCCGCAGAGGACCACCCACGACTGGCGCGACTGAGAGGCGAGCAGCCCGCCCAGGCACAGCCATTTGGCGATGCGGGCTTGGCGACGGCTGACGCCAGTCCACGGGGGGTTCAGCTGGGCGACGACGACCGCCACCCACATCATGGCCCCGACGGCGTTCTTTTGGTACAGGCCCCACTGGGCGGCTTTGAAGTGCAGCTTCACCGCGTGCTCCATGGCGATGACGGCGATGACCGAGGCACCGAGGAGGTAGAGGCGGAACGCCTGCCGGGCCCGTCCGCTCCGGGCGACCACCCAGCCGACGAGCACGCTGCCGCCCAGGTAGGAGAGGCGGTGGAACCACTCCACGACGTCGTAGCGGTTGGTGTGGGCCATCACGACCACGAGCAGGGTGGCTTCGTAGATGACGATCCCCTGCAGGAAGCCGCGCAGGTGCTTCGCCTCGGACCACCTGACGTGCAGTAGGGAGACCAGGGCGCCGAGGAAGACGAGCATGTCGGCGGCCGAGAGGTTCGTGCTGGCGCCGCCGACTCGTTGCAGGACGAACACACCGGGCAGGGCGACGACCGCCAGCAGGATCGGGTCGGCGGCGAACACGCCGAGCAGCAGCACGAGGGCGGCGACCGCCAGACCGATCTTCCGGTCTTCGACGGCGAAGACGGCGATCCCCGCCGTCACCAGGACGAGGGCGGCCCACCCGGTCAGCGTGGTGAGGGCGCGGCGGACCGATCGTGCGTCCAGCCACGGGCGGGAGCCGCCGAACCATCCGGCGAGCTGCTCGGCACCCCTCGTCGACAGTGCTGACATCGGCCTCCCTGCCGGGGTCGCGCTTTCCCGGCGTTCCCCCGCACGACGACTGGGTCCATCGCGGCACCTCGCGCTGCCTCCAGGATGGTAGCGGCCCCAGCCCCGGCCCCGGCCCCGGGGCTCGCCGTGCCGTTCGGCCGCACCCACCCGGGCGGGCCCCGGCCCCGGGCCGCCGGAGGGCCCCTGGCGTCTCACGTGCCGCCAGTACAATCCGTCCATGGACGCGCGCTCGCTGCCCGCGCCGTGTCCGCAGCTCGAGCCACCTCGGCCGTCGGGGGCTCCTGGCCGCGGGAGCGCCGTGGTGGTCTGCTCCCTCGAGGCCACCGGGCCGGTTCGTCGTCGTATCCAGATCCTCGTCGACGAGCTCGTCGCCCTCGACGCCTCGCTCCGGGTGCTCTACGTCGAGCCGGCCGTCGACGTTCCCCAGCTTCTGGCCCGACGACACCTCGCCGGGCTCGTCCGCCCCCGGCTCAGGACGGTCTCGCCGCAGCTCGCCGTGTTGCGGCCTCGCAAGTGGCTCCCTCGCCTTCTCGGACCGTTCGCCGACTGGTCGCTGCACCGCCAGGTCGAGCGCGCCGTCGGCCGCCTCGGCCTCGACCAGCCGCTGCTGTGGCTCAACGATCCCGGGTACGCCCGCTGGGCCCTCGGCACGGGTCGGGCGGTCCTCTACGACATCACCGACGACTGGCTGCTCGCCTCGATGCCTGAACGGGTGCACGCCCGCCTCCAGCGCGACGAGGAGCTCCTGCTCGAGCACGCCGATGCCGTCGTCGTCTGCTCGCCGGAGCTGGCCCGGACGAAGGGGCGCCGGCGGGGCGTCGACGTGGTCCCCAACGCGGTCGACCTCACCCGGTACCGCCAGCACCACCCGCGCCCGCCCGACCTCCCCGGCCCCCCGAGCGCCGTCTACGTGGGGACGCTCCACGAGGACCGTCTCGACGTGACGCTCCTCGATGAGCTGGCGACGGCGCTCCCGCAGGTGGCAGTCGTGCTGGTCGGCCCGAGCGCCCTCGGCCGGGCGCACAACGACGCGCTCGGTCGCCACCCGAACGTCTTCCTACTCGGACCCCGTCCCTACGACGACGTACCGGCGTACCTCCACCATGCCGACGTCGTCATCGTTCCGCACCTCGTGAACAGCTTCACCGACACCCTCGACCCCATCAAAGCCTACGAGTGCCTGGCTGCTGGGCGCCCCACCGTGGCAACCCCGGTGGCCGGTTTCCGTGAGCTCGGCCCCCCGGTCACGCTGGCCGAGCGGTCCGACTTCGTCAAAGCCGTGTGCCGGGCGCTGGCCGGAGGTCCGGCGGCCAGCGGCGACGGAACGGCACCCCTCGACCCACAGGCGGTACCCCTCGACCCGCAGGCCGGCGGCGACATCCCCACGTGGACCGACCGCGCCCGCGCCATGGCCCGTCTGATGGAGCGGGCTAGAGTTTCGCATGATCGACGAGGTCAGGGCAGTTAACCAGCGCGTGCACCCTCTGGTTCCCCACAGGGCCGCCGATCGGTGCCGACGACGGCTCCCTTGGACGTGCTCGTCGACTCTCCGGTCGCATGAGGAGCTCGACGGCGCGTGCCAAGGACTGGCGCGTGCCAAGGACTGACGTGGAGGCAGGCAGACAGTGACGTTCTCGCAGCTCCTGACGAGCTTGTGGCGTCGTCGGTTCACCATCCTCGCCTGCCTCGTGGTCGGCGTCGTCGCTGCGGTCGGCTACGACAAGCTCCAGGCCAAGACCTACCAGGCCACCGCCCAGGTGGCTCTTTACAGTTCGGGCCAGCAGAGCGGGTCGTCAAGCTCCTCGGCCGCGCCGGTGAACCTCCCGGACCCGACCCAAGAGCTCGGGAGCACGGCCGTGGCGCACCAAGTCGCCGTCATCCTCGGGCTCAAGAACGCCGACGCGGTCCCCGGCAACGTCACCGGCTCGGTGAGCTCGACGACCGGCAACCTCTCCATCACCGTCTCCGACGCCGACCCGGCTCGGGCCGAGGCCGTGGCCAACGCCTATGCCCAGGCGTTCCTCGTCGGCATCCAGGACGTCGTGCAGGCGCAGGAGAACAAGATCACCGCCAGCATGAACACCCTGAGCAAGCAGATCACGGCGCTGCAGGCCACGGGCGCCACCCCCCCGACGGGATCGGGGGGTACCGGTGGTAGCACGTTGAGCTCGGCCAAGCTGGGTGCGCTCCTCAACGCCTACGACGGCCTGCAGACTCAGCTCACCGCCATCCAGATCGGGGGGCCCTACGCGTCGATCGCCACGCCCGCCTCGTACCCGTCGGTGCCGGTCGGCCTGAGCACGAAGAAGCTGGCGGGCATCGGGCTCATGGCGGGCATCTTGGTCGGGATCGGAGCGGCGCTCGTCCGCGACCAGCTCGACACCCGCCTGCGCAGCAGCAGCGACGTCGCCTCGGTGACCGACGCGCCCGTGTTGGCCGAGCTCCCCCTTGATACCGAGATCATCCCCAACTCCGGGTTCCTCGCCCTCGCCGACGCCCCCCGCTCCCAGCTGGCCGAGTCGGTGCGGGAGCTCCGGACCAGTCTCCGGGTCCTCCTCGAGGACACGAAGTGCCCGATGGTCGTCGTGACCAGCCCGGCCCCCAACGACGGCAAGACGTTCGTCACGGCCAACCTGGGTGCCGCCCTGGCGCTCTCCGGCAACCAGGTCGTGGTGGTCTCGGCGGACTTTCGCCGACCGGCGATCGAGCAGGCCCTCGAGCTCCCGACCCACCGGTCGACGCTCGGCCTCGCCGACCTCGTCGCGTCGGCGTGGACGGTCGACGGGGTCGGGGGCGATGCCGCCCACCGTCTCCAGCTGCCCTCCCTCCTGCTCCCTACCCGCATCGACGGGCTCCGAGTCCTCCCGGCCGGCTACCAGCGCGGCAATGCCAGCGAGCTCTTTGCCAGCCCAGGCCTCCAAGTCGTCATGAACGACCTCGCCGAGAACGCCGACATCGTGCTGTGGGACCTGCCGCCGGTGCTGGCTCTTCCTGATGCCACCACACTGGCTCGCTTCGCCGACGGCGTGGTGGTCGTGGCGGCCGAGGGCCAGACCGACCAGCAGTCGTTGGCGAGCACCTTGCAACGCCTGGCGGAGACGAGAGCGCGGGTGCTCGGCATCACCCTCAACCGGGTCCGGCATCCCTCCACGGCCACCTACCACCGCTACTACTACCCGGCGGAGCCCAACCCGGCCGTCTGATCGGCTTCCGCCCAGACGCGCCGGTACAGCTCGAGGTGGAGGTCGGCCACCGCCGCCCACGAGTACCGCTGGGCATTGACGAGCCCGCGTGACCGCAGGTCGGCCCACAGGCCCTCCTCGTCGAGGACCCTGGCGAGCGCTGCTCCGAGGGCATGGGGGTCGGCGGGACGAACGAGCAGGCCGGCGCCACCGACCACGTCGGGCAACGCTCCGACCGAGCTGGCCACGACGGGCACCCCCGATGCCTGGGCTTCGACCACGACCCTGCCGAACTGCTCGACCAGTCCGGGCAGGGCGAGCGACGGGACGGCCAGCACGTCGAAGCGCCGGTAGACCTCTGGGAGCATGCCGGCGTCGACGTGGCCCCGAACGCTCACGCGATCCTCGATGGCCAACGCCGCGCACCGTGAGCGCACGTGCTCCTCTTCCGGCCCAGATCCGTAGAGCTCGAGCTCGAGGCGCTGGTCTCCGGCAACGGCGTCGAGGAGGTAGGTGACACCTTTTTGGAGGGTCAGCCGTCCCACGTAGCCCACCCGGAGCCGCCCGAGCGGCGGGTCCCGGTCGGATGGCCGGAAGTGGTCGACGTCCACCCCAAGGGGCACCTCGGACACGATGCCGGCGAAGCCCTTCTTGCGCACGACGCCGGCGGCGTCGCGGTTGCACGCGTAGACGCCCGCAGCCCGTGCCAGCACCAGCCGCTCCGTCCAACGGAACGGCGGAGGGAAGCGCTTCAGGACGTTCTGGGCCGTGGAGACGACCAACGGCGGTCGACGACGCCCCATGTGACCACGCAGCCAGCACAGGAAGACGACCTCGGCGGCGGCCAGGCCGTAGGGCTCCTCGTGGAGGTCGACCAGGTCGAAGTCGTCTGCTCCGGTCAACCGCCACAGTGGCCGGGGGTCGAAGAGGAACAGGTTCGGGTGGCGACCGAACGTCTTCGCCACGGTGACGAAGTCGTCGGTGCCGGGGTGGCACGTGACGAGCGCACCGCCCTCGTCCCACCGGGCTGCGGTGACCAGGCGGACGTCGATCCCTCGTCGGCGTAGCGAGCGGTCCCGCTCCCGCCACGACCCGACCACGCTGCTGTGTGAGACGCGCAGCACCCGGGGACGCTCGCTGGCGAGGGGCGAGGAGCGGTGACTGGCCTTCTGTGTCCTGTGCATGGTCCTCGAGGTCAACCTTCCAGCAGTCCCGGCGGGACCGGCTCGGGGGGATGCCCCCCGGGCCGGGCTCGCCGACGATCGGCGTGCCGCCGCACACCTTCCCCTTCAGTCTGTCCGATTCTGGTCGATGTACCCAGAGTGAGGCTTCAAACCGCTAGAGCGCGAATTGCGCGCGCGGGAGGCCGTCGCGGACGAGCCGTCGTGACCGGCCTCCTGACCGTCGTCGTCACTGCCGGGATGACCGGCGTGCTGGCCGGGGCTCCGAGCGCCGCCGCCGCCCCGACCCCCCAGATCAACGGCAGCGTGGCTGCTCCGTCGGCGTCGCAGGTGAGCCCGATCTGCCAGGCTCCAGACCCCGCCGCCAACCTCGGGCCGGCGCCGAACCTGCCGGCCAACCCCATCACGACCGTGGCAACGCCCTCCGGAGGAGTGGACACGTTCACCGCTACGTCGAGCGGCATCTACGTCGACACGGGCGGCACGCTCGTCGTCGACTCGTTGAGCGGCACACAAGAGCACGTCATCACGCTCCCTGCCGCCTTCGTCTCGCAGGGAGACGGCTACAGCCAGCCGGTCGTGGGGCCCAACGGCAACATCTACCTGGCCAGCTACTACGGGCAGATGGTGGACAAGTTCTCACCGGACGGGGCGCTGCTGTGGTCGATCGACCCTCAGGGCGGCAACCCGAGCGGCATCTTCGGGGTGAACGGATCGTCGGGCTTCTCGCTGGCTGTCAGCCTGGCCCAGGACCCGTCGTCCAGTGTCCTGGTGGACCAGCAGGGCCAGAGCGTCGGGACGTTCCCGCTCGTCGACAACGGGTATGTCACCCAGGAGGCCAACGGCGACTTCCTCGTTACCGGCAACGGCTACGTCCAGACCTTCGACCCGACGGGGACCCAGCTGTTGGGCGAGTTCGGCTCGCCCGACACCGAGGGCGCCAACGCCCGAACCGGGTCCGGGACGGCCTTCTACTATCCGGGCCAGGCGGTGGCGGGGCCGGACGGGACCATCTACGCGGCAGATCCGCTCACCACCCTCACGGCTACCAGTCCTCAGGGCTACCTCGAGGGGACGACCGGGCTGGGCGGGGCTCTCCACTTCGGGACCTGGGGGCTGGCGCTGGTCGGCAGCACGCTCTACTTCGCCAGCGGTCCCCCCTTCGAGTCGTGGGCGGACGCCATCTCCTCGGTGCCCCTGGCCACGGTCCAGACCTTCTTGACGTCGACGCACTCACCCCGGAACACCCTCGGATGGGGAGCCGGCTTGTCGACCCCGGCCACGGGGAACTACTTCGCCCCGGGTACAGCTCCACAGGTGGACGCCAACTTCGCACCGTCGTGGGTCGGGGACGCGTCGCACCTCCAGCTGTCGTACTCGGTCGAGACGGCAGCGTCGCTGAACGCCGAGACCATGCCGACGGCGTTGTCGGTGGACCTGCCCACCACGGCTGCGGCGCTCGCCTCGGTGGACCTTCCGCTGCCGTCGATCGACGAGCTTCCCGGCCCGTACCAAGTCCAGGCCACCCTGTACGACACCACGACGTCCCCGCCGACGGCGCTCGGGACCACCTGCATGCCCTACACGGTGGGCGCTCCCGGGGACGCGCTGGACCTCTCGTCGCTGCCGGGTGGCATCGGAGCGGGTGGGCCGTCCGATCCCCGTGGCGTTGCCCTCAACGCACAGCTCGGGCTCGACGGCCTTCGGGGGGCTTCGATCGACTGGCAGACCTTCCTGCCCAACTGCAATGCAGCCAACCCCACGGCGTCGACCTGTGGCCCCTCTGCCATGACCTTCGCCAACGCCCCTCAGTCCTACTTCCGGGCCGCCGAGCTCGCCCTCCAGGACCACGTGACGTACTGGGTCCAGACCAGCGGCGGCGGTGCCCTGTCGAGCGCGCTCGTGGCCGGCGGCTGGTGGGAAGGCGACATCGCCGCGCTCGTCGGCTATTACGCCCATCCGCCCTCCGGCTGCGGCTCGTGTGCCCCGGTGACCATCTGGGAACCATGGAACGAGTCGAACAACACCGGGTGGGGTGACCCGAGCGCGTACGTCAGCCAGGTGCTCGAGCCCTTCTACCAGGCCGTCAAGTCCGTCGAGCCGTCGTCCACCGTCATCGGTGGCACCACCCTCAACATCCCCATCTGGTGGTGGCAGGGGCTGATCGCAGCGGGCGGCCTCAACTACATGGACGTCGCTGCCGTCCATCCCTACACCGGCAACAACGACTCCTTCGAGGAGGACGGCATCCCGGCCCAGGTCGCCCAACTCGAGGGCATGCTCGGCGGCAAGCCGCTGTGGTTCACCGAGGTCGGCTGGTGGAGCAACGGGAGCTTCGACTTCCTGCACCAGGCCGACGTGGTCGCTCGGGTGATGATCTGGCAGAAAGTGCTCGACGTGCCCGTCTGGAACTACTTCTTCGACGAGGGGAATTGGGGCAACGACGGTGTCACGTTCTCGCTGATCCAGACCAGCAACGGCGACGACTGGGTGAAGCCGGCCGCCCTCGCCACCATGACCACGTCCCACGAGCTGGCCGGCCGCCCGTACCTGTCGATGCCGTCGACGGGGATCCCGCACACCTACGAGGCGCTCTTCGGGCCGACTTCCGGAGGTGGCACCGACCTCGCCGCCATCTGGTCAGACGGGCTCGCCACCACCGGGACGGTGACGCTCCGGGGGCCGACGTCTTCGTCCCTCGAGCCGGTCACCGTCACCGACCAGTACGGCAACACCACTTCGGCGGAGGTGGTGCCTGGTACCAGCTATGCCCTGCCCATCTCTAACCAGGTCACCTACGTGTCCTTCCCGGCTGGGACCACGTTGTCCGTCGGACCTACCGAGCCCTTCGGCACCGACGTCGCCCTGGCCAGCGCCGGAGCGACTGCCGTGGCGTCGTCGGGTGACGCATCCGGTGCGATCGCCGGGACCGTGACGGGGTCGGGTTGGACGTCGGCGTACGGAGACAGCACCCCCAGCCTGACGGTCACGCTTCCGAGCCCCACCACCGTCAACCGTGTGATGGTTGACACGCAGTCGCTCGGCAGCACGGCACCAGGGGTACGTGACTACACGATCGCCGTCGACGAACCGTCGGCCGGCTGGACGCAGGTCGCGTCCGTCACCGGTCAGTTCCGGTACCACGTCGACGAGGTCGTCTTCGCTCCCGTGGAGGCGACGGCGGTCCGGATCACCGTCACCGAGGTCAACTTCGGCGGCTACTACGGCGGAGGGATCCCGCCGTTCGAGTCCTCGAACGACCCGGCGCCGGCTTTCCTCCACTCGTTCGAGGTCTACGCCGGAACGTCGTCCCCGTCGGTCGTCGCCGGCACCGACCTTCCCGCACTGTCCACCTCGTCCGGGTCCACCTCGTCCGGGTCCACCTCGTCCGGGTCCACCTCGTCCGGGTCCACCTCG
>JBMFXC010000036.1:20843-21108 GCA_049964655.1 Acidimicrobiales bacterium
TCCGGGTCCACCGGCAGGGGACGACCCTCGGGCAGCAACGCCCCCCCCTTACCTCAACTGGCGAGCAAGGGCTATCGGGAGGTCGCCGCCGACGGCGGGATCTTCGCCTTCGGGGATGCCGCCTTCTACGGCTCGATGGGTGGGCACCCGCTGAACGCCCCGATCGTGGGCATCACCGCCACCCCCGATGGAGGTGGCTACTGGGAAGTGGCCGCCGACGGCGGGATCTTCGCCTTCGGGGATGCCGCCTTCTACGGCTCGATGG
>JBMFXC010000036.1:21208-26041 GCA_049964655.1 Acidimicrobiales bacterium
GTGGGCACCCGCTGAACGCCCCGATCGTGGGCATCACCGCCCCCGACGCATGAGGTAGCCCGAGGCGCACCTTCACGTCGGTCCTGCTGCTCCGCCCCGGTGCCCGACGACGCGCGCGGGGACGCCTACGGCGATCGAGTCGGGCGGGATGTCCCGTGTCACCACTGCGTGCGCGCCGACGACGACGTTGTCGCCGATGGAGACGCCCTTCACGACGGTCACCTTGGCGCCCAACCACACGTTGTCGCCGATCCGTACGGGTGCCACCTCCCGACCTTGGTGGACGATGGCCGTCTCCGTGGCGGCGAAGGCGTGGTCGTGGTCACGGATCGAGACGAGCTCGGCCAACAGGCAGTCCCGCCCGATCTCGACTGCTTCGTGCGCCGCCACGGTGCAGTGGTGTCCGAAGATCGTCCCCGGACCGACGGTGACCCGGCCCCGGCACTCGAGGTCGAACCCCCGGTCGAGCACGCAGCCGGCACCGAACCGGACCGTCCCCGAGCGCGCCACCAGCAACCGCGCTCCTGCCCGCACGTCGCACCGAGAGCCGAAATCGACCCGGCGAAAGCGGAGACGCGCCAGGACGAGCCCGGCACGGCGACGCACGTACCCGCCCAGCCAATGGACGACCCCGAGCTCGGTAGACGCGACGAGCCTGCTGCGGCGAGCGCTCTCGTCGCGGCGAGGGGGCCCTTCTGTCACGTGTCGCACCGGCGGTGTCCGGGTACCCGATGCCGGAGCGACCGCGCGCTCCTTCCGGTGCTTAGGCAGGTGGCCACGGCAGCCCGGTGACGCGCGCCAGCCCGGTGACGCACTGGCGCCTCGCTGGGCTCGCGCTCACAGACAGAGCACCCGGCAGCGGATGCTTCCCTCGAGTCGGCCCAGTGAATAGGCGATCTCGCTCCTCGCCCAGTGTGCGTCGTCGCGCTCCACCCAGGCCTTCAGAGCCCTCGGCACGATGTCGGCGTAGCGCCGGAGCACGGCGCCGAGTGGCTCGCCGCAGACGCCGACGTCCTGGTACCGCTTGGCGAGGACGGGATCGGCACGTCCGTAGAGCCGCATCTGGTGACGGGTCGCCGTCCCCACCGGTCGGAGCCGGTAGTGGACGACTGCGTCGGGGGCAAAGCCGAGCGACTTGCCCTCTCGTGCCAGCATGCACCCGATGACCCGGTCGTCACCCATCGCCCACGGAGGTAGATCACCTTCGGGCCTGTCGATCGTGTCCCAGACGTCCCGCCAGACAGCCCAATTCCCTGCGTGGGGGAACGGGAGGCCGCCCAGCATCTGGGGCAATTTGTCCACGATGTGGACCCAGGGGCGCGCGGCGATCTCCGCCGGTTCGTTCAGGGCAGTGAGCTCGAGCGCGCCGCTGACGGCGTCGACGTCCGCGGCTCCGGCTACCAATGCGGCCAGCCAACCTGGCGCACAGATGTCGTCGTGGTCCACGAAAGCCAGAAGGTCACCTCTGCTGGCGGCGACACCCCGCCGGACGGCGAACTGCTTGCCACGTTGTCGGGCAGCGTCGACGAGCACGAAGTGCGGGACTCGACTGGCAAAGCGTTTCGCGATGTCGACGGTCCGATCGGTCGAGCCGTTGTCGGCGACCACCAGCTCCCAGGGCACGTCGACCTGCTGGGCGACCAGTGATTCGAGCTGCGCCGAGAACAGCTCCTCGCCGTTCAGGACGGCGATGACCACGCTCACCAGGCTTGGCGACCGCCGTGCCGTCACGCTCGCCATCACGCAGCTCCCGCCGGGACGCGTCCCATCGCCAAAGCGTAGCGAACCAGTTCGAGACGACGATGCCGAACGGGCGTCTGCCGGCACCTACAGCCCTCGTGGTCGATCAGTCGTGCCACGGTGGTCAGCGCGGCGGCTCTGGTACTGGTCCGTCGTCGAGGAGTGCTTCGTAGGCGGCGACCGTTGCCCGGCCGACGTGGTCCCACGTGTAGTGGGTGAGGACGTGGTCGCGCAGTGCGGTCTGCGGCGGTGCCTGCCACGCCTGCGTCACGGCGCGACGGATCGATGCCGGATCCGCCGGGTCGCAGTACCAGGCCCAGTCGCCCAGGTACTCGCGCGCGTACCCACGCTCGGTCGAGACCACGTTGCAACCGGCAAGCGCGGCCTCGAGCGAGACCAGGCCGGTCGTCTCGAACCAGCTGGCCAGGACGTGCACCCTGGCCGAACGGAGCAGCGCGGCGGCCTCGTCGTCGGACACCTCGCCGCGAACGTCGACCCAACCCGCGCCAGCTGCCCGGCATCGGTCTGCGTAGGCGAGGTGGTCGGGGTGGGCATAGCCGGCGATGACGAGGCGGAGGCCGGTTCCTCGCAGCGCCTCGATCAGACCCAGCTGGTTCTTGTGCGGCTCGATGCGGCCGAGGCACACGACGCTGTTGCGATCCTGTGGTGCGCTCGGTTGCTCGTCGAATCGAGCCGGGTCGACGCCGTTCGGCACGATCTGGATCGGGGTCGTCACGCCGAGGTCGCGACGGATGGCGCCCGCTTCGCCGATGCCGTTGGGAAGCAGCAGGTCGGCTGCTTCGAAGGCAGCCAGCGTGCGGAGCTCGTCGGGTACGTAGCGCAGGCAGGCGTCCACGAGGGGCCAGTTGCCTCGCAGGGCGGCCAGGGCGAACTGCGTGGCTCGGCGGGCACGGCCAGCTGCCCTGCGCGCCCCTAGCCGGCGCCTGCCGCCCTCGGCCCGGTAGCGCTGGTCCCAGTAGATCGACGACAGGACCACCGGGGTGCCCCGCCAGCGCCACCGGTGGACGTCGGAGGCGTTCAGGCCGAACCCGTGGACCAAGGTGACGTCGGTCGGGTCGGGATCGGTCGAGAAGTCGGTCCGTGCGTCGATGCCGAGCCGGCGGAGGGACCGAGCGGTCTCTTCGAGCTGCACGACGTGCCCACCGGAGATACGGCGCTCGTGGGGCATCCAGAGTAGTGGTCGGAGAGGACGAGAGCTGGTCATGACAGGTTGGTTCGAGCAGGGCTCACGCCGGGAGCGCTTTCGATCGTTCGGCCCGGACCAGGCGGCCGCGCCACCCTCACGTGGCTGAGACTGTAGCGGGCCCCGACCGGCTCGCCACCCGAGGGGGGACCCGGACGGACCGAGGTCGCAGGCCCGATGGCCGGGATGCCAACTGGCACCCGGAGCCTTTCCGAGACCGAGAGGCTCGACATCTGCGACCGAGCGGCCGGCCAGGGGCGCTTCCAGGATGGTGAATCGATAGCTGTCGATGGACAGCTGCTACGATACATTGACGGGTGACAATCCAATGCTGAGGTCGAGCGATGCCACGAGTGCCAACGACGTCGACGGCGGTTGGTGCCGGGCCGGTCCCCTGCGGCCCAGACGCCCCCGATGGGGGGACCCCGGTCAGGGCTGGCCGGTGCTGAGCCTGAGCGGTGCCGGCCTGACGGCTGCCGCCGTGGCGATCTTCGTGGTCACCCTTACCCTGGTGATCGCCCAGCCGCGGGGCCTCTCGATCGGTTGGTCGGCCGGAGGGGGCGCCGTGGTCGCCTTGGTCGTCGGCGTCGTGCACCCGTCCAACATCGCCACGGTGTGGGACATCGTCTGGAACGCCACGGCGACCTTCGTGGCGGTGATCGTCATCTCGCTCGTGCTCGACCGGGTCGGGTTCTTCGAGTGGGCGGCGCTGCACATGCTGCGAGCGGCGCGCGGCAGTACCCTCCGTGCCTTCATCTACCTGATGGTGCTCGGCGCGGCGGTCGCCGCTCTGTTCGCCAACGACGGGGCCGCGCTGATCCTCACCCCGATCGTCTACGAGCAGATGCGGGCCCTCGGCTTCCGACGGCTCCAGGCCCTGCCGTTCGTGATGGCGGCGGGGTTCATTGCAGACACGACCAGTTTGCCCCTGGTCGTGTCGAACCTGGTGAACATCGTGAGCGCCAACTTCTTCCACATCGGGTTCACGACCTATGCCGCCACCATGGCTCCGGTGGACCTTGTCGCCTTCGTCGCCAGCGTCGGGGTGCTCTACGTCTTCTACCGTCGCTCCTTGCCGACCGGCTACGAGCTCGCCGCGTTGAGCGAGCCAGCCGAGGCCATCCGTGACCACCGGCTCTTCCGAGCCGGCTGGGTCGTCCTCGGCATCCTGCTGGCCGGCTACCTCCTCTCCGAACCACTGCACTTCCCCGTCTCGGTGCCCGCCGTCCTGGTCGCCCTGGCCTTCCTCGTACTGGCGACGCGCTCGGCGGTGCTCTCCAGCGCCCGAGTGCTGCGCGAAGCCCCGTGGAAGATCGTCGTCTTCTCCCTCGGCATGTACCTCGTCGTCTTCGGACTACGAAATGCCGGCCTGACGACCTACTTGTCCGACGCGCTGCGAGGAGCCGGCCACGCCGGGCTGGTCCCCGCCGCCCTGGTGAGCGGCTTCGGAGCGGCGGCACTGTCGGCGGTGATGAACAACCTGCCGACGGTGCTGGTGGGGGCCCTGTCGATCCACGGCGCTCACTTGGTCGGCCTTGCTCGCACCGCGGCGGTCTACGGCAACGTGGTCGGCTCCGACCTCGGCCCCAAGTTCACTCCGATCGGCTCCCTCGCCACCCTGTTGTGGCTGCACGTCCTCGACACCAAGGGCATCAAGATCACCTGGGGCCAGTACTTCCGCCAGGGCGTCATCCTGACCGTCCCCGTCCTCGGGGTGACCCTTTTGGCCCTGGCCGGCTGGGTGACCATCGTGCGATGAACGGGCCGCCGACGGGCGGCGGGGGAGCGCTGGCCTCGGCCCGGTGAAGCCCGCCGCCAGGCCCTCTATGGACGGCAGTCCCCCGAAGAAGCCCAGCCAGTCCCCCGAAGAAGCCCAGCCAGTCCCCCGA
>JBMFXC010000037.1:0-8954 GCA_049964655.1 Acidimicrobiales bacterium
CGGCGGAGCAGGTGGGCGATGCAGGTTTGGTGGGTGGCCTTGTCGTAGCTGCGGTAGACGACCCGGCCGTCGCGCACGAGCGTGGCGGAGCACTCCTCGGCAAGCAATTCGGTCGCCGCCTCGAACCCTTGCCCACAGGCCACGTTGGAGGCCACCGCCTCCCTCGAGGTCGCCGACAGCCAGGCACCACTGCCCCCGACCCGCCAGCCACCCTCGTCCATCACCACCATGTCGGCGTCGTTGAGCCTCGCCACGATCTCCTTGTGGACCGGCACGAGATCGGTGCCGGTCGACTGTGCCCCCTGCGAGAGCGCACCGGCAGTGACGGGCACCCCGAGGTGGGAGAGCACGGCTGAGGTCTTCTGGAAGCTGATCCCGAGTGCGTCGTACAGCCAGGTGGCGAGCCTTGTCAGGCAGCGACAATCTGCTTGGCCGCCACCCCGACATCGTGGCTACCGGCTGCAGCAGGACCCTAGATGCGTAATGGCCGCTGACCCGGAACCCGTCGGGCAAGGCAAGCGAGACGGCGAGCGACGCCCAGCCACGCCCTTGTTGGGTGGCGTGTTGGGTGCTGGGCTTCCGGACGCCGCCTGGTGTCCCGACCCGTCGAAGCGGGCTGTCGCAGGAAGTGGACGGTACGATGCCGCCCATGGCAGCGCGCTTCGTGCCTCGGTCTCCTTTGGGCAAGCGCCTGGTCGAGCACCGGGCTGCGATCATCGAAGCCGCTGCCCGCCGGCACGCCTCCAACGTCCGCGTCTTCGGGAGCGTGGCCCGGGGCGAGGACCGCCCTGAGAGCGATGTCGACCTGCTCGTCGACGTCGACGAACAGGCGACACCCTTCGACCTCCTCGAGCTCGGATGCGACCTCGAGGACGAGCTCGGAGTCCACGTCGATGTCGGCGCGCCTTCATCGCTTCGCCCGTTCCTGCGCGACGAGGTCCTGGCCGAAGCACTCGCCCTGTGACCCGACGTCAGGCGGCCTGGCTGGCCGACATCTCCGACGCCATCACCGCCATCGAGCGCTACCTCGAAGCAGGCACCCTTGCCGAAGGAGTCGTCTACGACGCGTGCCGGGCCCGGCTCATCGAGATCGGCGAGGCCGTCAAGCATCTCGACCCTTTCCTGCTCGAGTCGGCACCCGACATCCGGTGGCGGGCGATCGCCAAGATGCGTGACCAGCTGGCCCACCACTACTTCGATACCGACCACGCCATCGTCACCCAAGCCGTCACTGAGGAACTACCCCGCCTACGTGATGCGATGGCCGCCCTCATGCAGCGGATCGGCGAGCAGCCGACGTCGAGCTGACAGATCACCCGACCAACTACCGCAGTCCCCAGCGACGGCTTCGGCGTATCCCTGATCGGCACATTGGGGATAGCCCACTACGCCGGGTGGACGATCCACTCCTCCCTCGACGAGACCCTTGGATCCCATTGTTCAGAGAGACCGGTAGTTCTCGATGGTGCCGTTAGTCAGACAGGCCTCGGAGCGGAGCGCCGTCGAGCCGGCCAATTGGGACTTTCCGGCCGCACATCACGAGCGCCAGGTCTTGGGCAGTTGCACGGAGGCTCGCACCCGAGCCGTAGGTCCAGTCGAGGTTGGTGGCTTCGAAACCCCGGTCGTCGATCGCGATGCCGAAGCGTTCGTGAACGCCGCCCTCAGTGAGGTCTTCGAGTATCACTCGGAGCACCTCTGACCTTCACCTGACCCTCCCCCCGACCCCGGGAGGGTGACCCATGAGGCTCCGGCGGGGTTACCCAGAACGATCGCCAAATTAGGTGGTGAACCGCCCCGGGATTGGTGACTGCTTCCACCACCTCTTGAGAGGATGGAGCCAAGGCCAGAGGAGAAGAGCCGGAGGCGCACGCCCTACCCGGCAGAGATGAGGGAGCAGACCATCCGCATCGTGTCGGAGTCGGTAGGTCCTGAGGCATACCGAATGACGGGTTACGAACTGCTCGGCAGATCTCTTAACAGAACCCTCAATGCTTGAACCATCCGGCTTCACACTCGAGGCACACTGTGTGCCCATGGCAACATCCTATCGTCATCTGTTCGTTGCCGTGGGCACGGTGCTCCTCACCGCGGTGCTCCTGACCGCCTGCAGCGGTGCGTCCACAACGTCGATGCCGGCGGCACACGGAGCTACATTGGACGTGAGCGAGGGGACATCCCACTCGGTGGTGGCGCCGTTCGAAGGGACCAACCTTGACTATTCCGGGGTGGCAGAACCCTACGACAAGACATCAGTAATCAACGCAGTGGCCTCGTTGGCACCTGGAACGATCCGGTACCCCGGCGGGGCCATCTCGAACTACTGGGATTGGCAGACCGGAAGTCTCAATCAACCACCAGCGACGACCACAACCGTGACCGGCAAGACCAAGGCCAAGCAGGGCCGACAGCGCACGTACGGATTCACGTTGTCCACGCTCAAACAACTCACCGGCGTGACCGGCGCTGTCCCGATATTTGACCTCAACGTGATGACCTCCACGTTGGAAGATCAACTCCAGATGCTGCGAACCGCAGCGCAGATGGGGCTTCCTGTTCGATATGTCGAGCTTGGCAACGAATTTTACCTGTCCAATTCCAACTATGTCAACGCCTTTCCAACGGCAGCTTCGTATGCGGATATGGTCGCTTCATGGGCACCGGCTATACGCGATGCGTTCCCGAACGCGCAGATCGCTGCAGTGGCAAGCGTGTCAACCACGACGCCCCGTGAACAGAGTTGGAACTCGACATTGCTCAGCATTGCCGGGAACGACATCAACGCTGTGACGTTGCATGACTATCCTGGGACTCACACCTCAGCGAACACACCTCCCTCGCCAAAAGCTCTACTGGCGGAAGCCAGCATCGAGTGGCAACCCGTTGAAAACATCATCAATTCGTTGCCGTCACACCTGTCGGTGTGGTTGACCGAGTACAACCTGGGTCTCGGCGGTCTCGCCCTGGGTTCACCTGCTCTGGGAACGACGTGGGAGCACGGTTTGTACGTTGCCGGGCTCGACATGCAGGAGTTGGCATCACCACGAGTTGTGCTCACGGATTACTGGGATCTGTTTGGCAATTCTCGCGACGCACAATTTACGACGGCAACACCACCGGTAATAACGCCCGCAGGCAGTGCGAGCAGACTGATCAATAATGCGATGAAGGGAGCGACGGGGATCACGGTGCTCTCCATTCCTCATGACCCGGCGTTGGACGGATCCGTGCAGTCGGTGAGTGGAATCAAAGTGACCACAGCTTCTGGAGGTGACAGGCTTATCCTCGTCAACCTTGGATCGAGTTCTGTCACGCTTGCCTCGGGTAGGGTGATCTCAACAGGTGCGTCTGTGCAGCAGTTGAGTGGTCCGATTTCGTCGCAAGCAGTCAATGTGCAGTCATCACATGTATCGAGCGACCTGACGTTGCCATCATATTCAGTGACGGTCGTCTCGATGGCAACTGTTAACCCCGACTCTTCACGCCGCCATTTGCGCTGACCGAACCGCTCCGGGTTTCATAGAGCTCTCAAGGGCCATCGAACAGTCGGGGCATCAGCCATCTGCGGCCACTAATCAGGCCGTCCGGTGCCCCTGAACGCCGGGTTCGGGTCAGGGCGCAGAGGTTCAGACTCCCAGCGCCGACGGAGACGATGCCCACACGGGAATTGTTGGTTCTTCGCCTACACCCGCCAGGGCAGCCCGGGACACAGGTGCTCTGAACAGGGATTTTGCGCGCTCGGAGGGATTCGAACCCCCAACCTTCTGATCCGTAGTCAGATGCTCTAGTCCGTTGAGCTACGAGCGCTCGCTACCGGACCACCGCGGTGCTCCAGCAGGCGACCGCGGGGTCACGAGCCCTCACTCTATCGGACCCGGACATGGCCGCCCGCCACGCAGGTGACACCCCCGACGAGCCGGCACCCGCACGGCGAGCACCTCGAGGCCTCGACTGGCCGGGCCAGCACCGGCACGGTGGCCAGTGGTCAGTCGGCCACGAGGACCAGCTTGCCGACCTTGCCGCCACCGGCGAAACGGTCGTAGGCCTCCTGGGCCTCGGCCATCGGCACGGTGGCCCACACCGGCACCCGCACGGCACCCGAGGCGACGAGCGGCAGGACATCTCGGGTGACACCTGCGGCGACGGCCGCCTTGTCCTCGAGCGAGCGGGCACGGAGCGTCGACCCGCCGATCCGGAGCCGCTTCCCCATGACGGCGAGCAGGTCGAGGTCGAGGCGAGCACCGGCGCCGACGCCGATGACGACAACTCGCCCACCCGTGGTCATGGCCGGGAGAGCCGCCACCAACGACGGCGCTCCGACCAGCTCGAGACAGACGTCGTAGGGTCCGGCGTCCGCTGCGTCGGCCGGGTCGACCACCACGTCGGCTCCGAGGCCCGCCACAGCAGGGCGCGCCTCGGACGACCGGACGGAGGCCACCACAGTCGCCCCGAGGGCATGACCCAGCTGGACGGCGGCGGTCCCGACGCCACCCGCCGCTCCCGTCACGAGCACACGCTCGCCGGCGACGAGCGCGGCCTGGGTGACGAGGGCGTCGTACGCGGTGGAGAACACCTCGGGGAACCCGCCTGCCTCTGCGTCAGAGATCGCATCAGGGACGCGAAGCGCGCTCGTCTCGGGAACCACGACCAACTCGGCCTGACCTCCGCCAGCGACGATCGACATCACCCGGTCACCGGGCGCAAAGCGGCGGACACCGTCGCCGACGGCGACCACCTGGCCGGCCAGCTCGAGCCCGGGGACGTCCGCCACCACACCAGGCGGCGGCGGGTAGAGACCCCGGCGCTGGAGCAGGTCGGCACCGTTGACCCCGGCGGCCCGGACCTTGACGAGAAGCTCGCCTCGGCCCGGACGCGGATCCTCCCGTTCGGCCCACACGAGGGCCCCGTCGACGATGGTGACGGCGTGCATGGCACTCCACCGTAGGCGGGGTGGCGCCTTCCGGGCGAGCCCTCCCTGAGCCCCGAATCGCGCGGCACGAGAGCGTTCCTCTTCCCGTCACCATCCGGTGACGGTGCGGAAACCTCGGCCCCGTAGCGTGGTGCTCGGCAACGACGCAACGGGTGTGCGGCACGCGTACCGAGAGCGACCGCACGAAGGGAGGCATCGTGACTGCGCTCGGACGAACCCTGCGAAGCCTTGTCGACTGCCTGGTCCAGCCCAGCCGGAGAGGGACGACCGGGTCGGCTCCGACCGTGCAGGGCGCCCGGCCTCGAGCTGGCGCACCCACAGGGTCGCGTCTCACGGTGGTCAGGACACCCGGGAACGACCGACCGCCCCGCCGGCCGGGGCCCCCGCGGTCGACCCGGGCCGCCTAAGCACCGAGCCGCGATCTGGCACGGGTCGGCGGGACCGGATCCCGTCGCCCCGAGGAAGGTCCGCCGATCTGGAGCGGCCCCTAGGCTCTAGGGGGCAAGGTCGACCAACGGGGCGACAGGTCCGTTCCGGCTCGCCGGAGGGTGCGCACCCCGGCGACGGCGAGAGACGGGACGGCGGTGACGACGAGACGGCAACGACGGGCTCGGAGGTCCGGCGAGCGAGGAAGACCATGAGCCACGGGCGCCGGCATCGGCCGGCCAGGGAGCTAACGGAGCAGGTGGCGGCCACCGTTGACGAGGCGCCGTCCACTGAGACAGGGTCCGCTGAGACAGGGTCCGCTGAGGCGCCGTCGGGGGCGCCAGAACCGGCTGACCTGGCCGTGGCGCCAGACCTGACCGCCGGCGAGGTGCTCTCCGGCGTGCTCGAGCGGGAGGCACACCGCTTTCTCGGGCACGTCGGCGCCTGGTCGGACACAGCCCTGCTGGCACCAACGGCAGCGGACGTGCACCAGGGCCGGGTCGCCCTGCGCCGGGTCAGGGCCAACCTGCGCACCTTCGGGGTGCTGGTCGACCCCACGTGGAGCGCATCCGTACGTGCTGACGCGGCCTGGTTCGGCGGCGTGCTCGGCGACGTGCGCAACCTCGACGTGCTCGCCGAACGCCTGTGGGCACAAGGCCCCCTCCTGGCCGACGAAGCGGAGGTGCGCACCGTGCTCGCCGTGCTCGCCGACCAGACGGCCGAGGCCCGTCGAGCACTGGCGACGGCGAGCCGGTCGGAACGAGGTGAACGCCTCGTTGCCGCTCTCACCTCGGTCGGCGACCTGCCGCTGACCGAACGCGCCAGCCAGCCCACCCGAATGCTCTCCACCTTGCTCGAACGGGCCTGGCACGACTTCCGCAACGTCGGCCGGCCTGCCCGTCGGCATCCCACCGAGCAGTCTCTCCACCGACTCCGCCTGCGCACCAAGGCGTTCCGCTATGGCTGCGAGACCGTTGCCGTGGTGGCAGGGAAGCCGGCCGAGCGCACGGCCCGCGCCGCGGCCCGCCTGCAGGACCGCCTCGGCCTCCTCAGGGACGCCACCGCCGCCGAATCGTGGCTCATCGCCCTCGCCTCCACGCACCCCGAGCTGGCCGACACCGCCGAGCGGCTGGCCGTCGTCGAACGGGCGGCTGCCGTCGTCGACCGGCGAGGCGTCGCACGCGACCTCCGCGAGGTCGAGCGTCAGTGGCGCCACTGGCGCCACTGACCGGCACGCAGACTCGGCGGGAAGCGGCCGGTGGCGCCGGATCGGGTAGGAGCCCGGCGTGTAGTCGCCCCTTCCTCCGTCAACCGGCATCAACTGGCGTCGTTGACCCCGACGTGGTCGGACTCCCATAGCTTGATGCCTCCGAGGATGCCGGCGCTGTTGTCGACGATGGTGATGTCGTCGTCAAGCCGGTCTCGGACGATCCGGCGGGAGTTGCCACCGCCCACGTAAAGGTGGTCGAAGAAGAAGATGGCCCGCATGTTGGCGATGGCCTTGAGCACCCGCTTGTTCCAGCGCCCGTCGCCGATCTCCTTGCGGACCTCCTCGCCGAGCTGCTCGTTGTAGGTCTGGCCTTTGCGAAAGACCTGATGGGCCAGCTCGAGGTGAGGCATGAGGTGACCGTCGTAGAACAGGCCGGTACCGAACCCGGTACCGAGCGTGATGACGAGCTCGAGACCGTGACCCGACACGACCGCCGCCCCCTGGATGTCGGCGTCGTTCGCCACCTTGGTCGGCACCCCGAACGCCTCAGTGAGGGCACTGGCGAGGTCGAAGTTCGACCACCGTTCGCGCAGCTCGGGGTCGGTCTCGCTGCCCGGTCCCGAGGTCGTCGAGAAGTGAGGCGCCGAGAGCACACGGCCGGCACGAACCATGCCGGGGAACCCGACGGACGCCCGGTCGAACCCCGGCAGTGGGGCAACCAGGCCCGTCAGCACCGTCACCAGCTTGTCGGGCGGCATCGGGTAGGTGGTGGCCGTCTTCACCCGGTCGGCGACCATGGCGCCCCTGGCATCGAGCACCGACGCTTTCAGTCCGGTCCCACCGACGTCGACGGCCAGGGTCCACGGGCGGGGCGGGCGGGCCCCCGGCACAGCCCCGGCCGGCGAGGCCACGTCGCCCCTCGAGGCGTCACCCTCAACGCTCGTCTCGTCGGTGTCCTGGGTGCGAGTGCCTACGCGGTCTGCCATAGCCACACGCTAGGCGTGCAGCGGCCGCGAGCGACGGCGCTCGCAACCGGGCTCAACCCCTGAGCGAGACAGGCAGTGCCTCGAGACCTCGAAGCGCGACCGTCGGGCGGTAGGTGACGGTGTCAGTGGCGAGCGCCAGGTCGGGAGCCCGCCGCGCCAGCGAGGTCAGCGCCACCTGGGTCTCCATGCGGGCCAGCGGCGCGCCCAGGCAGTGGTGGATACCGAAGCCGAAGCCCAGGTGGTTGACGTTCGCCCGCCCGAGGTCAAGGCGTTCGGGGTCGACGAAAGCCTCGGGGTCGCGGTTCCCCGAGCCGAGGAGGGCCATGACGAAGTCGCCCTCCTGCAACGTGATGCCAGCCAGGTCGAGGTCCTCGGCAACGGTCCGGACCGTGAACTGCACCGGCGACACGAACCGCAAGAGCTCCTCGACGCCGTTGCGCACGATGCCGGGCTCCTCTCGGAGCCGGCGCCACTGGTCGGGGTGGCAGAGCAACGCGTGCACGCCACCCGAGATCAGGTTCACCGTCGTCTCGTGCCCGGCTACGAGGAGCAGGATGCACGTCGAGAGGAGCTCGGCCTCGCTGAGCGTGTCACCGCCATCCTCGGCAATGGCGAGGGCACTCACGAGGTCGTCGCCCGGAGACGCCCGCCGCTCGGCCAGCAGCTCGAAGAAGTACTGGGCGAACTGGACGACGGCAGCTTGACGAGCGTCGATGGCCTCGTCGGAAAGGAGGAACTCGGGATCGAGGCCGCGGGCCAGGGCTCCCGACCACACCTTGAAGCGGTCCTGGTCCTCGGCCGGGACTCCGAGCAGCTCGCAGATCACCCGTACCGGCAGCGGGTAGGCGAGCGTCTCGAGGAGGTCGACGTCCCCTGCGTCGAGGGCGGCGTCGAGCAGCTCGTCGACGATCTGCTGAGTCCGGGGCCGCATCGACTCGACGACGCGGGGGGTGAAGGCCTTGGAGACAAGCCCCCGCAGCCGGGTGTGGTCGGGGGGATCACGGAAGAGGAACGGTCGTGCCTCCACCATGGCGGCAGCGGCACGTGTGCCGGCGGGGTCAGCGGCACGTGTGCCGGTGGGGTCATGCCGAAGCCGGAAGGCCAGTCGGCCAGTGTCGACCCTCGTGCTGTCCGCGCTCGTCCGCCGGTCCCGTAGGAGGGCCAGGCAGTCGGCATGCCGGGAGAGGACCCAGAAGCCGAGGTGGTTGCGGTGGACAGGGGCTTCCTGGCGCAGTTCGGCGTAGAGCGGGAACGGGTCCGTCACCCATCGCGGGTCGAAGGGGTCGAAGACGAGCCCACTCGAAGGGGCGTCCGGCATCATCGCGATGGTAGCGAGGTGCCGTCCCTGGAGCCTCGCCGCCACTGGCCTCGCCGCCACTGGCCTCGGCGCCACTGGCCTCGCCCG
>JBMFXC010000037.1:9054-25309 GCA_049964655.1 Acidimicrobiales bacterium
GCCTCGCCGCCACTGGCCTCGCCGCCACTGGCCTCGGCGCCACTGGCCTCGCCCGGCCACAGAGGTCGGCCGCCTACTCCCCCGGCCACCGGCTCCCTCTGCTCGACCCTCCCGACGGGCAAGCAGGACCGGGTCGCGGAACCACGGTCGCAGGGAGACGAGCGTTGGCAGGAGCGTCCCGGCCAGGACGACCGCCCGGCCAGCTGGAAGGCGCCGAAGCACGTCGGGCGGCGCTAGGCGACGGCGCACCGGGGCTGCGCTGGTCGACGCCGCCACTCGAGCACCCCACGTCGCAGTCGGGACCATCGCCTCCTCGTCGCCGACCAGGATGCTCACGTGCTCGAGGGTGCCCGGGTCGGTCACGCCGGGGAGGAGGAGCGTGACCCGGTGGTTGTTGACGACAGTCGGCGCCCGGGGCCCATAGCGAGCCGTCACCTGGGCGAGATCGTGGAAGACGGTGACCAGCTGGATCCCGTGCCCCGCCGCCGTCGAGGCGAGGACGTCGAGGTCGGGTAGTGGCGCCAGGTTCGCCGCCTCGTCGAGGACCAGCAGGAGGGGCGGCTCGAGGGGGGCCCGGGTGGCCGTCACCTGGTCGACCACGTGCTCGACGAGATCGTGGAGGACGGCGACGAAGAGCGGGCTGAGGCGCCGCTGTTCGTGGGCGGGCGCGCAGAGGTAGAGCGTGTTCGGCCCAGTCACCAAGGTGGCAGGGTCCAGCCGGACGCCGGATCGGCCGCCGGGTTGGCCGCCGGAGTCAGCCAGGTCGGCGAAGGGCTGGAGGACGACCTCGGCGGTGGTCGCCACCGAGGAGCGCTGGCGCTCCTCCCGGGCGAAGTGCGCCCACGCCGCGTCGAGGGCGGCCGGCTCCCCGGCCGTCTCGAGGAGATCGAGCACGGCTCGTTCCTCTCCGGTGTCGACCCACCGGACGACGTCGGCCATGTCGAGACCACCGGTGGCGGCGGCGAACAGGAGGGGGGCGAGCAACTTGGCCGCCGCAGCCAGCCAGAAGTCGCCGTCACTGAGCGAGCCAGCCACTGCCTTCGCCCCCTCGGCGAGCCCCGCTGCCGCCCGACGGGCCCCGGGCCAGGTCGCCGACCGGTCGAGCGGTGACCACTGGCAGGACGGCTCGCCGGTCGTTCCCGAGGGGTCGAAGCACAGCACGGTGCCGCACCGCCGGCGGTAGGCCACCGTGTCGGTCAACAGGTCGGACTTCACACTGGCCGCCACCACCGGTCCCTCCCAACCGAGGATGGCTGGCACGGCCACCGCCGAGGTCTTGCCCGAGCGGGTCGGACCGAAGACCAGCACCGACTGGCCCGGCTCGGCGGCCACCGGGGTGCGCCCGAGGGCACCGAGCACGACGCGCCCGGCGGCCGGACCTCGCCGGGGCGGTACGAGCAGAGGAGCGAGCTCGTGGCGACGTGCCCACCGGGCAGGAGAGGCTCCGCCGTACCCGTCCCGCGAGAGCCACCGGGCGGAACGGCCCAGGCGGGACGGCCCCGATCGGAGTCCCCTGGCGCCACCACCCCGTGTGTCGAGGGCCGCTGCCCCGAACGCGACGAGCCCGACCACGGTGACCAGACCGTGGACCAGGCCACTCACCACGGAGCCTCCTCCGGCCGGGCCAGACCCCCGTTGGCCAGACCCCCGTTGGCCAGACCCCCGTTGGCCAGACCCCCGTCGGCCAGACCCCCGTCGGCCAGACCCCCGTCGGCCAGGTCCCCCATGGCAGCATCGGTGTCGACGAGCTCCCGCTCCGAGGAGGCCAGCTGATGCTCCACCAGGAACGAGCGGCGGCCCACCTTCCACAGAGCAACCCCCCGGTGGAGCTCGGTGCACAGTGAAGCCTCGGTGGGAGTCAGGCCCAGGAGCTCGCCCGAGGTGGCGACCTCGGACGGCGGCTGGGCATAGACCACGCGGGTCTCGGAGTCGGCGAGAAGGCCTTCGGCCAGGCGGACCTGCTCGGACGCCGCCGCGCCTACCGCCCGGAGGTCGGAAAGCCGGTGGAGAACGGCGACGTTCGACACCCCCGCCGCCCGCGACAGCTTCCACGAGGACTGGAGCCAGCGAGCCACGCCGAGGTTGGCGAGGATGGCCCACGCCTCGTCGACCACCAGGAGGAGGTGGGAAGAACCGGCAGCCCGCACCGAGTGCTGGAGCCATGCCGCCGCACATGCCATGAGCGCGCCGAGGGCGGGCGACCCGTAGACGGCGGAGAGGTCGAGCACGACGAGCGGGGCGTCGAGGGAGAGCCCGGGCGTGGTCTCGCCGTCGAACATGCCCGCCAGGTCGCCGTGGACGAGCCGACGCAGCTCGAGGGCGACGTCGCGTCCGTCTTCGGCGAGCGTGGCGGTGTCGGTGCGCAAGGAAGCGGCAGCCTGCGGCGCAGGCTCGAACAGGGCGTCGACGACGGCCGGGAGGGTCGGCGCCCGTTCCCCCGCCCGCTCCGTCGCCAGCGCCACCGCAGCGTCGGTCGCCGCTCGCTCGCGCGGCAGCAGGTCGCGCCGGAGGCTGGCTACGGCAAGCGACGCCACGAGTTCCACCCGACGTCGCCAGGCCTCGTCACCGTGGTCCGTCACGCCACTCCGGCAGTCAGCGGCCGCGAACGGGCTCCGGGCTTCGCCGGCGTCGGCGACGGTGGGAGCCGAAGCGGACACCCGGGCCAGCGGTTCCGTCACGACACCCGAGTCGAGCGGGTTGAGCCGGACCGGACCCCCGGGGCGCAGGGCGATCGGGGTGACACCCCACGCGGCGGCCAACGCCCCGTACTCCCCCTTCGGGTCGACGACCCAGGCCCGCCGCCCGAAGACCGACTGCCGCCAGAGATAGGTCTTGACGAAGGCGCTCTTCCCCCGGCCGATCTGCCCGAAGACGAGGAGGTTCGGGTTGGTGACCACGCCGTGGCGGTAGAGGACGAAGGGGTCGTAGGAGAACGACCCACCAAGGACGTCGCGCCCCACCAAGACACCCTCGGCACCCAGCCCGGCTTCGGTGACGAGCGGATAGGCGGCGCAGAGGTGGCGGGTGGTGGCGACGTGGGCAGGCAGGCCGAGACCGCCGCCCTTCACGACAGCCCCCGACCGAGCGGCAGGGTGCAGGTGAAGGCCACGTCCTGCTGGCCGTAGAGAAGACGGAGCTCGAGGCGAGCCTGGCCCGCTGCCTGCTCCACCAGGGCAGCCGCCCGACGGAGTGCGTCGCGGCTCTCTGCCGTCACCGTCACGTAGCCCGAGAAGCGGAACTGGGCGTGCCCGTCAGCGAGCTCGGCGTCTCGTTCGTCGGCCGCGGCCCGCTCGCGCGCCTGGCGAGCGGTGGCGAGGAACCCTCCCCGACGCCGCAGCTCGGCGTCGGCCCGGTCGGCGGTGCGTGCCCGGGCCACCTGACGTGCGGCACGGCTCGGGGTCACCGGCTCCATGGTGACCGACAGTGCCCGCCGGACGGGAAGGAAGAGTAGCGGGCCGAGGAACTCGGGCGTGACGTCGCTACGAGGCCACTCGGAGACCCAGTAGGTGGCGTGCCAGGTACCGTCGACCCGCACGGCGTCCCAGCTGGGCTCGACGGCGAGCGGCCACGGCCACGACGGGTCACGACGTCTTCCGGCGTCCCCGCCGCCGACCGCCCACGGGGGTTGGTTGCCGAAGGAGAGGTGGAGCGCCTCGGAGAGTGCCCGGGGCCCGAGCAGCCCGTCGACCTCTACGTCGGCATCGGCCAGCAGGCGCGCCAAGGCAGCAGCTTCCCGCCCGAGGAGACGGGCGGCACCCTCCACGCCGCCCCCGGCCGCCCGGACCTGGCGGCCGGCCCGTCCGAGGTGGATGGCGAGGGCGACGAGCACACGGTGGCGGCGGGTGACCGGGGCCACCTCTTCGACGAGGCGGTCGTAGGAGGCCCCTGCCGGACCGCTCGCAGGCACGCCTCGATGCTCTCGGTCTTCGGCGACGGCGTAGCCGTCGTCGGGAACGCACGTCTCGACCCACTGGAGGCGGTGCACCACGGTCCCCTCGCGGGCAAGCGAGGCAAGCGTCCGCCCCCACCCTCCGACCAGGCGGTCCTGGTCGTGGGAGGCCAGCAGGGCGAAGCTGTGCCCCCGCACCGCCAGGACGACTGTCACCGTGCGGGAGCGGTCGTCCACCAGCAGCCCGACCGGTCCGGCGGGACCGCCCGTCACCCCGTCGGCGGCGACCAGCCGGAGGCCCCCGAGCGCCCCGAGCGCCCGGGTCGGCGGCCCACCGGCGACGTGGCCCGGCGGCGAGCGGCGGTCGGGAGTGGGTTGCGGCCCTGCGCACCGCTCACCGGCGTCAACCAGCTGACCAGCCCCCGGTGCCGGGCTCGTCCATCGGCGGCGGCCCCCTACCCCCGACCACGCATACCGGCCGACCAGCGGCACCCACTGCTCAGCCGACCGCCCGCGCACGGGCACGCAGGCAAGGGCGACCCCGGCCCCCACGACGAGGACGGCGAGGGCCGCACCGCCGATGCTCGGCCGGGAGCGAAGCGCACCGACGGCGACGACCAAGGCGAGCGCCACCGTGACGAGCTGTCCGGCCCGCCACCCGGCGACGATCCCCCGCTGCTCGAGCGGACCCAGCCGGTAGCGGGTCCGGGCCGGACCGGGCTCAATCGAGGACATCGCTCGCCCCACCGGCCCCGTCGCCGAGCTCGGCCCCGTCGCCGGAGTCGTCATCGGTCCCAGGTATCGCCCACACCGGCAGACTGGCCCCGGGTGAACCCTCCGCCGCCGACCGTCCCTCCTGCGGCGGCCAGGGCCCGGTGCTCACCAGCACCGGGCCGAGGCGGTCGTGGGCGATCCACGCCGTCGGTGCACCGCCAGCGCGTGCCGTGACCGCCCCGTCGTCGGGAGGCGTGGGCTGCCTGGCTACGAACGAGGCCTGGGCGCCCCCGGCCCCGGACGATGCCGGGGGCTCACCGCCCTCGGCATCGTCCTGGTGGCGACCGGTTCCGTCGAGGGCTTCCTGAAGCACGGCCGTGGCTCCCGGGTGCGGAGCCCATGAGGGGATGTCGTCACCAGGCACCCGGCCGGCGCCGTAGCCGGCCCGCGCCCAGGTGGACGCCGGATGGACCCCGGTGGCGCTCCCCGGTCGGCCACCCCCGGCCCGAGGACCGGTCCCCGTCGACCCGGCGGGGGCTCCACCTGTCTGTCCCCCGGCGCCGGGGCCGGCATCACCCGCGTCCGAGGCGCCGGCCCCGGAGGCGACAGCCTCGTCCGCCGCCCCGACGGCGGACCCGAGCGCCCCGGCGAGCAGTCCGGAGCCGTCGGATGCCAGCGCGCCACCGATCGCCGAAGCGCCGAGCGCGGCGTGGACCAGGGTGCGGGGAGCTCCCGTCACCGCCCGCACGCCGCGGTGGGCGACACCGTCGAGGTGTGCGACGGCACCCGCCTCGGCAAAGGGGAGGAGCCGGAGCAGCGCCCACGGCGACAGCGAGGCCAGCAGCAACAGCGCGGCACCTCCGACCACGGCCGTGAGACTGGACGGCCCCTGGGGAGTCGCGCCGGAACCGGCGGCCACGGCACCTGCGCCCAGGCTGAGCACGGCCACCACGACGAACTTGGCGAGGACGAGCGCGGCGATCGTCTCGGCGAGGCGACGACACCAGTGGGAGACGGCCGGCCAGGCCAGCGTGGCGAGGGCGAGTGGCAGGAAGAGCACGGCGACATAGAGGGCAGCGGCCCGCAGCAACAGCTCCACCCAGACCGTAAAGGTGGCCAGCACGATGACCACGGAGACCACCAGGACGAGGAACTCCGGCACCCCGGCTTGTCCGCCCAGTGCGGCCGTGTCGAGGTCGTCGACGATCCGACCAAGTACCTGAGCCGTCCCGGCTCCGGTACCTCCGGCTACCGCCGTGCTCATGGCGTCGGTGACGACCAGCCCGACCGTGACGAGCTTGACGGCCACTCCGGTGAGCACGAGGGCGGCGGGGACGTTGACGAGGGCCGTGCGGACGAGCAGGAGGGCGCTCTGGGCGTGGAGGGCCTGGATGACGCCGAGCACGAGGAGGGGGAGCACAACGGTTGCGGCGAGCCCGGCCATCACGGCCAGATGGCTGGTGAACCAGCCTGCGCCGAGGTCGACCCGGGTGGTGGCGAGGAGAAGGCCGGCCACCCGGCTGAGCAGCCACTCGGCACCCGAGGCGACCCATCCGGCTAGTCCGTCGAGCACCTGGGTCGCCCCGAAGCCCACCGCGCCACCGACCAACGAGCCGGCGGCGGTTCCGACAGACGAGGCCGCCCCGCATGCCACCTTGAGCCCGACGCCCATGGCTGCGCCCGGCAGGCCTCCCGGGCACGACACGGTGACGGCTGTGCCAGGGAGGGCCGTGACGGCTGTGCCGTGGAGGGCCGTGACGGCTGTGCCAGGGAGGGCCGTGACGGCCGCCAGGACCGCGTTGGCCTGGCTGGCATCGTTCACCGTACGCCCTGGCCGGCGTGGAAGAAGAAGTTGACCAACGCGGGCCCGGCACCGATCAAAAGGGCGGCGAGCCCCGAGACGAGCACCGCCCGGCGCCCCACGTAGGCCTGCTGGTAGTTCTGTCCGTGGGAACCGAGCGCCCAGGCCGCCGCGCCGACGACGAGCCCGACCAGTGCCAGGGCGAGGGCCCAGCCACCGATGCCGTTGACCAAGTTCTGGAGCACGTGACCACCGGGGAGGGCCCCGGTGTCCGGGCTCATCGTGACGTCAGCAAGGCGTGCGAGCCGTGCCATCCCCGCCACCCCGCCGGCGCTCGCCCACGTCGGCGCCACCGGAGCCATCGGCCCCAGGAGCACCGCCAGCGTGGCCGTGGACGAGGCCAGCCCGTGGGACAGAGGTGGCAAGGGGAGCACGGGGGCCAGGGAGAGCAGGGAGGAGACGTCGATCATGGGGCCACGGTATGAGATTTTCCATGATGTTTCAAGATTTTTCGAGGTGTTTCGGTTTCTTCATTGCGCCCTGGTGGCTCCCGAGTGACCGTCCCCCCGGGGACCGGCAAGGAGCGCCGGATCGGGCAGTGCCAGCTGGCATGCTGGAGCGGTGAAGTCCTACCTGGTCGGCTACGTCGTCATCGCCGCCGTCGCCGTGGTCGCCGTGATCGGGGCGGCGGCCTGGGGCCGCCACTCCGGGCGGAGAAGCTTGCAACAGCGCCTGGCCGCGCTGGCCAACCGGCTGGGCACTGTTCCTCCCGAGGACGGCACGGTGGAGGCGGTGCTCTCCCACCTCGAGAAGATCACCGGCGAGGCGTCTGAGGCGGTCACCGAGGCGAGCGCCGACGCCATCCGGCTCCGCAAGGCGCTCGACACCATGCCCCAGGGCGTGGTGGTGTGCGACGAGACGGGCCAGGTTGCCTTCCGCAATGCACGCGCCGAGGCGATGATGACCTCTCGCCACGGGGATGCGCTCGCCACCCAGGCGGTGACCGAGCTGCTCGAGAACGCCTGGAACGACGGGGGGGCGGAGCGGACCCTCGAGCTCTACGGACCACCCCGCCAGACCCTGACGGTGGGCACACGTCTCATCGACGACGGGAGGCGGCCGCTCGGCGTCATCGCCGTCATCGAGGACGTCTCCGAGCGACGGCGCCTCGAGCAGATCCGGCGCGACTTCGTCGCCAACGTGAGCCACGAGCTGAAGACCCCGATCGGCGCCCTCGGGCTGCTCGCCGAGACGCTGACCTTCGAGCCCGATCCCGACATCGCCCAGCGGCTGGCCTCGCGCATCCAGTCGGAGGCGTTCCGCGTCAGCCGGATCATCGACGACCTGCTCGACCTGTCGAGGATCGAGGCAGAGGCGGCTCCGCCCCGTGAGCCCATCCACGTCAACCTGGTCATGGCCGAAGCCGTCGAACGCGTCCGGGCCGCCGCCGAGCAGCGAGGGGTGGCAATCGAGCTCCACGAGCCCGATCCGCCGGTCCACGTCCTCGGCGACCGGCGACAGTTGGTGTCGGCCATCCACAGCCTGCTCGAGAACGCGGTGACCTTCTCCTACGACGGTGGTGTGGTGACGGTGACAGGAGCGCGCCAGGACGGCGAGGTCCGCCTGGCCGTCACCGACCACGGGGTGGGCATCCCCGCCCGCGACCTCGACCGCATCTTCGAACGCTTCTACCGGGTCGACCACGGACGCAGTCGCGAGACGGGCGGTACGGGCCTCGGGCTCTCCATCGTCCGGCACGTCGCCGCCAACCACCAGGGGCGGGTCGACGTGGACTCGCGCGAAGGCGAGGGCTCGACCTTCACCCTCATCCTCCCGAGCCCCGACCGCGCCCTGGACTGACGTCCGTGACGACCGCGCCCCACCAGTCCCTCTCCCAGACCAAGGTGCTCCTGGCGGAGGACGAGGAGTCCTTCATCGACGCCCTCGTCGTCGGGTTGTCCCGCGAGGGGTTCGACGTGACGGTCGCTCGGGACGGCAACGAGGCGATCCGCCTCTTCGACGAGGTGGCTCCCGACCTCATCCTCCTCGACCTCATGCTGCCCAAGCTGTCGGGGATCGACGTCTGTCGAGCCATCCGGGCTCGCTCGTCGGTGCCCATCATCATGGTGACGGCCAAGGGGACCGAGATCGACACCGTCGTCGGGCTCGAGGTCGGAGCCGACGACTACGTGGCCAAGCCCTACCGCTTACGGGAGCTGGTCGCGCGGATGCGAGCGGTGCTGCGCCGGACGCCGTCCAACGATCCGGCTCCCCCGGCCGCCGCCGGTGCGACCCGTGCCAGCGGACGTCAACCCGTCGCCGGCCCACAGCTCGAGGCTGGCGGCATCGTGGTGGACACCGACCGCCACCTCGTCTTCGTACGCGGCGAGGAAGTCCGCCTCCGCCGCAAGGAGTTCGAGCTCCTCACCCTGCTCATGGAGAACGTCGGCAGGGTGCTCACCCGTGACGTCCTCATCGACCGCGTCTGGGGCGCCGACTACTACGGCGACACGAAGACGCTCGACGTCCACATCAAGCGCCTGCGGTCTCACCTCGAAGAGGACCCGTCCTCCCCTCGGCTCATCACCACCATCCGTGGCGTCGGCTACCGCTTCGACGAGCCTCGACCTCCCCAGCGATGACGGGACCCGGGAGCGTGCGTCCGGTGGCGCCGTGACGGAGCGACGCCGGCTCAGCCGGCCGGTGGCGCGATGACGGTCGACCCGCCCAGATAGGGAGCGAGCACGTCGGGGAGGACCACCGACCCGTCGGCCTGCCGGCCCGTCTCGACCAGGGCCGCCCAGATCCGCGCCCACGCCAAGGCCGAGCCGTTCAACGTGTGGACCAGTATCGGGCTGCCGCCCGCCGCCGGCCGGTACCGGATCGAGGCGCGACGGGCCTGGTAGTCGGTACACCAGCTGACCGAGGACACCTCGAGCCACTGGTCGACGCCGGGGGCGTAGACCTCGAGGTCGAAGGTCCGAGCCGCCGACAGCCCGAGGTCGCCAGCGCACAGGTCGAGGACGCGGTACTCGAGGCCGAGCTCCACGAGGAGCGACTCGGCCCGCTGCACCAGGTCGTCGAGCAGGGCGGGCGCCTGCTCCTCGGTGCTGTAGGCGAACAGCTCGACCTTGTCGAACTCGTGGACGCGGAGCAGCCCCCGGGTGTCACGGCCGGCCGATCCGGCCTCGCGTCGGAAGCACGCGGTGGCCGCCGTCAACCGGACGGGCAGGCTCTCCTCCTCGAGGATGTCGCCCCGCAACATCGAGGTCAGGGGCACCTCGGCCGTCGGGATGGCCCAGAGGTCGTCCCGCTCCAGGTGGTAGGCCTCGTCGACGAACTTGGGGAGGTGGCCGGTCGACTGCATCGTGTCGGTGCGCACCAGGGTGGGAGGTCGCACCTCTTCGAAGGCGTCGGCGTGGTGGTCGAGGGCGAAGGCGGTGAGCGCTCGGAGCAGCCGGGCACCCATCCCCCGATAGAGGGGGAACATCGACCCCGACAGCTTGGCTCCCCGCTCCATATCGAGGATGCCGAGGGCGGCACCTACCTCCCAGTGCGGCACCCGCTGGGCATCTCCGTAGACCGGAGGGACCTCGGGCCACCTCCGCACCACCACGTTGTCCTCGGGGCCAGCGCCGTCGGGGGCGTCAGGCGCGGGCAGGTTGGGCAGGACCAGGAGACGGCTGCGGAGCTCGTCGGCCACCGCATCGGCCTGGCGGTCGGCCTCCGCCTGCTCGCCACCCACCTCTCGGCTCCGCTCGCTGAGCTCCGCGGCGCGGGCATCGTCGCCGGCTCGACGGGCTTCGGCTACCTGACGGGAGATGGCTTTGACCTCGGCGCGCAAGTCGTCACGGCGCCGGGCCGCGTCGCGGGCGCGTCGGTCGAGCTCGGCCAGCGCCTCGACGTCGGCGGCGGCGATCCCCCGACGCCCCAGTGCAGCCTGCACACGTGCGGCGTCGTCCCTGACCAGGCGGATGTCGATCATGTCGGGACAACGGTAGCGTGAGCCGCCGTGGACGACGTACGCCCTAGCCCGACGGTGCGCCCTGGCAGTGCTGTGCGCCCTGGCAGTGCTGTGCGCCCTGGCAGTGCTGTGCGCCCTGGTGCTGCCGTCGCGTGCGACGGGCTGGTCGTCCGCTACGGAGACCGGGTCGCCGTCGACGGGCTCTCCTTCTCGGCGCATGCTGGCACGGTGACCGCCCTCCTCGGGCCGAACGGCGCCGGCAAGACCTCGACCATCGAGACTCTCGAGGGCTACCGACGGCCCAGCGCCGGGACCGTCTCGGTCCTCGGGCTCGACCCGGTGGCCGACCATGCAACCCTCGTCCCGCGTCTCGGGGTCATGCTCCAGCAGGGGGGGGTCTACCCCTCCCTCACCCCGCGCCAGGTGCTCCGTCTCTTCGCCGCCTACTACGACGACCCAGAGGAGCCTGAAGCCCTGCTCGACCGGGTCGGCATCGCCCCGGTCGCCACCACGCCCACTCGGAGGCTGTCGGGGGGTGAGCGCCAGCGCCTCTCGCTGGCCCTCGCCTTGGTGGGCAAGCCGTCGGTCGTCTTCCTCGACGAGCCCACTGCCGGTGTCGACCCCGAAGGCCGTCTGGCCGTGCGCGACGTCGTCCGCCACCTACGTGACACCGGCGTGTGCGTGCTGCTCACCACTCACGAGCTGACCGAGGCCGAGCGCCTGGCTGACCGGGTGGTCATCATCGCCAAGGGGCAGGCCCTGGCCGAGGGGACGCCGGCCGACCTCACCGCCCGGGTGGCCGACGGAGCCGTGCGGTTCACGGCGCCCACCGGCATCGACACGACCGGTCTGGCCGGCGCGCTCGGGAGCGGTGCCATCGTGCACGAGGAGGAGCCGGGCAGCTACGTCGTCACGCCCGCCGAGGGAACGAGCGTGCCGACGACCGTCGCCGCCCTGACAGGCTGGCTGGCCGAGGCCGGGCTGGCCATGGGGGACCTGCGCACCACCCGATCGCTCGAGGAGGCCTACCTCGCCATCACCGGGACGAGCCCGGCAGGAGACGGCGACGAGGTGTCCACCCGTGGCGACGATCCTGGGCCGGGGAACCGCCCCCGTCGTCGACGGGCTGCCAGCCGGAGGGGCGTCTGATGCGAGCGCTCACCGCTCAGGTCCGCGCCGAGCTGACCATGCTGGCGACCAACGGCGAGAGCCTCTTCCTCACCGCCGGGATCCCGGTGCTCTTCCTGCTGTTCTTCTCGACGGTGCACGTGCTGCCCACCGGGACGCGCCACCCGGTGGACTTCCTGGTGCCGGGCATCCTCGCCCTTGCCGTCATGTCGTCGTCGTTGGTGGCCCTCAGCATCGGCACGGGCTTCGAGCGCGGCTACGGCGTCCTCAAGCGCCTCGGCACGACTCCGCTCGGCCGTCCCCGCCTGCTCGCCGCCAAGATCGTCACCGTCGTCGTCGTCGAGCTCGTCCAGGCCGTGGTGGTGGTGGCCGTGGGCTTCGGGCTCGGTTGGCACCCCGGCGGAGTCGGGGGCGGCGGGGGCGCCGTCGGCATCGGCGCCGCGGTGGGCGCCATGGTGCTCGGTTCGTTGGGCTTCGGCGGCATTGCCCTGGTGCTGGCCGGCCGGCTCAAGGCCCTCGTCAACCTGGCCGTCTCCAACAGCCTCTTCGTCGTGCTCCTGCTGGTCGGGGGGATGTTGGTGCCCCTGTCCAGGCTGCCGGGTTGGCTGGCCGGCGTGGCCCGGGTGCTGCCTGCCTCGGCGCTCGCCGACGCGCTCCACCGGGCACTCGGCACGCACCTTCCGGTCACGGCGGGCGACTGGGTAGTCCTGGCGGCCTGGGCCGTCGCTGCTCCGCTCAGTGCCACCCTGCTCTTCCGCTGGGAGTGAGCCGGAACCGGCAGCGCGACCGGAGAACGCTGCCGCTCGGCGTGGCCGCTCAGCGTGCCGTCCGGGCGAGGACCGACACCCAGTGGTCGAGCTCGGCGGCGTCGAGGGCACCTAGGTGGCGACCGAGGATGCGCCCGTCGGCAGCGATGAAGAAGGTGTCGGGCTCGCCGGTGAGCCCGTAGACGCGGGAGAACACGGCGAGCGTCGTGTCTGCGCCCACCGGATAGGGGGTCCCGGCCTTGGCCACGAAGGCGGCTCCACCTGCGGCGTCGGCGACGTCGACCCCGACGAACTGCACCGGGCTGTGGTCGGCCGCGGTGGCCCGGGCGGTCCGGGCGAACAGCGGCGTCTCGCGGACGCACGGCGGGCACCACGAGGCGAAGAAGTTGAGGACCACCGGACGGTGACGATCGACCCCGAGGGCATCGAGGTTGACCGGGGCGCCCCCGCGCACCGAGGGAAGGGTGAAGTCGGGCGCCCGTGCCCCCACGGCGGCCACGGGCGCCGAGCTCTTCGTGCCCACGCCGACGAACAGGTAGACGGCGAGCCCGACGGCAGCGACGGCGCCGACCAGCAGAGATCGGAGGTGACGAGCACGGCGTGGACGGGCGGCGCCGACGTGCGACAGCCGGCCCGTCGGGTCGACCGGAGACGATGTCGCGCCTTCCGGTCGCTCGACCCCGTTGAGCACCGGCCGCTCGGTGCCCGAGGCTGCCGACCGTTCGGCCACTACCGGACGAAGACGCCGACGGCCATCGCCACGAAGAGCAGCGTCAAGTAGGTGATCGAGTAGCCGAACACCGTCATGGCCGCCTTGGGCGTGGCCCGTAAACGGAACTGGACGACGAGGACGAGGAACACCGCCCCGAGGACCGCCGCGCACGCCACGTAGACGACGCCGAGATGACCGACGACGGCGACGACGAACGACACGGCGACCAGGGCCACCGTGTAGGCGACGATGGAGGTCGCCGTCCGCTTGAACGACGCCACGGCCGGGAGCATGGGCACGTTGACGGCCCGGTAGTCGTCCTGGTACTTGACGGCAAGGGCCCAGAAGTGGGGTGGGGTCCAGATGAAGATGAGGGCGAAGAGGGCAACCGGAGTCCAGCTGAGGGTACCGGTGACCGCCGACCACCCGACGAGGACCGGCACTGCCCCCGCTGCTCCGCCGATCACGATGTTCTGGCTGCTCGAGCGCTTCAGCCACAGCGTGTAGACGAAGACGTAGAAGAGCGTCGCCGACACCGCCAGGCAGGCGGACAGCAGGTTGACCGCCGCCCACAGTTCGGCGAAGGCCACCACCTCGAGGGCAAGCGCGAAGACGAGGGCCTGTCGGGGGGTGAGCACCCCGGTGACCAGAGGACGGTTGCGGGTCCGGTGCATGACCCGGTCGATGTCCCGGTCGATCACCATGTTGAGCGCGTTCGCTCCACCAGCGGCGAACGCCCCGCCAGCCAGGGTGGCCACCATGAGCCAGACGGGAGGGAGGCCTCGCTCGGCCACGAACATGGTGGGCAGAGTGGTCACGAGCAGCAGCTCGATGATCCGAGGTTTGGTGAGGGCGACGTAGGCGGCGAGGCGCGCGCTGCGGACGCGGGAGCCCTCGAGGGCCACGGCAGGGGTGGTCACCCCTGCAGCCTACGGCGAGCCCCTGCGGGCCGGCAACGCGGCGGCGGGCGGTAGCCGGGCCGGTCAGGCCGGCCAGGGGGGCGGCAGCCGGGCCAGCCCGACCGGCCAGGGGGGCGGCGGTGGCGAGGGCACCCCGGGCAACCGCCCCGGTACGATGGTCCGCCGGTGCTCTCCACGCGTGTCGGACCCCGGACCTTCCTGCGGCTCGCTCAGGCGACGGCGGTCGTCATCCTGCTCAACATCGTGAGCGGCGCCTCGGTGCGCCTGTCCGACTCGGGCCTCGGTTGCCCCGACTGGCCCGACTGCACGCGGAGCCAGGCCACGCCACCGCTCCGGTTCCATGCCCTGATCGAGTTCGGCAACCGGATGGTGGTCGTGCTCCTCGTGGTGCTGTGCGGGGCGACAGTCCTGGCGGCGTGGCGGCGACGCCCCTGGCGGCGCGACCTCACCTGGCTGTCGGTCGGGCTCATCCTCGGCGTGCTCGCCGAGGCGGGGGTGGGCGCGGTCGTCGTCTACTCGAAGCTCAACCCGTACGTCGTCATGGGCCACTTCATGGTGGGGGTCGGCCTGCTCGGGGTCGCCCTCGTCCTCGCCATGCGAGCCGGCCACGCCGGGGGGCGGGGAACACCCGCGGTGCCCCACCGGGCCCTCGTCATGGTCCGGGTGCTGATCGCCCTCCTTGTCGTGGCCATGGTGGCCGGCACGGCGACCACCGGGGCGGGCCCCCATGCCGGGGGGCCAGGAGCGAAGCGGATCCCCGTCGACCTCGTCGACATGACCCGCACCCACGCGGAGATCGTCCTCGTCACCGGGGCGTTCCTCCTGTTCGTCCTGTGGTGGCTCTGGCGCCACGACGTGCCGGCGGACATCCAACAGCGCGGGCACGTCCTGCTGGGCGTCATGGTCGTCCAGGGGATCGTGGGGTACACCCAGTACTTCACGCACCTACCCGCCGTACTGGTGGGGATCCACGTCTTCGGTGCCTCGGTGGTCTTCTCGACGCTGCTGTGGTTCCACCACGACCTGTCCCGGCACCGGCCCGAACCGGAGCTCGGTGCCAAGGACGGCGAGGCCCTCGGCCTCGAGGCCGCGGAGGAGCCACGGGAGACCGACCCTCTGGTGGGTACCCCGGCGAGGGCCCGGTGAGCACTCCGGCACGGGCCACCGCTGCCGCTCGGGCAGCTCGGCTGGCCCATGCCGCCGGAGCGGGAACGGCCCCGGTCGAGGTCGAACGGCCGGACGTCGACGAGTCCACCACGACCGAGCGACCGTGGCTGGTCATCGTGTGGAACGACCCGATCAACCTGATGTCGTTCGTGACCTACGTGTTCCAAAAGCTGTTCGGCTACTCGCGAGAGAAGGCGACCAAGCTGATGCTGGACGTCCACCTGAAGGGACGAGCCGTCGTGTCGTCGGGGACGCGCGAACGGGCCGAGCTCGACGTCTACCGGCTCCACGAGCACGGGCTGTGGGCCACCATGGAGCAGTCGGGGTGAGCCGGCCGAGGGAGCCGATCTCACGCCGGAGCGACGGGCGCTACGACGTCCACATCGACCCGGGCGTGCGGGCGGTGCTGGCAGCCGTGGCCACCCAGGTAGCCGACCTGCTCGAGCACGACCGGGCCTCGACCGTCCGGGTGTTCCCACCCGCCTACGTCGGCCAGGACGACGAGACGGCAGCCCACGAGCGCTCCTACCGCGAGCTCGTCGACACCGCCCTGCGCTCCCATCACCACCAGGCGCTCGACCTACTCGTGGCCACAGCCGAGCACGACACGATCTCCGCCGAAGAGATCGGTGCCTGGCTGTCGGCCGTCGAGACGATGCGCCTCACCCTCGGAACCCGCCTCGACGTCGGCGAGGAGCTCGAGGCGCCCCATCCGAGCGATCCGACAGCTCCCGAGTTCGCCGTCTACGAGCTGCTCGGGGCAGTCCAGACGGCCATCGTCGATGCCCTGGCCGCCGAGCTCCCCGACCACGGTCGGCCAGAGGGAGCCCTCTGACGCCTCTGCTAGGCTGGCGGGGCCCTGAGCGGGTCGAGCCCCCATCGTCTAGCGGCCAAGGACGCCGCCCTTTCAAGGCGGTAACACGGGTTCGAATCCCGTTGGGGGTGCGGTACCCCAGCGGTAGTGCTGGTTGGGGACCTGTGGTGCAGTTTGGAGTGCACGCCGGCCTGTCAAGCCGGAGGTCGCGGGTTCAAATCCCGTCAGGTCCGCGCAGGAGACGGTGGCGTAGCCTTGGTCGGAGGATCCGGCGGGGCGATGCCGCCAGCCCCTCGAGGTCGGGTAGCTCAGTTGGCAGAGCGCGCGCCTGAAAAGCGCGAGGTCACCGGATCGACGCCGGTCCCGACCACCGAAAAGG
>JBMFXC010000038.1:0-4348 GCA_049964655.1 Acidimicrobiales bacterium
GTTGATGCGCCGAAACTCCATCGTCACAGGCTACCGCTGTCGCCGTGTCCTCCGGAACGGCCGCCTCGTCTCCCCAGTCTGACGGCCACGCCACCGGGTCACTCGCGGGTGCTGCGGGCGGCCCGGGCGACGACCTTGAGGGACGGCGGCCACGCGCACACCACCCAGTCCGCCCCAGCGGCGGCCAGGCGGGCGAAGTGCTCGGCGGCGGCGCCGACGTCGGTCGGGACGACACCCCCCCACGTCACGCTGTTGCCCCTCGAGCGGGCGGCTTCGACGTCGGCGGCGTCGGCGCCCCACAGGTTGAGTGGCACGGACAGGAGGCGACCCAGGGCGGCCACGGGTGCAGCACCCCCTCCGAGCCAGACCGTCGTCCCGGCGTCAAGGAGAGCAGCGGCGACGGCGGCCATCCGCTGGCGGCGACGGGCAGCCGGCTCGAAGGGGAGGCCGAACGCTTCGTTCTCGGCCCGGCTGAGCGTGTCGCCCGTGCCGATACCGGCGATGCACCGCCCGGTGGCGATGCGGTCGAGGCTGCGCAGCGAGGCGACGAGCACGTCGTCCTCCACCAGGCCGACACGGGAGACCAGCGTGCCCACCGCCACCTTCGACGTCGTGGCGGCGACGGCGGCAAGGAGCGGCAGTGGAGCGAGCGCGGGGCGGCCGGGTTGCCCCATAGGCCAGAGGTGGTCGAAACAGAAGACGCCGTCCAGTCCGAGGTCCTCGGCCTGGCGAGCGGCCTCGAGGGCCGGACGCGGGGTCGGCTCGAAGTGGGGAAGGGTGATGCCGACCCTCACGGGTGGGATTCGACGCGGGCCTTCAGGTCACGCAGCGCGATCGACATGATGCGGCTCTGTGCTCGGAGCTTGATGAAACTGGGGAGCGGTACCTTCAGCTCGGCTTCGAGGTGGTAGGTGACCTCGCACCCTCCCCCTGGTGCCGGCTCGAAGACGTAGCTCCCGTCGAGCTTGGACGTGATGTCGCCCTCGGTCTCCACCCACGAGAGGACCTTCGGTGCCTGCGAGTAGTCGTAGGCGAGGGTATAGCTGGTCGACCTGCCGAAGGCGGCGGCGCGGAACGTGACGACCGTCGGCCGGCCCTCGTCATCGCGCTGGCGGACGTTCACCTCTTTGATGTCGCCTGCCCACTCGGGGTACGCGTCGATGTCGGCGCTGACGGCGAAGCACCGCTCGGGCGGCGCTGCCATCGTCATGCGCTCGGTGGCTCGGTCCGCCACGTTCAACCCTCCTCGTCGATCGGACAGGACACCACGGTCACCCGCGGTCGGTCAGCCTCCCACGGCAGCGAGTGCCGCGGCCAGCCTAGGTGCGAGCCGGTCGTAGTCGAAGGACTCCTCCGCCCGGGCCCGGGCCGAGGCGCCGAACGCCTCGCGCAAGGACGCGTCCCCGAGCAGTCGCCCGAGGGCAGCCGCGACCAGACGGCTGTCACGGGGGTGGTCCACCACGAGCCCGGTCCCACCGTCGAGAACGGCCTCGGGCGTCCCGCCGGAGGCCCCCGCCACCTGGGGGACACCGGCAGCGGCAGCCTCGAGGAAGACGATCCCGAAGCCCTCTTGCTCCAGGCCGCCCCACCGGTTGCGGCATGGCACGCAACAGACGTCGGCGGCTCCGACCAGCGCGGGCAGGTCGTCGTCGGACACCGGGCCGACCAGGCGGACAGGAGCGCCGAGCTCGTCGACCTTGGCGGCAAGCCGACCCTCGTCACGACCCCGCCCGGCGATCACCACGGTCAGGTCGGGAAAGGCCGGCCGGAGCTGCACGGCAGCGTCGATGAGCACGTCGAACCCTTTGCGCGGCACCAGCCGGCTCACCCCGACCACGAGCGGTGCGTCGACCGGCAAGCCGAAGCGGGCTCGAGCCTCGGCACGCTCGGCGACCCCCAACGGCCGGAACCGGTCGAGATCGACTCCCGGAGGGATCACTGCCGTGGGTGGGGGCGGCACGTTGCCCATGGCGCGGATCGCCTCGTCACGCGGGTACCCACCGGCCGTGACGAGCAGTGCGCTCTGCCGCAACGTCCGGGCGAGCAGGCCCCGGGCGATCGGCAGTCGACCTGGCACGGTCACTTCCGCACCGTGGAGCACCACGGCATAGGGGATCCCCAGGGACGGCCCGAGTGCCCCGAGGGGAAGGGCCGGATCGAGGACGACGAGCGAGGAACCGGTCTGTCGGGCCACCTCTCGCACACGCCGCGCGAGGGCAGGGGTGGGCAGGAGCAGGTGCTGGGGGACCCGGTCCACCCGAATGCCCACCTCGGCACAGTGACGGTCGAACGCCGGCGCGTCCGGGTGCGACGACGCGGTGAGGACCGTGAAGGTGGTCGGGTCGAGGCGGCGCCACAGCTCCCAGAGGTAGACCTGGATGCCTCCGACCTTCGGCGGGAAGTCGTTGGTGACGAGGAGGTGGCTCACGCCGCTCCCACCCCTGCAGAACGATCCGGTCGGCCGATCGCTCCGAGCGGCACCGGGATGCCGGGGGGCGGAGTGCCGGCAGCCGGCGCACCGGCCAGCCCGAGCCGCCTCGCCGCCCACTCGGCGTGCTCGCGGAGCACGGGATCAGGGTGGTCGCAGTAGAACGTCACGACGCGTCTGACGGCTGGATCGTCAGCCCGACCCACGTTCCCCAGCACCACCAGGGCGTTGCGCCGGACGACCGCAGGATCTCTGTCGGCGACGTACCAGCGGCCCACCCGAGCCATCACCACCTCGTCCGGGGCCTCGAGCAACTCGACCAGGTCGACGTCGGCCGTCACGGGAAGGTCGCCAACGTCGGCCACGGTGCTTCCCGCAGCGACCGAGCCGGGGGCGTGGGACGGGCTGCCTCCGGACGGACTGCCCCCAGACGATCCCTCTCGGGCCGATCTCCACCCTGCCACCCGGTTGACGGGGCACACCTCTTGGCAGGTGTCGCACCCGTAGAGGCGGTCCCCGAGGGCGGTGCGCAAGGCGAGCGGGAAGGTGCCGCGGGCTTGGAGCAGCCAGGCCAGGCATCGACGGGCGTCGAGCACGCCGGGAGCGACGAGCGCTCCGGTCGGACAGGCGTCGAGGCATGCGGTGCACCGCCCACAGCCGTGCTCCGATCGCCGTGGCCGGGCCCCGTCACCGCTGTCGGCCGACCATCGGACGCCGAGCGGGGCGTCGGTGACCACCGTGCCGATCAGGCACCAGGAGCCGTAGCCCGGTACGAGCAACAGGGTGTTCTTGCCGTAGGTGCCCACGCCGGCCTGACGGGCGGCCTCGCGGTCGACCAGGCCGTTGTCGTCGACGACGACCCGGGCTCGCCAGCCGGCGGCGGTCAGGACGGCTGCGACGACCTGGAGGGCGGCCGCCAGGTCGCGATAGTGGTCACGCACCGCGTAGCGGGCAACCCGACCCCGCGGGTGGAGCGTTGCCCCTCCGAACCGGTCCTCGGACCGCGCCGGAGGCCCCGACCGCGGCGCTGCGTACGCCCAGGCACCGACGACGAGGCTGCGCGCCCCGGCCAACAGACGGGAGGGATCGGTCGACCGTGCCGGGTTGCGGTAGGTGAACTGCATCCCGCCGTGCAGCCCGTGCCGCTTGCGGCGTTCGAGATGCCCGCGTGCGGCGGTGAAGACCGCCACGGGCGCCGTCCCGACGGACACCAACCCTGCACGGCGTCCCGCTTCGACCAGGACGCCGGCGAGCGATGCCGCCTCGTCCCTGGTGTCGTTGCCACGGAGGGGGTACGGGTGCACGCCCCATGGTGGCACGGTCCGACGGGTGCTCTGCTCAGCGGGCGTGCCGAAGCTTGGGGAGCAGGCCTGCGCTACCGAGCAGGTGGACGGCACGAGCCTCGGCGACGTCGACGACCAGCGCGTCATCGGGCTCACGGCCGACGACGAAGGTGACCACGCACTCCTCGCAGACCGAGCTGTGCTGGTGTGCACAAGCCGCGCAGTCGACGACGAACGACTCGCCCACCGCGGAGCGGCTGGCATCGCTGGGCTCGCCGGCCTCGGCCATCGAAGGCGAAGCGGCGCGGCGAAGGGGCGACGCGGCCACCGGTGCCGGTCGGGGTTCGAGTGTGATCATCAGGGTCTCCTGGGCTGTCGTGGCTGTCGTGGCTGTCGTGCGCGGACCGAGGCCGTGTCCGGCAGGCTCCCGGCATGGTCGCCCACGGGTGTGACAGCCACCCGGGGGGCCATGCACCCGCGAGCCATGCACCCCGCTGGCCACAGTGCCCATCGCTTCGCTGACAGACACCAACAGCCGACCCCACCGCAGCGGGGTGGCTGCTCACGAGCCGACGCCCCCGGGCGCCGCTCAGTAGCCGGCGTCGACGTCGACGATCCCTACCAGGGGCTCGCCGCC
>JBMFXC010000038.1:4448-24454 GCA_049964655.1 Acidimicrobiales bacterium
GCGCCGCTCAGTAGCCGGCGTCGACGTCGACGATCCCTACCAGGGGCTCGCCGCCGGAGAACCGGGCGACGTTCACCCGGAGACGCGCCGCCAGCAGCGGCCGCACCATCTCAGGCGTGTCAGCCGTGTGCGGAGTCACGATGCAAGAGGGAGCGTCCCAGAGCGGATGCCCGTCCGGCAGCGGCTCGGGGTCGGTGACGTCGAGGGCGGCTCCGGCGATCGAGCCGGTCCGCAGCGCCTCGACGACGGCGTCCGTGTCGACGTTCCGTCCCCGGGCCACGTTCACCAGCCAGCTCCGCTCGCCCATGGCAGCAAGCTCGCTGGCACCAACGATCCTCTCCGTCTCCGGGGTGAGGGCCAGGGCCACGAAGACCACCAGCGCGTCGGAGAGCACATGGTGGAGCTGGTCGACCGGCACGGTCCGGGTGGCACCCGGCACCGGCTCGCCCGTTCGTCGCACCACCGTCGTCTCGACCCGGAACGGTGCGAGCAGGCCGATGAGCGCCCGGGCGATCCCCCCTCCCCCGAGGATGGTGACCCGCTCGTCGAACAAGCTGGTGCCCTTCGGTGCTCCCCAAGTCCGGGCGACCACACGCTCCGGCAGGTGCCTCAGGCCTGCCAACGCCAGGGCCAAGGCGTGCTCGGCAACCGGCTCGGCATAGGCCCCTTTGGCCGAGGTCCACACCCGACCGGTGTCGAGCAGGCCGGCCTCGGCCACCCGGTCCACACCGGCGAAGGGAAGCTGCACCCACCGGACGTCCGGTGCGACCGCCAATGCCTCGCGCAGACCGACGACGTCGGCGGGGTCGAGCCACACCAGCGCCTCGGGGGACTCGTCGAGGGCGACCACGGTGCCGCCGCCACTGGTGATGGCGTCGACGGCGAAGGTGGCGTGACGGGGACCTACGGCGACGCGCGGTACAGGCACGTCCGGACCCTACCCCTCTGTCCGGTGTGCTCTGTCCGGTGCGCGCTGCTCACTGCCGACGTCGTCCGTCTGTCGCCAGGCGCGCCGCCGCCCGCTCGGCTTGAATGGTGCCACCGGGCTGGCCGGTCGGGCGGCGACGACGGAGGTGGACAGGTGATCGTTCCGTTCAACGTGCGGGACTTCCTCGACCGGGCCGAGCGGGCCTACCCCGACCGGCATGCCCTCGTCGACGAGCCGGACCAGCCGGCGGCTGAGTGGGGAACCCTGACCTTCGCCGAGCTGGCCGCACGCGCCCGGGCCCAGGCGGCCGGGCTCGACGCGCTGGGCGTCGGGCCCGGCGAACGCGTGGCGATCGTCTCGCACAACAGCGCCCGCCTCCTCACCTCGTTCTTCGGCGTCTGCGGGTCGGGTCGCGTCCTCGTCCCGGTCAACTTCCGGCTGACCGAGCCCGAGGTCGCCTACATCGTCGAGCACTCGGGCGCCTCGGTGCTGCTGGTGGACCCCGAGCTCGACAGCTCGCTTGCCGCCGTCGGGGCACCGGCACGGTTCGTCCTGGGCGCCGAGTCGGACCAGGTCCTCTTCCCCGAAGGCGCCGAGCCCCGGCCGTGGGAGCCGGACGAGGACGCGGTGGCCACCGTCAACTACACCTCCGGCACCACCGCCCGCCCGAAGGGTGTCCGGCTCACCCACCGGAACTGTTGGGTCAACGCCGCGCTCTTCGGCTGGCACGCCCAGGTGTCCGATCGCGACGTCTACCTCCACACCCTTCCCATGTTCCACGCCAACGGGTGGGGCATGCCCTGGGCAACCACCGGCATGGGCTGCCCCCAGGTCGTCCTGAGGAAGGTCGACGGCACCGAGATCCTCCGTCGGGTCGAGCGGCACGGGGTGACCCTCCTGTGCGCCGCCCCGGCCGTGGTCAACGCCACGCTCGACGCCCTGGCCACCTGGGAGGACCCCGTGCCCGGTCGCGACCGAACCCGGGTCATCGTGGCCGGGGCGCCCCCACCTTCGCGCACCATCGAGCGCATCGAGTCGGAGCTCGGCTGGGAGTTCATCCAGATCTACGGTCTGACCGAGACCGCGCCGCTCCTGACCGTCAACCGTCAGCGCGCCGAGTGGGACGACCTGCCCGCCAGCGAGCGGGCCCGCAAGCTGATGCGCGCCGGGGTCCCCGCCATCGGCACCGAGCTGGTCGTCGACGACACGGGCGAGGTCCTCGCCCGCTCGAACACGGTCATGGACGGGTACTGGGAGCAGCCGGAGGCCACCGGCGAAGCACTGGCTGACGGGTGGTTCCATACCGGGGACGGCGGCGCACTCGACGAGGAGGGCCACCTCCACATCCTCGACCGCAAGAAGGACGTCATCATCAGCGGTGGCGAGAACGTCTCGTCGATCGAGGTCGAGGACGTCATCTTCTCGATGCCCGGTGTCGCCGAAGTTGCCGTGATCGGAGTCCCCGACGAGCACTGGGGCGAGCTGGTGACGGCACTGGTCGTCGCCGACGGGTCGACCCCGGTCACCGAGGACCGCGTGATCGCCTACTGCCGCGAGCACCTCGCCGGGTTCAAGTGCCCCAAGCGCGTCCACCTCCGCGAGGCGCTGCCGCGAACGGCCACCGGGAAGCTCCAGAAGTTCAAGTTGCGCTCCGAGTTCTGGGAAGGCCGTCAGCGTCTGGTCAACTGAGGTCCGGCCGGCGGGCCAGTCGCTCCGCCCGTCGAATCGGCTCGTCGAGTCAGCCCGCCGAGGCCACCACGAAGTCCCGCGTCCAGCCCACGAGGTACTGGTCGGCGGGACGGTTCTGCCCGGGAACGGCGGTCTGCAGGGCTCCGCCCGGCACGGGTGCCACCACGGCCTGGACCCACTCGGGGTTGATGTCGAGCTCCATGCCCGTGACCACCCCACCCTGCACCAGCGCGTCCGCCAGGTCGGCGGGCGTGGCCGACATGCTTCCGGCGTAGACGATGTCCCCTGCGGCGTCCTCGCCCACCGCGCTCCGGGCAACGGCCGTGCCTCCGCCGAGCGTGGCTCCCCACGCGGCGACGTCTCCCACCGACGGGCTGGGCACACCGCCCGAGACGAGCGGCACCAGGTTCTGCCGGACGCTGACGACCTGTTCGCCGGGACGCGGCAGCTGCGAGCCCCACACCCCGACGTGGGCCGTGCCGTTGGCGTCGATGACGAAGCTGGCCCGACCGGCCACCAACGGCTCGAGCACCTGGCCGTCCACCTCGAAGCCGCCCGAGCCGGTCGAGGCGAGGAAACCGCCGTTGAAGGCACCGACCATGGTGGCCTGCTCGGAGGCGGGCACGGCCGACTGGGCGTCGGCAGGCAGGGCAACCGAGCCACGGGGAGGGTCCGTGCTGCCGTCGTGGAGGGTGAAGTGGACGACGCCCGCCCGGAAGCGGATCAGCTCGACGTGTGCCCCGCCGGGCGTGACCACGGCGCGTTCGTCGACGAGCAACGTGCTGCCCTGGTAGCTCACCGGCGTCCAACCGGGCTGCTCGGTGGTCGTGGTCGTAGCGGCGTCCTGCTGTCCGCCCGCCGCCGAGGCGCCTCCTGTTCCCCGGCGGGTGGAAGCCGACGCTGCCCGACCGGACGGGGCTCGGGGCGCAGCGGACCCGGTCGAGCACGCCGCGGCGACCAGCACCACCGCCACCAGGCAGGTTGCCGTGGTCAGGCGGGCACGGCAGCGACGGGGCAGGACGGGCACGCCACAACTGTGGCCGGACATCCTGACGGACGCATGACGAAAGCGGGCCCCGGGTGGGTGCCGGGCTCAGTGCAGCCCGACGGTCGCGGCCTGGAGGCCGATGCTGGTCAGGCCAACCGCCACCCACAGCACGGCACCGAGGGCAAGCGGGCGGAAACCGGCACGGCGGATCTCACCGAGATGCGTCGAGCAGCCGATGGCCGCCAGGGCGATGGTGATCATCCACTGCGCCGTCGTCGACGCCAGGGCATGGAGCGAGACCGGAACGAGACCGACCGTGTTGGCGACGACCGCCACCACGAACCACACGATGAACAAGGGGACGAGGCGGCGGGCGGTGCGACTGGGTGCCTCGGCCACGCTCCCGATCGGGACGGCACCCGGGACGGCCCCCGACGCCGTCCCGACCGCACGGGCGCCGGCCGCTTCGAGCACGGGACGGGTGGCACCGGAGGCATCGGGCTCGACGTCGGCACGTGGCCGGCGAGTGCGGTACCACCCGAGGACCAGGGTGATGGGGATGATCATCAGGGTACGGGTGAGCTTGACGACGACCGCCGTGCCGGCGGCACCGTGCCCGAAGATGGTGGCCGCGGCCACCACCGAGGACACGTCGTTGATCGCCGTGCCCGCCCAGAGACCGAACCCGTGCGGCGTCAGGTGCAACAGGTGGCCGATGGTGGGGAAGGTGAGGACCGCGGCCACGTTGAACGTGAAGATGGTGGCCACTGCGTAGGCGACGTCGGCCTCTGAGGCTTCGATCACCGAATCGGTGGCGGCGATCGCCGACACCCCGCAGATGCCCGTGCCGACCCCCACCAGCGTGCGCGTGTCGCGGTCGACCCCGAGCGCCCGCCCGGCCACGACGGCACCACCGAGGGCGACGGCGAGCGAGCCCAGCATGACCGGAAGCGACGTCACGCCGGTGTGGACCACCTGGCGCAGCGAGAGCGTCGTGCCCAGCACGACGACTGACGCCTGCAGCACCCGTGAGGAGGCGAAGCGGATCCCGGGCACGAGTGCGGGACGACGACCACGGACGAGCGCCACCGTGATGCCGCCCAGGATGGCGAAGACGGGAGCGCCGACGATGGGCACGAAGGAGCCGAGGAGCTCGCCGACGGCGGCAACCGCCACGGCCAGGGCGAGCCCGGGAACGATCGACGCTGCCGTCGGGAGGCGAGCGGAGGGGCGTCGAGGGGCAGCGGGGGTGGTAGCCACGGTCATGGACGCCATGGTGCGGGCTGCGGCGGCAGGCAGGAACCGGCCCGTTCCTGATGAACCTCTAAGCTCTGCTTATGCCCGTCCCGGAGCCGGTTCCCGACGTCACCTCGCTCGACCTGCTCCGATCGGTCGCCGACCTGGGGTCGATCAGCCGCGCTGCCGCTGTTCATCGCATGAGCCAGCCGGCGGCGTCCATGCGTCTGCGCGCCCTCGAACGTCAGGTCGGGACGGCCCTGCTCCACCGCCGCTCCACCGGGGCGCGCCTCACACCCGCCGGCGAAGCGGTCGTCGAGTGGTCCGCCCCCGTCCTCGACGGCCTGACGTCCCTCGTCACGGGGCTCGGGACCTTACGCGAACAGCAACGCCCCACCCTCCGCCTGGCGGCGTCGATGACGGTGGCCGAGTACTTCGTCCCCGCCTGGCTGACCCGACTGCGCGCCGTGGCGCCCGACGTCGTCCCCTCGCTCCAGATGGGCAACTCGGAACAGGTTCTCACCGTCATGCGGTCCGGCCAGGCCGACCTCGGCTTCGTCGAAGGTGCCGACGTCCCCCACGACCTCCGGTCGACGGTCGTCGCCCACGACGACCTCGTGGTCGTCGTCGCCCCCGGCCATCCCTGGACCCGCCGGCGCCGGCCCGTCACCCCTGAGCACCTGGCCCGGACCCCGCTCGTGGCTCGCGAGCCGGGCTCGGGGACCCGTGCCGTGGTCGAGCGCGCCCTCGCCCGTCACGCGCTTGCTCCGGTCGTCGGCCTCGAGCTCGGCTCCACCACGGCCATCAAGGCGGCCGTGGCGGCCGGCGCGGGCGTCGCTGCCATCGGCAGCTCGACCGTCCGTAGCGAGCTCGAGACCGGACGGCTCGTCGAGGTCACCGTCTCGGAGCTCGACCTCCGCCGCGAAGTGCGGGCGGTGTGGCGGCGCGAGGCGCCCCTCGTGGCGACCGCCCGACGGCTGCTCGCCGAGGTCACCGCTCCGGCAGGCGACCGTCGTCCCAGTCCGTCGGCCACCCGGCGGTAGGCGTCCGACTGGCTCCACGGACCCACCGGGTGATGGCCTCCACCGTCCACGCCGGCACCTCGAGCATGGGCGCGTGGCCGGCATCGACGGCCACCTCGAGCTGCCAGCCAGGGTGAGCCGCCACCAAGGCACGCGCCACCCGCAGGGGGACGATCCGGTCACGGGCCCCGTGCAGCACGACGGTGGGCTGCTCGATTCGGTCCAGTGCCGCACAGGTGGCGCCCGAGGCGACGAACCGGCGGGCCAGCGACCGGGCCGACGTGAGGTAGGCGGCATCTGCCGCGAACCAGTCGACCTCCTCGGTGAGCGCGACATGCGCCGCCACCACCGAGGTCGGCACGCGAGCCGGGTCGACGCAGCAGCTCCGGAGCACCCGTCGGACGCTCTGCTCGGCGGTCGTCTGGCGGCGCCGGACGCCGAGGTACGCCTCGCCCACCCCGGGGATCGCACAGGCGGCGAAGTTGGCCACCACCGAGGGACGGAACGGGGCGATCGAGCGGACCGGTAGGGCCGGGTCGACCAGCACGAGGCCTGCGACCAGCTCGGGCACCTCGGACGCCACGAGCGCTGTCACCAGTGCGCCCATCGAGTTGCCCACGAGGATGACCGGTCGACCGACCACGACGCCGAGGAAGCCCGCCAGCAGTCGGCGGTGCCCCTCCACGTCGGGCACGCGCCCGCCGGCCGGGGTCAGCCCGTGGCCGACCAGGTCGAGGGCGAGGACGTGCCCGAGCTCAGCGAGCCCCGGTGCGACCGCCAGCCAGTTGCGATGCGAGCCACCCAGCCCGTGGACGCACACGATGGTCGCCCCGTCCGGGTCGCCCCCGAAGTCCGCGTAGTGCACCGGACCGTCGACGTCGACGGTCCGGCTCGTGACCTCGACGGCTCGGCTGGCGTCGGCAGTGACCTCGACGGCTCGGGCGCCCTCCGTCGGCCTCCCTCGTCGCGGAAGGCAGGCGGTGGGCGTGGCGAATCTCACGGGTGGAGCGTACCGACCGACTGCGCTCTGCCCTCCCGGGGCGCTCTGCTCTGCCCTCCGGGTCCCCCTCGGGCGGCCGACGACCATCTGGGCGCACCACGGCCAACGGAGCGCACCCTAACCTGGCCCCATGTCGTCCTCCGAGGGAACCGTCGCCGAGCTTGTCGTCCGCTGTCTCGAGAACGAAGGCGTGCGCTTCGTCTTCGGCATCCCCGGGGAGGAGAACATCCACCTCGTCGACGCACTGGCGCGCTCGCCCATCCGCTACGTCCTCGTCCGCCACGAGCAGGCCGCCTCGTTCATGGCCGAGGTCTACGGGCGGCTGACCGGCCGTGCCGGCGTCTGCTCGTCGACACTCGGCCCCGGCGCCATCAACCTGCTGCTCGGCGTCGCCGACGCCACGACCAACTCGACCCCGGTCGTCGCCCTGTCCGCACAGGTCTCCACCACCAGGATGTTCAAGGAGTCCCACCAGGGCGTCGACCTCGTGTCGATGTTCGCCCCGGTGACCAAGTGGTCGGAGCTCGTCGTCACACCGGTCGCCGTCCCCGAGATGCTCCGCAAGGCGTTCAAGCTCGCCGAGACCGAACGGCCGGGCGCCGTCTTCCTGGCCGTCCCCGAGGACGTCGAAAAGGCCCCCGCTCCGAGCGACGCCGACCCGCTCGAGGTCAACCGTCCTCGCCCCGACGAGCCGTCGTCGCTCCAGCTGGAGCGGGCCGTCGCCGTCTTGCGCGAGGCGACAAGCCCGATCGTGCTGGCCGGGCACGGCGCCGCACGGGCCGGCGCCGGTGAGGCACTCGTCCGCTTCGCCGAGCGGCTCGGCGTTCCGGTGGCCACCACCTTCCACGGCAAGGGGGTCTTCCCCGACGACCATCCCCAGGCGCTCGGCGCCGTCGGCTTCATGCGCCACGACTACGTCAACTTCGGCTTCGACCAGGCCGACGTCATCGTGGCGGTGGGCTACGAGCTCCAGGAGTTCGACCCCGTCCGCATCAATCCGGCCGGAGACAAGCGCATCATCCACATCCATCGCTTCCCGGCCGAGGTCGACCGTCACTACGTGGTCGACGTCGGCCTCCAGGCCGACATCAGTCGCACCCTCGACGCCCTCGGTGAGCGGTCCGGCGTCCGCTTCCCCCTCTCGGAAGAACCGCAGCGCATCCGAGCCCTGCTGGCCGACGAGCTCGACGCCGGACGGGCCGACCAACGGTTCCCGCTCTCCCCTGCCCGGGTGGTCGCCGACACCCGCGCGGCCATGGGGCGCGACGACATCGTCCTCGTCGACACCGGCGCCCTCAAGATGTGGATGGCCCGCCTCTACCCGACGTACGCGCCGAACACCTGCCTCATCTCCAACGGGCTCTCGACGATGGCGTGGTCACTGCCCGGGGCGATCGGCGCCAAGCTGGCCCGCCCCGAAGCCCGGGTACTGGTGGCGACCGGCGACGGCGGTTTCCTCATGAACTCCCAGGAGATCGAGACGGCTCTGCGCGAGCGAGTCCCCCTCGTCATCTTGGTCTGGGTCGACGACGAGTACGGGCTCATCACCTGGAAGATGGACCTCGAGCTCGGCCACAGCACCGACACCGGGTTCACCAACCCGGACTTCGTGGCCTACGCCCAAAGCTTCGGGGCAAAGGGGTACCGGGTCGAGGCGGCCGACCAGCTCCTGCCCATCCTCCAAGCGGCGCTGGCGGACGACACCGTCTCGGTGATCGCCTGCCCGGTCGACTACTCGGCCAACCTCGAGCTGACCAGCTCGCTCGGCGAGCTCGACGAGTCGCTGGCCTGACGGCCGAGCGACCAGCGCTTGGAACCAGCACATGACCGAAGACGGCCACCGGTACCGTGAGGGCGTGCGGTCCCCCTTCGACCTCAGCCTGGACGAGCTCGCCGGACTGCTCGACGGTGAACCGTCCTTCCGGGCCAGGCAGGTCTGGGACGGTCTGCACCGCCGGGGGCTCCACTTCGAGGAGATGACCGATCTCCCGCTCGGGCTTCGGGAGCGCTTGGCCGAGGCCCTCCCGCCCGGGCTCACCGCGGCGGCGTGCCGCTCGTCGGACGAGGGCTCGACGCAGAAGTGGCTGTGGCGCCTGGCTGACGGCAGCCAGGTCGAGAGCGTGCTCATGCGGTACGAGGACCGCGTCACCGTGTGCGTCTCCTCCCAGGCCGGCTGCGCCATGGGCTGCACGTTCTGCGCCACCGGCCAGGGTGGGTTCGAGCGACACCTCACCACCGGCGAGATCGTCGAGCAGGTGGTGCGGGCGCGTCGGGCTGCCGAACCCGACCGTCTCACCAACGTGGTGTTCATGGGGATGGGCGAGCCGCTTGCCAACTACGACCGGGTCTGGTCGGCGGTCCGGCGCATCCACGACGAGCTCGGCCTGTCAGCCCGACGCCTCACCCTCTCGACTGTCGGGGTCGTCCCTGGCATCGACCGACTGGCCACCGAGGACCTGCCCGTCACCCTCGCCGTGTCGCTCCATGCCGCCAACGACACGTTGCGCGACGAGCTCGTTCCCCTCAACCGCCGCTACCCGCTGGCCGAGCTGGCGGCCGCCTGCCGGCGCTACGTCGCGGCCAGCGGCCGGCGCCTCTCCCTCGAGTGGGCACTCATCGACGGGGTCAACGACCGCCCGAGCGACGCGGCCGAGCTGGCCGCCTTTGCCCGTCCGCTCCGAGCCCACGTCAACCTGATCCCCCTCAACCCGACCCCTGGCTACCCGGTGCGCGGCACGCCACGAGAGCGCGTCCGCTCGTTCCGTCGCCACCTCGAGCAAGCCGGGGTGGCCGTGACCGTACGGGACACGAGAGGCAACGACATCGACGCGGCCTGCGGTCAGCTCGCCGCCCGAGCAACCGATGGCACCACGACATCAGGCCGGAGGCACCTCGGTCGCGTCACAATGAGACATGCAGCCCGACCGGGCCGTCCGTGAACCGTCCGGCCCCTCGGGGACGTTGCGACGCCTGCGCAGCGGGCTCGTCGCCCTGGCCGTCGTGGTCGGTGTCGGGACCGCCGGCTATGTGGGCTTCGGCCTCACGCCGCTCGACGCGCTCTACCAGACGGTCGTCACCGTCTCCACGGTCGGCTTCGGCACGACCAGTACGTTCGGGGCGGGCGAGAAGGTCTTCACCATCGGGCTCATCCTCGCCGGCGTCGGCACGGCTGCCTACACGTTCAGCCTGCTGATCGAGACGTTCGTCGAGGGGTACCTGCGGGACACGTTCGGGAGGCGTCGCATGGAGCACCGGATCCGCCAGATGCACGGGCACGTCATCCTGTGTGGATGGGGACGGGTGGGGCGGTCGATCGCCACGCACCTCAAGACGGCACCCGCAGACCTGGTCGTCGTCGACACCTCCTTGGAGCGTCTGGCCACCGTGGACGCCCCCTTCGTCGCCGGCGATGCCACCGACGAGGGCATCCTGCTCGCCGCCGGCATCGACCGCGCCCGAGTGCTCATCACCGCCCTCAACACCGACGCCGACAACCTCTACGTCACCCTGACCAGCCGTTCGATGGCCCCCGGGCTCTTCATCGTGTCGCGCGCTGCGTCGGAGGCCGCCGTGGCCAAGCTCCTGCGTGCGGGAGCGGACCGGGTCGTGAACCCCCAGGACCTGGGGGGCGCCCGGATGGCGGCACTGGCCGTCCAGCCCCACGTCGCCGAGTTCCTCGACGTCGTCATGCACGACGGCAGCCTCGAGTTCCGCCTCGAGCAGATCGACGTACCGGCCGGCTCGCCCATGGTCGGCCAGAGCCTGCGCGGGGCGCGGGTCCACGCGCACACCGGCGCGCTGGTCCTCGCTCTCCGCCATCCCGGCGAAGACTTCCGGACCAACCCACCGCCCGAGGCGATCGTCGAGGACGGCGACGTGCTGGTGGTCATCGGCAACGCCACCCAGATCGCCGCCTTGCGAGACCTCGCCGACGGGACGACCCGCTTCGACCCCAGTACTTGACACTTTCTGCAGTCAGCCAGTGACTCAGAGTCTGGCTAGCCTGTGGGACGGGTGCACACCAGGGCAGGGAGGACTGCGATGAACGGGGTGGCGGGCGACGCGGACGGACGGTTCGCCGACCGAAGGGCGGGCCGACCGCCGACCCGCCGGGCACTCGGCGGACCGGCGGCCATCTGGGCGCTGCATGCTGACAGGAAGCGTGGCAGTCAACCGTCCGACCGGAGCTCCACCGCCGTCCTGTCGTCCGACCGGAGCTCCACTGCGGTCCCGCCGGGTGAGGAGGAGGCCGACGGCATGCGCGCCGCCGTCCTCGTCGGCGGTCGTCTGGTGGTGCGCGAGCTCCCTCGGCCCGTTCCCGGTCCGGGCCAGCTCCTCCTGCGCGTGCGCCTGGCTGGCGTCTGTGCCACCGACCTCGCCGCGCCGGCCGCCGGCATCCCCGACGGGACCGTGCTCGGCCACGAGCTGGTCGGCGACGTCGTCGACGTCGGCCCGGGCGCCGCTGCCGGTGGTCTCCTCGGCATTGGCCGGCGCGTCGTCGCCCTGCCCGTCCAGTCGTGTGGGACCTGCGTCGCCTGCCTGGGTGGCGATCCCGTCCACTGCCCGATGGCGCGGATCGTGGGCACCGGACCCGGGGCCACCGGTGCGTTCGCCGAGCTCACCGTGGTGAGCCGGCACGCCGCGTTGCCAGTTCCCGAGGCGGTGCCCGACGAGGTCGCCGTGCTGGTCGAGCCGCTCGCCGCCGCCTTGCGGGCGGTCCGGCGGGCCGGGGTCGGGACGGCCGACCGGGTCCTCGTGCTCGGTGCCGGTGCGGTCGGACTGGGGGCGGCGGCCTGGGCCCGGGCGGTGGGTGCTCGGGACGTGGTGGTGAGCGACCCTCTGTCCATGCGGCGCTCCCTGGCCCTCGGTTGCGGAGCGAGCGCGGCGATCGACCCGTCACCAGGCGGTACCGCGGTCGCCTACCGCGCTCTGGGCCGCAAGCGGCCCACCGTCGTCGTCGACTGCTCGGGGGCCGAAGAGGCCCTCGCCGGTGGGATCGACCTGCTCGGGCGAGGCGGGCGCTTGGTCGTCGCCCATCTCCACACGGAGCCCGTCCGCCTGGTGCTCCGGTCGGCCCACTTCAAGGAGCTCTCCGTCACCTTCTCGGCGTGGTACGAGGTGGACGACTTCGCACGCACGCTCGAGGCATTGTCCAGCGGTTCCCTCCCGGTGGCCGGCGTCGTCACCGACGTCATCCCGCTCGACGAGCTCCCCGACGCCTTCGTGTCGCTCCGGCGCCCGACCAGCCAGTGCAAGGTGGCCCTCGACCCCCGGCGGTGACAAGCCCCCAGGGGAGACCCGGAGCGCCCGCTCCCTGCGGGCGTCAGGCGGTGGCAGCGACGAGCCCGGCCACCACCAGCACCGGGACCATCGTGCGGTACAGGAAGCACCACGACGGCTCGTCGGGCGTGCGCAGTGCGGGCATCGTTGCTCCTCTCCTCGTCGTGCCGTCGTCACCCGGTCGCACGGGGCAGTCGTGACAGCACGGGTCGGCTCACGCCGGCGCCGCGCCCAGACCTGGTGCGTCACCCCCACCGTCGAGGCCGAGCTCGGCGAGCGCCCGATCGACGAGGGCCTGTCGCGCCGCGGCGTCACGTCGTGCCGAAGACGGCCGCCACCTCCCCCGAAGCAGGAAGATCGTCGGCAGGAAGGCCACCTGCCCGGCGACGCACACCCACCACCACGTCTGCCACTGCCCGGGGGCCGCGTTGCGGGCGGCGAGCACGGTCGGCGCGTGGGCCCGAAGGTAGGCGAGGTCGCGTTCGGGGACGTGCTTGAGCGCCACCAGGCGCGCCACGGCCTCAGGCGCGCTCACGTGCTCGGCGGCGCGAACCTTGGCGATCGCCTCGGCGAGGGCCCCGGACTGCGGCGGCGTCGTCCGCAACCGGGCCAAGAGAGTCGGGCCCACCTCGGCGATCGTGCGGACCTGGCTGGGGTAGGCGGCCTGGATGGCCTGCAGGGTGGGCCCGTAGTTGGCGATCGGTGACACGGCGGTCACGACGAAGGGCGCGACGAGGAACGACAGGGCGGCGATGCCCCGGAGCACCCACCCCCACAGGGCGAGGCCGGTGCCGACAAGGGCGGGGTTGCGTGCCTCGAGCGTCTCGGAGAAGGCCGTCATCCACGGTGAGTAGGCGGCGCCCCGGGCGAACGACAGGACCGAGATGATCACCACGAAGGTCGCATAGGTGGTCAGGGGATCGGTAGCCCGGGTGGCGAAGATCGAGGTCATGGCGATACCGAGGACGGTCCCCGCCAGGATGAACGGCTTGCGGACCCCCACCCGGTCCGACACCAGCCCGACCACGACCACGGCAGTGGCGTCAGCCGCCCAGAACCAATTGCCCAGCCCGTTCGAGCGCGCCTCGGTGAACCCGAAGACGGAGTTGAAGTAGAGCACGAAGAACCCGACGGCCGCGTAGTAGATGAGCAGGAAGGTGCTGATACCGATCGACGGCAGGAGGACGTCGAGGCGGAGCATCTGGCGCCAGGGGTTGCGGACGCTCTCGGCCAGATCGAGCCCGCTCGCTCGGGCTTCGACCAGGGTGCGTTCGCGGGCCGAGACCATGAGCTGGTCGCGGAGCCCCGGGGAGAGCTCGCGCAGGGCGAAGAAAGCGACAAGGAAGAGCACGAGCCCGGTGGCCCCGGCGATGTGGTACTGGTCCTGCCAGGCATGCAGATGCCCGAGGGTGTTCGAGGCCACCTCGGTGAGGACGAGGCTCCCCACCACCGGGCCCATCGTCCACAGCCCCATCGCCGCTCCTCGCCGCACTTGAGGAGAGAAGTCGCGCACAAGGGCCGGGGTCGCCACGAGCACCATGCCTTCGACGAAGCCGACGACCGATGCGAAGACCCCGAATTCGTAGCCGTTGGTGGCGGAGGGGACACCGAAGCAGGTCGCCGCGCTGGCGAAGAGCAGTCCCCAGACGACCAGGTTGGCCCGCCCCCACCGGTCGACGCGCGCCGCCAGGAGCGAGGCCAGGGCGCCGAGGACGTTCGAGACCACGATCACGGTCAGGTAGAAGTGGAAGCTGATCTGGTAGTGGGCGAGGATGTCCGGCCCCACCGACCCACCGACGTAGGCCTCGTAGTAGAGGACGATCGTGGTGACCACGGTCACGAGGAGGAACCCGGCCCGGGCCCGAGCGCTCGGGTACGTGTCGAGCTGGCGGTCCCACAGCCGCAGCCGGCGCTGAGCGGCCGTCACGAGGTCATGCCGCCCAGCCCCACCAGCCCGCGCGCCAGCTCGATCTCGCCCATGTGGCGCAGCCCGTGCTGGTAGACCCAGCACTCGACGGCGTCCAGCAGGGTGATCCCTTCCTCCCCTGCCACCCGGGCGCTGTAGGTGCTGGCGACCTGCGGAGGGAAGGGCCGGGGAACGACCAGCCGGGTGAGCTCGACCGGGTCGAGCTCGGCGAGCCACACCTCGACCCGGTCGAAGACGGCGTGGAGGTACTCCTCGAAGGCCTCGTAGTCGCCGATGCGCTGGTGGACCATCTCGTCGACCGTCCGGTGCTTGCCGTGGTCGGCGATGGCCGGCTGTACCCGGGCCTCCCACTCGTCGTCCCACAGCGGTGGCTGCCCGGTCATGAGGAAGTACGACGCGTCGACCATGTTGGCGATGTGGAAGAGACTGAAGGCAATGGGGACGACACCCTCCCGCTCGAAGTGGTTGACCTGGTCGAGGTCCATGGTGGCAAGCGCATCGGTGTAGAGCGAGTGCAGCGCTCGCATGCGCCGCTGCAGCGAGTCGAGGATGAGTGTGTCGGCCATGGCCCTCCCCTCGTCACGGCATCCCCCCCTCGTCACGGCATCCCCCCTCCGGGCCAGACCCTGCACCAGACCTCGGCCTTCCGGCTGAAGCCTCCGGAGCGAGGCCTGCCGGCCGGCCCAGTTAAGCCGTTGTCATAGGTACCGTCAACTGTTACCCTGCGGTCATGGCGCACTCCGGCCCCTCCCGAGGGGCCGTTCCCACCGGGAGCGGTGTCTTCCCCACTCCCCGTCGTGTCACGCCGGTCCCGACCTCGGTGGCACGCACCGCGCCCGCACGCCGAGGGTGGGCGTAGGGTGGCCGTCATGAGTGCCGTCGAGCACGACGCGGTGGATTTCCACTTCGACCTCATGTGCCCCTTCGCCTACCAGACCTCGCGCTGGATCCGCGAGGTGCGCGACCAGACCGGCCTCGACGTCGCCTGGCGGTTCTTCAGCCTCGAGGAGGTCAACCGACAGGAGGGCAAGAAGCACCCGTGGGAGCGGGCGTGGTCGTACGGCTGGTCGATGATGCGCATCGGGGCGCTGCTCCGCCGCCACGACATGGCCGACCTCGACCGGTGGTACGAACGGGCCGGTCGCGCCCTCCACGTCGAGGGGCGCAAGCCGCACGAGCCGGCCGTGGCACGCGCCCTCCTCGAGGAGCTGGGCCTCGACCCCGGGCTGGTCGACGAGGCCATCGCCGACCCGACCACCGGCGACGAGGTGCTCGCCGACCATCGCAGGGTCGTCGACGCCGGGGGGTTCGGCGTGCCGACGCTGTTCTTCTCCGACGGGCAGTGCCTCTTCGGGCCCGTCCTCGTCGACCCGCCCACCGGGGAGGCCGCCGTGCGACTGTGGGACGCCGTGGCGGCGTGGCGGGAGTTCCCCCACCTCTACGAGCTCCAGCGACCGAAGTCCACGGCCGACGGGCAGGTCATCATCGACGCCCTGCGTCCCTACCTCGAGGCCCGCGACTGGGTGAGCGTGAACCGGGGCAAGGTCGTCGACTTCGGGAAGCTCGGGGCCACCCGGGACGACTCCCTACCAGGAGGATCCGATGCCTGAGCAGTCGCCCACCGAGACGGGCGAGCGCGCCCGCGTCATCGCCCTGCTGCGCGAGGAGTGGGGCCTCCTCGCGGAGCTCCTCGGTGAGCTCGACGACGACGCCTGGTCGGCGTCGGCCCTGCCGGGCTGGGACGTCCACGACGTGGTCGCCCACCTGGTGGGGACCGAGCGGATGCTGGCGGGCGTGGCCGTCCCCGCCGTGCCCGAGGCGGAGACCAGCGGCCCGCACGTGAAGAACGAGATCGCCCGGTCGAACGAGGCGTGGGTCGTCGCCCTCCGCCCTCGCACGCACGCCGAGCTCCTCGACGACTTCCGGTCGGTGACCGCCGAGCGGCTCGCCGCGCTCGAGGCGCTGTCGGACGCCGAGTACGACGCACCGTCGTGGACGCCCGCCGGCAATGCCACCTACGGCCGGTTCATGGAGATCCGGGTCTTCGACTCGTGGATGCACGAGCAGGACATCCGCTCTGCCGTCGGTCGCCCCGGCCACGAAGGCGGGCCCGTCGCCGAGCAGTCCGTCGAGGAAGTCGTCCGTGCCCTCGGCTACATCGTGGGGAAGCGGGCCGAGGTACCCGACGGCTCGTCGGTCACCCTGCGGCTCACCGGGCCGATCGAGCGCACGGTGCACGTGGTCGTCGACGGGCGGGCAGCCGTGGTCGACGCGCTCCCGGGGCCGGCCACGGCCGAGGTGGCGCTACCGTCGAGCCTCTTCATGCGGCTGGCGGGTGGACGCGTGCGGGCCGAAGACGAGCTCGACCGGATCGAGCTGTCCGGCGACGTGGCGCTGGCCCGCCAGGTCGCTTCCCATCTGGCGTTCACCATCTGAGCGCCGAGACGCCCGAGCGCCGAGACGCCCGAGCAACCCGACCGCCGAGCACCGAGACGGCATGGAGACCCTGTGAACGTCGAGACCAACGACCCGCCCCCGGGGCACAGCGACGGCGCTTCTCCGGCCGCCTCGACCGAGGAGGCCGACGGTCGCCGCCTTCGCCGCCAGCGCAATCGCCAGGCAGCGGTCGAGGCGCTGCTCGACCTGTACGACGAGGGCAACCTCCGCCCGTCGACCGCCGAGGTGGCCGAGCGGGCCGGGCTGTCACCCCGCTCGCTCTTCCGCTACTTCGACGACGTCGACGACCTGGCACGGGCAGCCGTCGAGGGCCAACTTCAGCGAGCCGCTCCGCTCGTTGCGCTCACCGTCGATCCGAACGCCCCGCTCGCCGTCCGGGTAGCAGCCCTCGTCGAGCAGCGCTTCCGCCTCTTCGACACGGTGGCGCCTGCCGCCACCGTGTCGCGCCTGCGCTCACCGTTCCAGTCCATGCTGGCGACGCAGCTGCGCAGGAACCGCTCCTACCTGCGCGACCAGCTACGGACCCTGTTCGCCCCCGAACTGGCCGCCCTCGACGCCGAGCGGGCGGTCGAGGTCCTGGCGGCGTGCGACGTCGCCGCCTCGTTCGAGGCCCACCAGCTCCTCCTCCACGACCAGCGCCTGTCCCCCGAGCGCGCCCGGCGAGCCATGGCCCGCTCCCTCGCTGCCGTCCTCGCCGTCGCTCCTGCCGACAGCAGGAGCCGGGGGCAAACGGGGCGCACGAGCTCGTGATCCCCCAACGTGGCTCGATCCGCCGTCAGGTCCGGGTGACGCGTCCCGCCGCGGACGTGTGGGCGCTCGTCGGGGACCCGGCCCGCCTCGCCGAATGGTTCCCCGGCATCACGTCCGTCATCGTCACCGGCGACCACCGGCAGGTGACGACGGCGGCGGGCATCACCTTCGACGAGGACCTGCTCACCGTCGACCCGCTGGCGCGCCGGTTCCAGTACCGGGTGACCGGGGGCCTCTTCCGCGAGCACCTCGGGACGCTCGACGTGGTGGACCTCGGGGACGGCACGAGCCTCGTCCTCTACGCCACCGACGCCGACCCGGCGACGCTCGCCCTCGTCGTGGGTGGAGCGGCGGGGGCGGGGATCGAACGGGCGCGCCGCATGCTGGAAGAAGAGACGGACCTGGGACAGGGAGCCTGATGGGACGCCGCAAGATCCTCTTCGTCACGACCGATCAGCAGCGCTACGACACCCTCGGGTGCAACGGCGGCACGTTGGCCCGGACACCGGTCGTCGACGCCCTCGCCGCCGCGGGCATCCGTTACGAGCGAGCCGTGCCCCAGTCGGTCGTGTGCATGCCGTCGCGCTCGACCATGCTCACCGGCCAGCACCCGTCGACGCACGGTGTGTGGATGAACGGCGTGCCGCTGCCGCCCGACGCCCCCTCGGTCGCCGCGGTGCTCCACGACGCGGGCTACCGCACCGCGCTGGTGGGCAAGGCCCACTTCGAGCCGTTCCTCGACCCCTTCCTGCGCTTCCCCGAGAACGCCCTGGCCCGCTCCGGCACCGTGCCGGTCGGCGGGCCCCACCGGGGCTTCGACCACCTCGAGCTCGCCACCCACGGACCGGTCGGCCCCCTCCACTACGCCCGCTGGCTGGCCGAGGAGCACCCCGAGGCAATCGGGGGCTTCTACCGCGTCCTCGACGCGGCCATGCAGGTCAACGCCGAAGGCGGTGGCGACACCGGCGCACCCCAGGTCGGGGTCAACCCCATCGAGCGCGACCTCTACCACACCGACTGGGTCGCCGATCGCACGATCGCCTGGCTGGAGGGCCTCGGGGCCGACGACGACTGGTTCTGCTGGATGAGCTTCCCCGACCCCCACCACCCGTGGGACCCGCCCCAGTCCGAAGTGGGTCGGGTCGACTGGCGGGAGGTGCCCCTCCCTGCCGGCTATCCCGAGCAGGCGGCCGAACGCGAGCGGATCCTCGACGCCAAGCCGCGCCACTGGCGGCTGTGGTACGACGGCGAGCTCGTCTCCAACTACGAGGCGCCTGCCCGGTGGGTGCCCGCCACCCTTAGCGCCGACCAGGTGCGCGAGGTCAACGCCCGCAACGCGGTCGAGTGCGAGCTGATCGACGAGGCCCTCGGTCGGGTGCTGGCCCGGATCGCCGAGCGCGGGTGGGCAGACGACGTCGACGTCGTCTTCACCACCGACCACGGCGAGCTGCAAGGGGACTTCGGGCTGCTCTTCAAGGGCCCCTACCACGTCGACGGCTTGATGCGCCTCCCGCTCGTATGGCGACCCGCCCCGTCGGCCGGGATCGCGCCGGCTGTCGTGACCCATCCGGTCGGGCTCGTCGACCTGGCACCGACTTTCTGCGCCATCGCCGGGCTCGAACCGGCGTCCTTCCTCGAGGGCCGACGCCTCCCTGTCGACGACGCCGACGCCGCGGCCCGCGGCTTCGAACGGGTCCTGACCGAGTGGGACAGCGAGCTCTTCGGCGTCGACGTCCACGTGCGGACGCTGACCCGTGACCGCTGGGTGGTCACGACCTACCTACCGGGCACCTGTCACGACGGGACCGAGGGCGAGCTCTACGACCTCGTGGACGACCCCCTCCAGCAGGTCAACCGCTTCGACGACCCCGAGCTGCGCCCGCTGCGAGACGACCTCGTCGCGGACCTGCGCGACCACCTTCCTCGTCCCCGCGTGCCCCGCCTCGACGTCGAGGCGCCGGTGTGACGGCATGACGGTGCCTGGCTACTGGCCGGGACCCTGGTCGTGCGAGGACGGCGGGCCGGACCGCCGCCAGACCGTGCCGACCGGCGGGCTGCTCGGCCCGGACGGCGGCCTCGAGGTCACCTCGCGCACCGCGGTCGCCTCGACGATGGTGGTCACCCGCGAGCCCGGCGAGGTCTTCCTACTCGGCCACACGGCCGGTGACGACGCCGTCTGCTTCGTCGAGCGCATCGACCCCCGCACCCTCGAGCCCCTTCAGCGCTCGGCGGACCTCGACGGCGGGCCGGCGTGGCCCGGGAGCATCGCTGCCCACGCGGACGGCTCGCTGGTGGTCGCCTTCGGCAACCACGCCCACAAGCTCGCCGCGGACCTCGCCGTGGAGGCGTCGGTGGCCCTGCCGCGCCCGCGCCCCTACAACGGCTTCGTCGCGCTCCCCGACGGCACCATCGTGACGAAGGACTTCGCCGGCTCGCGCCCCGGCTCCCCCCTCCCCGCCGACGAGCGCGAGCCCTGCCAGCTCGTCGCCCTCGACCCCGAGCACCTCGAGGTGGTCGCCACCCTCGAGCTCCCCGAGCCCTCCGTCGCCCGACTGTCGGCCGACGGCTCGACGGTCTACGTCGTCGGGGACACGAGCCTTTGGCGGGCCCGCTTCGACGGCTCCTTCCACTTGGACGAGGCCTTCGCCCCCCGCTACCGGACCCGGCCCGGCCAGACCTACGGCTGGGACTGCGTGGTCGTCGACGAAGCTGCCTACCTCCTCGACGAC
>JBMFXC010000039.1:0-4983 GCA_049964655.1 Acidimicrobiales bacterium
TCATCCGGGTACGCCGGCTGGCCCCGTGGACGCGGGCGGCCTCCTCGAAGCTGCGACCGATGCCGGCCATGGCGGCTGCCACGGCGAAGTAGGCGAAGGGGACACCCTTCAGGGCAAGCACGATCGTGTAGCCGACCGGACCGAAGAACAGGGAGCGGAGGGTCGTCGAGTAGAGGCCCAGCGAGGCGAGGATGCCTCCCTTGTCGAGGACGGTCTGCCAGCCGACGGCGATCAGGTAGCTCGGCATGAGGAGCACTGCCCAGATGCCCACCGTCCAGAATCGCCGGCCCGCGACCAGGGTGCGCTGGAGCGCCCAGGCGAGCGCGGTCGCCACGGCGGTGGCGGCGACGGCAGCAGCCGCTCCGACGCCGATCGAGTCGAGCATGCCCTGGCCGGCCACCCCCGAGAGGGCCTGGGAGAACGAGCTCGTGGTGAGCCACGAGCTGCCCTGGTCGAACAGCCGGGGGCTGACGGCCAGGACGAGGAAGCAGGCGGTGGGCACCAGCAGCACCACCACCAGCACGGCCCAGAAGAGCGGCCAGCCCAGCCGCTCGGCCACCCGGTTGGCGACGATCGTGAACCGTCGCCCCTGGGCGCCGAACGGCCGAGCCGTCAGCTCCGCACTACTGGACAATGTTGTTGGTGAACCACTGGTCGATGCTCGCTTCGCGAGGACCCCAGACTGCCGGGTTGGGGTTCTCCGTGGGCAGGGTGGCGAGATCGGGAACCTGTGGCAACGGCTTGGTGCCCTTCACCACCGGGAAGAAGAGCGAGTCACCGTGCGGGTCTCCGGCGAGCTGGACGGCCTGCCCCTTCGGGCTGTAGACGAAGTCGGCGAACCGCTCGGCCTCGGCGATCTCCTGCTTGGACACCTTGGCGTCGATGCCGATGACTCCCGGGAGCAGGCTCACCTTGGCGGGATAGGCGACCCTCAGCTGGGGCGCCTTGAACTGGAACCCGATCCCGGCCGAGTTCTGCACCAGCGCCAGCTTGATGGTGCCGTTCAGGAGTGCGGTCAGCGTCACCTTGTTCGTCGAGTAGACGTGGAGACCGTTGGCCTTCAGCTCGTTGAAGAACCGCTCACCCTGGCTCACGCCGCCGAGCTGCTGCATGACACCGGCGACGAACGGGTACGTGGGACCGGAGATCGCCGGGTTGTTCATGCCCACCGCACCCTTCCACTGGGGCTGGAGGAGCTGGGTCCAGGTGGTCGGCGGGTGCTTCACCACGTTCGAGTCGTAGATGACGGCCGCGGCGATGGTGAGGCCGGTCGGTACATAGCTCTTGTCGGCGGGGACCACTTCCTTGCCCAGCGCGTTCAACGTTCCCGTGGTCGGCTCGAAACCCCGCACCAGCATGTGCTGCTGGTCGAGCGCGGCGTACGCCTCGGCACCGTCCGACCAGAAGACACCCCACTGGGGGTTGTTGCGCTCAGCCGAGATCTTGGCGAGGAGCGTCCCTGTCGAGTGGTCGACGAGCTTGGTGGGGATGCCGGTTGCCTTCTGGAAGGCGGTCACCTCGGCCTGGTCGTAGCCCTCGGCGGCGTAGACCACGAGCGGTACCGGCGTGGCAGAGGTGGTCGGGCTCGCCGAGGACGCCGAAGCCGAGCTACCACAGGCAGCCAGCGCGCCTCCCGTCGCCACGGTGGCAAGGACGCCGACCAGGCGACGGAGCCGTCGGCCCCGCCGAGGGGCGGCGATGGGGGTCGTCAGGGTTGAGGGTCTCTGTGTTGTCATCACCGGGCACGGTAGGGAACCCCGGTGAACCCACTGCTACGGTTCCGTCACGTCGGGTAGAAGCGCAGATGAACGTCGGGTGACGACGACCGGGGCGAAGACGACGGGCGGCTGCTCCCGCCACACCGCCGGGGGTTGACGACCGACCTCGACAGTCTGGACGGCCCGCTGCGGTCAAGCGCGGTCAGGACCGGTCAGACGCTCAGGGTCAGGAAACCTCGACGAGCTCGTCGAGCATCTCGACCGGCTCGACGCGGAAGAGCCGGTTGAAGACGAGGAACTTGAGCACCCAGAAGATGCCGAAGGACGCGATGTTGGCCGCCAGGACGACGACCGTCTCGACTTCGTGGCTGAGGTGGTGGTCGATGCCGAAGTCGCGGGCAAGGGCAGCGCCGCCGATCGAGACCACCACGCCGATCGCCGACATCACCCAGAAGGGGATGATCTCCTTGGTCAGGTGCGACCGCCCGTTCTTGCCCCACACCCAGCTGCGGTTTAGGTAGTAGTTGGGAACGGTGGCGATCACGTTGGCAGCGATCGTGCTACCAACCTCGGCGAAGAGGTGCAGCACGCCGAAGATGAGGAGCAGGGCGACGAACGACACGACGGTCGAGATCGCCGACACCATCGTGTAGCGGATGACCTTGCGAACGTGCGGCGTGTCCCACTTCTCCCACAGGGCCAGCCCGCGCTCCACGATGGTCTCCACCGGTCCAACGGTAGCCGCCGCGGGATCGTCCTGTCACACCGTCACCTCCAGCCACTCCCCGTGGGCGCTCGTGGCCGTGCTTGCCGGTCGCCGGGGCCAGCGCGAGCCGGTGCACGTGCCGGGCCTATCGGCGCGCCCACAGGTCGTCGCCCGTTCGTAGGCCTGCGCCCGCAGTCCACCGACGTCGACGGCGCCGCCTGCCTGGCAGGATGGGGCCATGGGTGACGCGCTCGACCAACTGGTGAACCTCCTCGACCTCGAGGCGATCGAAGTGAACATCTTCCGGGGGCTGAGCCCCGACGAGGACCGCCAGCGGGTGTTCGGCGGCCAGGTCGCCGCCCAAGCGCTCATGGCGGCGGGTCGCACCGTCGACGCCGGTGCCCCCCACTCGCTGCACGCGTACTTCCTTCGCCCGGGGGACCCTTCGGTCCCCATCCTCTACGAGGTCGACCGCATCCGTGACGGTCGGTCGTTCACGACCCGCCGAGTCGTCGCCATCCAGCACGGGCGGGCCATCTTCAACCTTTCGGCGTCGTTCCACATCGACGAGCCAGGCCTCGAGCACCAAGTGGCCATGCCCGACGCCCCACCCCCCGAGTCGCTCCCCAGCCTGGCCGAGCGGCTCGCCCCCTACCGCGACGTGCTCTCCGACTGGTTCCGACGCCCCCACCCAATCGAGCAACGCCACATCGGGGACCTCCCCTTCATCCACGGCGGGGGGAGGGAGCCGCTCCAGCGACTGTGGATACGCGCCGACGGGGAGCTACCGGACGACCGGCTCCTCCATGCCTGCGTGGCGGCGTACGCCTCGGACATGTCGCTGTTCGACACCATGCTCGCACCCCACGACGTCCGGTGGGACGACCCCGACTTCATGGGTGCCAGCCTCGACCACTGCATGTGGTTCCACCGCCCGTTCCGCATCGACGAGTGGCTCCTCTACGACATGGACAGTCCGAACGCCTCTGGCGCACGGGGCCTCGCCCGGGGCTTCCTCTTCGCCCGCGACGGGACCCTCGTCGTCTCGATGGCCCAGGAGGGCCTGATGCGGCTGACCCGCCTGTCGTCCTGAAGCCAGGACCACGCCCAGCCCCGAGGCCGGGGCAGACTGGCTCCCTGCGCGACGGCGCGGCCGGTGGCCGGCTTCGGGGCTCGGCTCAGCCCCGTGCGTCCATGGCCACGTAGTCGCGCACGTCGTCACCGATGTAGAGCTGGCGGGGCCGGGCGATCTTCGAGTCTTGGTCGAGCATCTCCTGCCAGTGGGCCAGCCAGCCGGACGTGCGAGGGATGGCGAAGAGCACGGGGAACATCTCGAGCGGGAAACCCATGGCCTGGTAGATGAGGCCCGAGTAGAAGTCGACGTTCGGGTACAGCTTGCGCGAGGTGAAGTACTCGTCCGAGAGGGCGATCTCCTCGAGCTTCAGGGCGATGTCGAGTAGCGGGTTCTTACCGGTGATCTCGAAGACCTCGTCGGCGGTGCGCTTGATGATCTTGGCGCGGGGGTCGTAGCTCTTGTAGACGCGGTGCCCGAAGCCCTGCAGACGACCGCCGCTACCGTCCTTGACCGACTGGACGAACGGCTCGACGTTCTCGATCGAGCCGATCTCCGTCAACATGCGGATGACGGCCTCGTTGGCGCCCCCGTGGCGGGGCCCGTAGAGGGCCGCACAGGCTGCTGCGCACGCCGAGTACGGGTCTGCGTGCGAGGACCCCACGGTCCGCATCGCCGTGGTCGAGCAGTTCTGCTCGTGGTCGGCATGCAGGATGAAGAGGACGTCGAGGGCCCGGGCGAGTGCTGGGTTGGCGTCGAAGCGAGGCTCGGCCGTCTTCCACATCATGGAGAGGAAGTTCGAGGTGAATTCGAGGGAGTTGTCCGGGTAGACGAACGGCATCCCGACGCTGAAGCGGTGCGCGGCTGCCGCCAGGGTCGGCATCTTGGCGATGAGCCTGATGATCTGCTTCTGTCGCGACTCGGGGTCGAAGATGTCTTTGGCGTCGAGGTAGAACGTCGAGAGCGCAGCGACAGCCGAGACGAGCATCCCCATGGGGTGGGCGTCGTAGTGGAACCCGTCGAGGAACCGCTTGCGTACGTTCTCGTGGATGAACGTATGGTGGGTGATCTCGTGCCGCCAGGCGTCGAACTCGGCCTCGGTGGGCAGCTCGCCGTGGAGGAGCAGGTAGGCGACTTCGAGGTAGGTCGAGTGCTCGGCCAGTTGCTCGATCGGGTACCCGCGGTAGCGGAGGATGCCCGCCTCGCCATCGAGATAGGTGATCGCGCTCTCGCACGCCGCCGTCGAGACGAACCCGGGGTCGTAGAACCACACGCCAGGGAGGAGCTTGGACCACTGGGCGGCCGAAATGCCGCCGTTCTCGAACGGAATCTCGAGCGATGCCCCCGTCCGGTTGTCGGTGATCGTGATGCTGTCGGGCACTGGACTCGACCCCTTTTCTGTTCGGACGTCCTACCGTTCTGCCGCCATCCGAGGCGATCCTAGATGCTCCGGCCACCGGGCTGGCCACCGGGCTGGCCACCGGGCT
>JBMFXC010000039.1:5083-19735 GCA_049964655.1 Acidimicrobiales bacterium
GAGCCGCTGCCACCCGAGCCGCTGCCACCGGAAGGCGCCGTGCCAGCCGGGGCGAGGGTGGCCGTGACGACGGCAGGCCCCTCGACGACCGCCCCGCAGTTGGTCACCGTCACGGTGGCCTGCACCGTCCCCGTGGGCGGCAGGACCGCCGGCGTGCTGCCCGGCACTGCCGAGACCGGTGCTGCGCACCCCTCGCCGAACGTCCCACCGATACCGGTCTGGCCGACAGGGGGTGCCGCCTGGTCGACCGAACCAGGTGGAACGACGGGCGAGGGCGCGATGCCAACCGCCGTGACGACGACAGAGGGCACCGGTGCGTAGCTGCTGGCCACAGCAAGGACCCCGGCCAGGCCGCCGAGGGCCGAAGGAGACAGCTCGCCGGTGGCCCACCGCGAGGCAGGGAGCCGGATCGGAGCACGCCCGGACCGGATCGACGCAGCCAGGGAGGCGTAGGTGGCATCGGCCGCAGTCAAGGTGGCACCCGCCGCAGCGAGCCGGGCGTCTGCCTCCGTCACCGACAGCTGGGGCGTCGGGATCCGAGCCGAGGTCGGCGCGGGCGCGCCGGCGACCGACAGGGGCGACAGCTCGAGCAGCCCGTCGATCGCACGCCGAATGGAGGCGGTGGCGTCAGCCCGCTGGGCGAGGACCCGGGCGAGCGTGGCGGCCGCCGGGCCCTGCGGCGACGGCGGCACGAGCCCGGCGAGCTGAGCGAGCTCCTGCCGACTGTCCCGCACGGCGGAGTCGAGCTGGGCCTCGAGCTCGAGACGGGCAGCTCCCGGGCCGGTGAGCACCAGGGCACTGGGGGCGGACGCAGCGGAGCTGGAGGCAGCGGAGCTGGAGGCAGCGGAGGACGAGGACCGCTGTTTCGACGAGGCGCCGTGCTGCAGGGTTGCCCCGGACGACCGGGTCGTCGTCGAGGTGGTCGAGGTGGTCGAGGCGGTCCCCCGAGCAGTCGTCGTCGAGGTGGTCGAGGCGGTCGAGGCGGTCCCCCGAGCAGTCGTCGTCGAGGTGGTCGTCGTCGAGGTGGTCGAGGCCGAGGTCGTCGAGGTCGCCCTCTGAGCGGTCGTCCCACGCGACGCGTTGTGGGCGGTCGACCTTTTCGCGCTGTCAGCCGGGCTCGGCGAGGCAACCGGCACACCGGCGGCCACCGAGAGCGCGGCATCGAGGGCCGCGGCAGTGGCGTTCGACTGGTCCATGACCCCCGAGGCCATCGACCCGTAGGCGGCTGCGGTCAGAGAACGGTAGGCACCCGAGCGTGCCGAGATGTCGACGACCGACCCGACCACGACGGCAGTGAGCGCGGCGGCCAGCACCACTCTGGTCAGCTGGGAACGACGGGAGCGCTGGCCTGGGCGTCGGTCGCGTCGTCGCCGGCGACGGGGGGAACGCATCGCCGAGACGATAGTGCGCCTGGTCCCGAGGGCCGCCTCACCAGCCGGCGTGGCGCCAGCGGTCCCGCCGGGTCACGACCGGGCCGCTCCCACTTCGTCGTCGCGGTCGCCGAGCCCGGACGATGTCACCAGCCGACTGGCCGTCTTGCGCCACTCAACGGTCGGCCGAATGGCGGCCGGGTCCACCCGATCGCGGTAGCGCTCGCACACCTCGAGCAGGGAGCGGACGACGTCGTCGGTCAACAGGTGGGGGACGAGGCCCAGGTCGAGCAGCTTGGTGTGGGCGGCCCGGTAGTAGTGCTCCTCTTTCTCCACCCGGGGGTCCTCCACATGCTCGATGGCGGTGCCGGCCCCGTGGACGCCGACGACGGCCTCGGCAAGTTGCTTGACGGAAAAGGACTCGGTGAACTGATTGAACACCCGAAACTCACCTCGCTCGGCCGGGTGGTCGACAGCCAGCTCGATGCACGCCAAGGTGTCGAGGATGTTGAGCATGCCGCGGGTCTGCCCGCCGCTCCCGTAGACGGTGAGCGGGTGTCCGGTGACTGCCTGGACGCAAAAACGGTTCAGCACCGTGCCGAACACGCCGTCGTAGTCGAAGCGGGTGGCCAGGTCCGGGTGGAGCTTGGTCTCCTCGGTCTCGTGCCCGTAGACGATCCCCTGGTTGAGATCGGTCGCCCGGATGCCCCAGATGCGGCAGGCGAACATGATGTTGTGGCTGTCGTGGACCTTGGAGAGGTGGTAGAAGGACCCCGGCTGCTTCGGATAGGGCAGCACGTCGGTCCTTCCCCGATGGGTGACCTCGAGGTAGCCCTCTTCGATATCGATGTTCGGCGTGCCGTACTCGCCCATGGTGCCCAGCTTGACGAGGTGGATGTCGCGGTCCTGCTCGGCGATGGCGTACAGCAGGTTGAGCGTGCCGACGACGTTGTTGACCTGGGTGTAGACGGCGTGCTGACGGTCGATCATCGAGTAGGGAGCCGAGCGCTGCTCGGCGAAGTGGACCACCGCATCGGGCCGGAACGCGGCCAACGTGCCGGTCACGAAGGCAGCGTCGGTCAGGTCGCCGACGAACGTCTCGACGGTGAGCCCCGACAGCTCCTTCCACCGCCGGACACGCTGCTGGAGGTGGACGATGGGGACGAGCGAGTCGACGCCCATCTCGAAGTCGTACTGGCGACGGGCGAAGCTGTCGACCACCCCCACGTCGTGCCCACGGCGGGACAGGTACAGCGCCGTCGGCCAGCCAAGGTAGCCGTCACCCCCGAGCACCAGGATCCTCACGTCATTCCTCCTCGTCGGCCGCTGTCGCCGCCCGCCCGGGCTCCTCGGGCGGTAACTGTTGCGGATCGGTCACAAGAAGCTTGCCGTAGCGACCTTGGACAAACCTGAGAGAACGGTGAGGGGTATGTAAGAAGGTCGGGTGGTCGTCTACCTCGGTAGCCTCACCTGCTGTTTGCTGTCGTTCGATGCCCTCTCCGTTCCAGCGGAGGTGGAACGGCTCAGCTCCCGATACGGCCCGTCCCCGACGAGGCGTACGCGCTCTCGGCGTGCTGAGAGAGGTCGAGGCCGCGACGTTCGTCGTCACGCGACACCCGGAGGCCGACCAGGCGGTCGATCGCCTTGGCCAGGAGCCAGGTCACGCCGAACGCCCAGACGATAGTGGCGACGGTGGCGAGCAGTTCGACCCCGAGCAGGTGGATCCCGCCGCCATAGAGGAGGCCGTTCGCCCCGGCGGGGTTGACCGCGCGGGTGGCGAAGAGGCCGAGGAGCACCATGCCGATGATCCCGCCGACGCCGTGGACGCCGAGCACGTCGAGTGAGTCGTCGTAGCCGAGGCGGAACTTGAGGCGGACAGCCAAGGCGCACAGCAGGCCGGCGACCAGCCCGATCAGCAACGCCGGCATGGCCGACACGTAGCCGGCGCACGGCGTGATGGCGACCATGCCGGCAACGGCGCCCGAAGCGGCGCCGAGGGTGGTCGGGTAGTGCTCGCGCACCTGCTCGAACGCCAACCAGCCGAGGAGCCCGGCGGCGGCGGCCAGTTGGGTGTTCGCAAAGGCGTGGACGGCCACGTCGTTGGCGCTCAGCGCCGAACCCGCGTTGAAGCCGAACCAGCCGAACCACAGGATCCCGGCGCCGAGGAGGCTGAGCGGGACGGAGTGGGGCGCCATCGACTCACGCGGCCAGCCCTCCCGTCGCCCGAGCACGAGGACCACGGCGAGGGTCGAGAAGCCGGAGTTGACCTCGACAACGGTCCCGCCGGCGAAGTCGAGCACCCCTCGGTGGGCCAACCACCCACCCGGCGAGAAGACCCAGTGGGCAATGGGTGCGTAGACGAGCAGCAGCCAGGCGGAGATGAGCAGGACGAAGGCGGGGAACCGGATCCGGTCGACCGTGCCACCGCTGATCAGCGCGGCAGTGATGATGGCGAACATCAGCTGGAACACCACCACGGCCAGCGGCGACACGTGCAGGCCATGAAAGCCAGGCAGCCGGTGCCCGAGGTTGGCGAGCCCAGCAAGGTGGAGGTCACCGATCACACCGCCACCGGCGTCGCGGCCGAAGACGAGGCTGCACGCCACGACGACCCACAGCACGGTGACCACGCCCATGGAGACGAGGTTGTTCATCATGACGGCCAGCACGTTCTTGGCGCGGACCATGCCGCCATAGAACAGGGCGAGCCCCGGGGTCATGAACAGTACCAGTGCCGCTGACCCGAGCACCCACGCGGTGTCTCCGGCCCTCACCTCGTCCTCCTACTCACCGCGGTGCTCCCTCGCTCGTGCCGACCAGCCACCCGTTGGCGCCGGGCCGAGGAACGACGCCCTCGGGCGAGGCGAAGATAGTCGGTCTTCCTGCCGGCTCCCAATACCCGCTCAGCCCGTCCGCTCAGCCCGTCCGCTGTCAGCGCCTGGACCGGGCTCGTCGCCACTGTCGGTGTCGCCGGCAGAGAGGCCGACCCCGTCACTGGCCAGCCCGAGCGTGGGCTCTTCGACGAGCTCCTGCGCCCGCACTGGGCGGGCCGTCCGATCGACGGGGAGCGGGCGAGGGAGCCCCTTGTCGGCATCCCCGGTCGTGCCCGCTCCTGGCACCCCGAGCTCGCCAAACCGCCGGGCCGTCACGAGCACGCGGCCCTCGAGCGATCCGACCGACCGGTTGTAGGCGGCGACGGCGGCGTCGAGGCTCCGCCCCACCGCGGAGAGATGCCCTCCGAGCACGGCAATGCGCTGGTAGAGCTCGGCGCCGAGCGACTGGACGACCCGGGCGTTCTCGGCGAAGGTGTCCTGCTGCCAGCCGTGGGCGACCGAGCGCAGCAGGGCGATGAGCGTCGTGGGCGTGGCCAGCAGCACGTCGCGGGCAGCAGCGTGCTCGAGCAAGCCAGGGTCGTGCTCCAGGGCGGTCGCGAGCAGAGGGTCGCCGGGCACGAAGGCCACCACCAGCTCAGGGGAGGGCTCGACGCACCGCCAGTACTCCTTCTTCGCTAGCTGGTCGACGTGCGCCCGGAGCTGGCGTCCGTGGCTGGCGAGGAGGGCCCGCCGGGTGGACTCGTCGTCGGCGTTCCCCGCGTCGAGGAAGGCCTGGAGAGGAACCTTGGCGTCGACCGCCACGTGCCGCCCACCAGGAAGGTGCACCACGAGGTCCGGACGCAGCCGTCCCGAGTCGCCATCGGTCGACACCTGCTCGTCGAAGTCGCAGTGCTCGACCATGCCGGCCAGCTCGACCACCCGGCGGAGCTGGAGCTCACCCCATCGCCCCCGAGCCTGCGGCGAGCGCAGGGCGGTGACCAGGTTCCGGGTCTCGCGCTGCAGGTGCTCGTGCGAGGTGGCTAACTGGCCGACTTGTTCGGTGAGGGTCCTATAGGCGCCCTCCCGCGCCACCTCGATGCGCTGGACCGCGTCCCGGTACCGTTCGAGCTGCTCGCCGAGCGGGCCGAGAAGCTGCTCGATGGCCTGCTGACGAGCGGCGAGCTGGCCATCGGCAAGCTGGTTCGCCTCCCTCAAGCGGGCCTCGGCGAGCTGGAGCAGGTGCTCGTTGTTGCGAGCCAGCGCTTCCGACGACAGGCGCGAGAGCTCGGCGAGCAGTTGGCCCCGGACGGCCTCGATTGCCTCCTGCTGCCCGGACGCCCGCCGTCGCTCACCGTCCAGCTCGGCCCGGAGCTGTGACTCGGTAGCGGCAGCGCCGGCGCGCACGTTGGCTCGCAGGACGAGCCCGCAAGCCAGGCCGACGACAGCGCCCACCACGAGACCGAGGACGAAGCCTTCGGTCACGTCGCCCGAACCACGTCTTCACGGCGTTCACGGCACGCCAATGCTGTGGTCGGCACGGTGTCCTGAAGCGTCATGGTGTCCCCCTGCCGGCGGTGTCCCAGTCCCGGTGCATCTCGATGGTGGTGGCTGGCTCCTGGCGCCGATGCTAGGTGACCACCTGGGCCACCTGAGCCACCTGGGCCACCGTCGAGCCACCACGACCGTCGGGGCTCGCTCCACCTTCGACACCTCGCGGACCGCACGTCCGACCGCACGTCCGACCGCTCGTCCGACCGCTCGTCCGACCGCTCGGACGGTGCACTCCAAGCTCGCCCCTGACGGCGCCAGCCCGTTGAGTTACCATCGGGTCAGCGGGGGGTCCCTTCGGTTACCATCGGGTCATCGGATGCCCGGCGGCAACCGTGGGACACGCTCACCCACCGCCGGGTCGGGTGCCGACCGGGGGCGGCGGAAGACAGCCGGCGCGGGGCCGGAGGGGAAACGGGGTCGGACCGAGGACCCCGAGGGGCAAGGGGCGTACGACGTGTTAGCGGGGAAGACGTCAGACAGCATTCACATCGACCACATCGAACCGTGGTTCGCCACGTCGGTAGCGGTCGTCCGGATCTGGGCAGCCCCGGAGAGCGAAGCCTCGCCGGACAGACCGTCCCGGCATCCCTCGGCAGGCGGGGGGCTCGACGTCGACCGGCTCCAGCGAGCCGTCCGCTGCGGCGACCGCGTCTGTCCGGCCAGCCGTTCGTGCGTGCTGGTCGCCTTCGGCCCGGGAGCCGGAGCCGTGCCACCATGGGTGCTCGCTCGGCGCCTGGCTGGAGCCGCCTTCGCCGCCGAGCCGCGCTGGCGGCGCCGGGCCACTGCGGTCGACGTCACTGTCGGCCTGGCCCATTCGGAGCCCGGCTCGTGGCACCTGACCCAGGACGTCGCCGACGAGCACACCGTCGTCGGCAAGGACGACGCCGGGGAGTGCTGCCCGGCCCCCGACGGCCAGGCCGACGGGGGCACCGGCAACCACGGCTCGGTCGACCAGAGCGCCCCCGACGATCCGTCGACCCTCGTTCGGAGCGCGCTGAGCGCCGAGCGTGCGGCCCGTCACCTGCTGGTGACGGCACCCGACGGAGCAGGGGGCGAGGACCCCGCTTCGATCACCGGCCGGCCGAGCTCGGCAGCAGTGGCACTCGACCGGCTCCGACCGTGGGCGGCTCCACGGGCAGCCGGTACGACGCGCCGACGCGACCTGCTCCTCCACAACCTCGGGGGGTCGCGCTGGCCTGCCACGGCGTCCGCCGAAGACGTCTCGCCGACAGGGTGCGAGCCTCTCTCGACCGTGGCCGTCGTCGCCACGGGCACCGGCCTCGGTGCCCAGCAGCTCGCCACCCGCTCAGCCGAACTGGCCACCGCGCTCGGGCTGCCGACGTCCTCGCTCGGGTTCGACGACGATCTCACCGAGTGCCTCTGCGCGCTGCGCCCCGACGTCGTGGTGGTCGTGCTCGACGACGCACCCGCCGACCCGACGTGGACCTCATGGTCGGGCGGGGCCTGGGAACGCGGCCAGCGATCCGTCGACGCAGCCATCAAGTGCGGAGCGTCAGTCGTCGCCATCGGCGGGAGCGCCGGCGCTCTTGCCGCGGCGACCGAGCGGGGGGCCACGCCGCTGTTCAACCCCGACGACCTCCGCAGTCACCTGGTGGCCGTGTCGAGCTCTCCCCACCGACTCACGTCGGCAACATCGCCGGACCCTGTGGACCCACCCGACCACGTCGAAGCGCTTCTGCGCCTCACCGCCAGCGAGCGTCGGGTCCTCTACTACTTGACCGGCGGTTGGGGGGCCACCGAGATCGCCACCGAGCTGGTGGTGTCTCTAGCCACCGTCAGGACGCACATACGGGCCGTGCTGCGCAAACTGGACGTGCGGTCGCAACTGGCTGCCGTGGCCATCGCCAACACCACCACCATCGGGCTGACCAGCCGGTCGTCCGGCGAACAGGGACGGCTGGGCGCCTGAGGCTGGGCGCCTGAGGCTGGGCACCTGAGGCTGGGCGCCCACTGCCGCAGTCCGGCGCGAGCCCTGTTCGGGGAGGTTCCGGGGCGACCGGCCCCTCCCGCACGAACGGCACGAACGGCACGAATCGGACAGCCGACCTGGCCGGTCGGCGGAGCAGGTACGGCGCTACGGTGGGATGGTGGAGGACGACCTTGCCCAGATCGACCGGCAGATGCTGCACCTCTTCGCCCTGGTGGGTGAAGAGGTCGCCGGGGCGACGCACGCCTTGCTGTCGGGGGATCGCGAGCAAGCCAAGCGCCTTGCCGAACAGGACGAGACGGTCGAGCGCGTCTACCGCGAAGTGGAGGCTCGGACCCTCGCACTCCTCACCGACAAGTCGACTTCGGAGACCGATCTGCCGTTCCTCGTCGCCGTCATCCGGATGCTCCCCGACCTCGAGCGCAACGGCGACTTGGCCGAGCACGTGGCCCGGCGGGCCGCCCGGGGCCTCGGGGTCGAGCTGTCGGCCCGGAGCCGTGGCCTCCTCGAGCGCATGGGCGAGGTCGCCGTCCACATGTGGCACGCCACCACCGACGCCTATGCCGACCGGCTGCCCGGGGCAGTGGCGGTGGTCGACGACCTCGACGACGAGATGGACGACCTGCACGTGAGCCTGACCGTCGAGGTAGTCGCCGGCACCATGCCGTTGCCGGTCGCCGTCGAGCTCGCCATGGTGGCCCGCTTCTACGAGCGCTTCGGAGACCACGCTGTCAACCTGGCCAAGCGGGTGGCCTCGCTCCGGCCCGGCCCCTGCGAGTGACCTCGTAGCCGGCAGCTCTGGCCGCCGGCAGCTCTGGCCGGCGGCAGCTCTGGCCGCCGGCGGCTCAGGCGGCGAGCACTCCCAGCGAGAGCAGCTCCTCGGCGATCTGGACGGCGTTGAGCGCCGCCCCCTTGCGTAGGTTGTCCCCGGCCACGAAGAAGGCGAGGGCGTGTTCGCCCCCCTCCGCCCGTCGGATGCGGCCCACCAGCGACGGGTCGGTCCCGGCGGCGGCAAGGGGTGTCGGGAGGTCGGAGAGGACGACACCGGGTGCCGTGGACAGGAGCTCGGTGGCCCGTCCCGGTGCGAGCGGGCGGGCGAACTCGGCCACCACCGCCACCGAGTGACCGGTGAACACCGGCACGCGCACGCACGTACAGGTGACGGCCAGGTCGGGGATGTCGAGGATCTTGCGGCTCTCGTCGCGGAACTTCTGCTCCTCGTTGGTCTCACCCGAGCCGTCGTCGACCAGAGAACCGGCAATCGGCAGGACGTTGTGGGCGATCGTGCCGGCAAAGACCACTGGCGGCGAGAAGGCCACCGCCGCTCCGTCGAAGGTCAGCTCGGCGGCACGCCCGGCCGAGGCGTCGAGTTGACCGGCCAGCTCGGCCACACCGGACCCACCGGCTCCCGAGACGGCCTGGTAGGTGGCAGCCACCAGGCGCCGGAGCCCCGCCTCGTCGTGCAGCGGCTTCAAGGCGGGCATGGCCACCATGGTCGTGCAGTTCGGGTTGGCGACGATCCCCTTCGGCACCGACGCCAGCAAGGAGCCGTTCACCTCGGGGACGACCAGAGGAACCTCGGGATCCATGCGCCAGGCCGACGAGTTGTCCACGACGACCGCCCCGGCGGCAGCGAACCGGGGAGCCAGTTGGCGTGACGCGGTCGCCCCGGCAGAGAAGAGGGCGATGTCGATCCCCGAAGGATCGGCCGTCGCCGCGTCCTCGACCACGATCTCGGTACCGCGAAAGGTCAGCACCCTGCCCGCCGAGCGGGCCGAGGCGAGGAACCGGACCTCGTCGGCAGGGAAGGAGCGCTCGACGAGCAGCTCTCGCATGACCGCACCGACCTGCCCGGTGGCACCCACGACGGCGACTCGTGTCATAGGCCCCGAGTCTACGATGCCGACGAGGAGCCGAGGCCCAACGCTCTCAGCCCAGCTCGAAGGCGGCGTGCAGTGCCCGGACGGCGACCTCGGCCTGGTCGGAGCGCACCATGCACGAGATGCGGATCGACGACGTCGAGATCATCTCGATGTTGATGCCCTCGGCAGCCAGGGTCTCGAAGGTACGGGCGGTCACGCCGGGGTTGGTCTTCATCCCCGCCCCGATGAGCGACACTCGTGCCACGTGGTCGTCGGTGGTGACCCCCGTGGCGCCGAGCTCGGGGACGAGCTCCGTTGCCGCCTCTGCGCTCACCGCCAGGTCGGCCCCCGGCACCGTGAAGGAGATGTCGGTCGTGCCTTCCGTCGAGACGTTCTGGACGATCATGTCGACGTTCACGTTGCGGTCGGCCAGGGCGCGGAACAGCCGGGCGGCCAGGCCGGGGCGGTCGGGCACCCCGGTCACCGTCACCTTGGCCTCGGAAAGATCGTGGGTGACGGCGGTGACCATCGCCTGTTCCATGTCGGGGACCTCCTCTCCCACCCAGGTGCCGGGCTCCCAGGTGAAGCTCGAGCGCACGTGGAGGGGCACGTGGTGGTTGCGGGCGAACTCGACCGAGCGCAGTGCCAGCACTCGGCCGCCGGTAGCGGAGATCTCGAGCATCTCTTCGAAGCTGACGCGGGGGAGCTTGTGCGCCGCGGGGACGATGCGCGGGTCACTGGTGAAGACACCCGAGACGTCGGTGTAGATCTCGCACACGTCCGCCCCGAGGGCAGCAGCCAGGGCGACAGCGGTGGTGTCGGAGCCCCCTCGGCCCAGGGTGGTGACGTCGTTGGCCGTCGAGACGCCCTGGAACCCGGCGACAACCGGCACGCCGCCCGCAGCCAGGGTCAGACGCAGCCGGTCACCCTTGACCTCGAGGATCTTCGCCCGAGTGTGGACCTCGTCGGTCACGATGCCGGCCTGGCTGCCGGTGAACGACGTGGCGGCGACACCCAGGTCGGCCAGCGCCATGCACAGCAGCGCCATCGAGATGCGCTCGCCGGCGCTCAACAGCATGTCGACCTCGCGGGCCGGCTGAGTGGAGCTCACGTCGGCGGCTAGGCGAACCAGGTCGTCGGTGGTCTTGCCCATGGCGCTCACCACCACCACGACGTCGTTGCCGTCACGGCGGGTACGCGCGACATGGTCGGCCACGGCGCGGATGCGGTCGGCATCGGCAACCGACGTGCCTCCGAACTTCTGGACGACCAGGGGCATGACCGGCCAGGCTACCGGCTGCGGAGGTGCTGCCGGTCGGGATCGCGTGCCCACCGCTCGGGCGCGGGCGGCCCCGGAGCCAGGTGTCGTCGCCCCGTGGACGTCCGCAACGGCCCCGTCGGCCCGACCGGCTACCCTGAGTCGCCGTGTCCACCGCCGCCAAACGCCAGCGCAAGAAGGCCGCCCGACAAGCCCGCATCGAGGCCGAGCAACGGGTGGCCAAGCGCAAGCGCACGCTCCGCCGGTCCGTGATCGTGGTAGTGCTGCTGGCCGCCGTCGGAGGCATCTCCTACGCCGTCATCGGGGGTTCGCACACCAAGCAGAGCGCGTCGACGACGTCCCAGACGGTGACCACCCTGCCCGGCCAGGTCGGTCCCTTCGGGGGCACCGGGGGCTCGGGCGACAGGAGCCCGGCCGCTATCACCACCTCGGCGCACTGCCCGTCCGACCTGCACGCCACCTTGAACAAGCCGAGCTGGACACGAGCCCCGCTCTTCACCCTCGACACTGCGAAGACGTACACGGCCCACGTGACCACCGACGTGGGGAGCTTCACCATCGCCCTCGACACGAAGCAGGCACCCATCGCCGTCAACAACTTCGTCTTCCTGGCCCGACAGCACTTCTACGACTGCGTCATCTTCCACCGGGTGATCCAGAGCTTCATGGACCAGACGGGGGACCCCACCGGCACGGGGACCGGTGGCCCCGGCTACCAGTTCACCGAGCAGGGGCCGGCCAAGGCGACGCCGCAGTACCCGATCGGCTCGGTGGCCATGGCCAACTCGAACAACCTACCCACCACCGATCCGAGCACCAACGGCAGCCAGTTCTTCGTGGTGACCGGACCAGAGGGCGAGTCGCTTTCTCCCCACTACGTGCTCTTCGGCCACGTCACCTCGGGCATGAGCGTCCTGCAGGCCATCAACGCCGACGGGGCACCCGCGACCAGCCAGCAAGGGACCCCGAAGGTGCTGCACCGGATCATCTCGGTGACCATCTCGACGTCCTGAGCAACCACCTTCGGCGGTGGCGCCCCCGTGGGGATGCCGTCGGAACCCACCAACGATCACCTGCTTCCCCGCACCGCCGTCCGAGACGAGCCCCACCACAGGAGGACCCCCATGAGCCCAGCCATCCCCGAGCCCGACGGCTCGAGCCCCCAGACCCAGCACTTCGACGGGCCCCCGCCCATGATCATCGACCCGGCGAAGCGCTACACGGCCGAGCTGGTGACGTCAAAGGGGACGATGACCATCGCTCTCGACCCGGTAGCGGCGCCCAAGACGGTCAACAACTTCGTCTTCCTCGCCCGCTGGCACTACTTCGACGGGATCGTGTTCCACCGGATCATCCCGGGGTTCGTCCTCCAGGGCGGGGACCCACAGGGAACCGGAACGGGCGGCCCCGGCTACCGGTTCGAGGACGAACTGCCGCCGGCCGGCCGCTACGAGGTGGGCTCACTGGCCATGGCCAACGCCGGGCCCGACACCAACGGCAGCCAGTTCTTCGTCATCTCGGGAGCCGACGGCGTCCGCCTCCCGCCTCAGTACTCGCTCTTCGGGAAAGTCGTCAAGGGTCTGGATGTGGTGGCGGCCATCGACGCCGTCGGGTCACGCTCGGGCAAGCCGAGCGAACGCGTCGTCATCGAGTCGGTCACCGTCACCGAGGCCGACTGACGACCTGAGGCCGGGTCGCCCCTAACGACGCCACACCCCCGTCGGGCTCAGCCGGCGACGGGCAACGCCCCGAGGCCGTCGGATGCCCGGCGGTGGTCGAGGAACACTGCCACCTGACCGACCCCCCGGCTCGACCACCTCCCGTCGGGCGAACGCACGAGCGCCGTGCGCTCGGGAACCCCGGCGACCGGGACGCCCAGTGGGGCGAGCAGGATGGCCCGGTGGAGCTTCTCGCCGTGCACGTCCTCGCGGACGTCACCGAAGTGCGGCACGACGGCGACGTTGCCCACCAGCCCGAGGCCGACCGTCAGCCCGCCGCCACGGGCGTCGACCATGGGGTCGGTGAGCACCATGGCCGCCGCGCCCGAGCCGGCGACCACCGCCCCTGACCGCCACGCCTCGACCAAAGCCACCCACACCGCGGAGCCCTTGAGGACGCTCCGCAGGTGCATGGGAGAGCCGTCGGAGAGGTAGAGGAAGCGGGCGCGCCGGACCGCGTCGGCCAAGCCCGGGTCCTGGGCGTCGGGACGGGACACCACCATCAGCGCGTCGACAGACGCCCCCAGTCCGGCGAACCACGAGCTCGCTCGGGCGACGGCTCGCTCGGGACGCTCGTAGGCCGCCGCGGTGGGCAGGACGCACACCTCGGTCGTTCCGGCAGCCGCCAGCAGCTCGGCGTCGAACGAGCACCCGTCGCTCCACTCTCCGCCACCGACCAAGGCCAGCGTGCCGGGTGTCGTCGCAGGTTCCGTGTCCATGGGCGACACTGTAGGAGCAGGCGGACGGGCCGGCGATCGACGTCAGCTGCGCCGGGCCCCGAGGACCTCTTCGGCGCCCGCCGACCGACGCACCAACCGACCGGCAGCGTCGCACACCTCGATGGACAGGGCGAGGCTGTCGGGAGCGATCCCCATGCCGAAGAAGCCGTGCACCTGGTCCGGATAGCACCGGTGCTCGACCTCGACGCCGGCGGCAGCCAGCTTCGCCACGTACGCCTCGCCGTCGTCGTGGAGCGGATCGAACCCGGCCGTCACGACGAGGGCCGGGGCCAGTCCGGACACGTCCTCGGCGAACAGCGGCGCGGCCGAAGGATCGGCCCACGTCGCCGGGTCGGGCAGATAGGCCGAGCGGAAGTACTCCATCGCAGGCCGGGTGAGGAAGAACCCGTCGCCAAAGGCGGCCATGGAGGCCGACTCGAGGCGGGTGTCGAGGGCCGGGTAGACGAGGACCTGGGCAACCGGCGGCGGGGCGGGCGCCGGCCGGGCCTCTGCTCCGGCTGCGCCGCTCCGGGTCTGTTGAGCGACGACAGCGGCCAGCGTCCCACCGGCACTGTCGCCCATCACCGCCACCTGGCCGGCTGCGATCCCGAGCTCTCCGGCGTGCTCGTGGATCCAGCCGTAGGCAGCGAGGGCGTCGTCCACGGCGGCGGGGAACGGGGCTTCGGGGGCCAGCCGGTAGTCGACGGCCACCACCACGCAGCCGGTGACCGCAGCGAGCAGCCGGCACGATCCGTCGTGGGAGTCGAGGTCCCCCATCACCCAGCCTCCGCCGTGGAAGAAGGCGATGCCGGGCGCGGCCGCTCGCTTGCCCCCGAGCCCCGTGCCGAACCGTCGGTAGGTCCGCAAGGCGAGCGGGGCGCCGCTCGGCCCGGTGATGCTCCGCCCGACCACGTGGACGTCGGTGCGCGACGGCATGGCAAAGGTAGCCATCCTCCTGAGCTGGGCGCGCATCGCGGCCGGTTCGAAGGTCCCCTCGACACTCGGACCACCGACGGCGAGCGACCCGACCCTCGAGGAGACAGCCAGCATCGCCTGCAAGCTGCGGTTGAGCACCCGGCCGTCGACCTCGCGGGGCTCGGTCTCTCCGAGGAGGCGAAGGAGCCCGTCGGGCCGGGCCAGCAGCCGCGAGAGCGCCCGGGCCGCCAGCGACCAGTGCTCGACACGACGCTGGGCGCGCCGGTCGTAGAGGGCGCGACGCCCGGCCAGCGGCCCTCGCCACGGTGGAGGCCAGCTCTCAAAGCGGCGGGCGGTCCCCCGATCCTCCGGGGAACGAGCGGCCGGAGCCTCGGGGGCAAAAGGGGGCGAGGCGTCGCCACGGGAGCGAGCGCCACGTCGAGTCGAGCCTGCCTTGGTGGCTCGTGTGGCAGCCGC
>JBMFXC010000039.1:19835-23250 GCA_049964655.1 Acidimicrobiales bacterium
GGGAGCGAGCGCCACGTCGAGTCGAGCCTGCCTTGGTGGCTCGTGTGGCAGCCGCAGAGCCTGCCTTGGTGGCTCGTGTGGCAGCCGCCGAGCCTGCCTTGGTGGCTCGTGTGGCAGCCGCCGGTGCGACCTCGGGGGTGGCGCCGTCAGAGGGGGTCGGCATCGTCCCATCGTGGCGGCACCCCACCGTCGTGGCAAGCACGCGGCCACACCTCGGCGGGCCGGCGGACCCGCCGGTAACATGCCCCTCCATGTCAATCGCACGCGTGGGAATCGTCGGGTCGGGGATCATGGGCTCCGGGATCGCCGAGGCAGCCGCCGTCAACGGGTTCGAGGTCGTCCTGCGCTCGCGCAGCCAGACCACGGCCGACGCCACCATCGCCGCGCTCGAGAAGTCGCTGGCGCGCCAAGTCGACAAAGGCAAGCGCACCCCCGAAGAGCGCGACGCAGCCCTGGCCCGGGTCACGGCCACCTCCGACCTGGGTGCCCTGAAGGAAGTGGACCTGGTGATCGAGTCGGTGATCGAAGACCTCGCCGTCAAGAAAGAGCTCTTTAACGAGCTCGACCGCATCACCGGGGACGACGCCATCCTCGCCACCAACACGTCGACGCTGCCCGTGGTGGAGCTGGCCATGCAGACCGGCCGACCGGACAAGGTGTGCGGCGTCCACTTCTTCAACCCGGCACCGGTCATGTCCCTCGTCGAGCTGGTGCGCCCGATCACCGCCTCCGACACGACGATGCACGAGGTCAGGGTCTTCGCCGAGGCGTGCGGCAAGACGCCCGTCGAGGTCAAGGACCAGGCCGGCTTCGTGGTCAATGCCCTGTTGTTCCCGTACCTGAACAACGCCATCCGGCTCTACGAGCAGGGCGTGGCGTCCCTCGAGGACATCGACACGGCGATGACAGGAGGGTGCGGTTTTCCCATGGGCCCCTTCGCGCTGCTCGACCTGGTGGGCCTCGACACGTCGCTCGCCATCTTGGACGCCCTCTACGCCGAGCACCGTGACCCCAACTACGCGGCGGTCCCGCTCCTCCGCCGCATGGTCGCCGCCGAGCTCCTGGGCCGGAAGTCAGGACAGGGCTTCTACGACTACCACCACAAGTGACCGGAGGCCGCCCACGGCGCGGCCGGGGACAGCACGGGCAGGGGAGCCCGGACGCCGTCGCCGGCACCACCTACCCACAGGCACAGGGACCGGGACGGCGGCAGACCCACGTGCCCTTGGGCGCGAACCAGCCCACGACGGTCACGGGCAGGCCGAGGCGAGGAGAATGAGACGATGAGCGACGAGCCACGCACCACTTCCACCCGTTCGGCGAGGGGCCACCCGACCGACAGGGTCGAGCGCGACCGGCCCTGGGTGATGCGGACGTACTCGGGACACTCGACGGCGAAGGCGTCCAACGAGCTCTACCGGACCAACCTGGCCAAGGGGCAGACCGGTCTGTCGATCGCCTTCGACCTCCCCACGCAGATTGGCTACGACCCCGACGCGCCACAGGCCGCCGGCGAGGTCGGCAAGGTCGGCGTGCCCGTCGCCCACCTGGGTCACATGCGCGAGCTGCTCGAGGGCATCCCGGTCGAGACGATGAACACGTCGATGACCATCAACGCCACCGCTGCCTGGCTCCTCGCCCTCTACATCGCCAACGCCGAGGAGCGCGGGGTCGACCCTGTCGTGCTGTCGGGCACGACGCAGAACGACATCGTGAAGGAGTACCTCTCACGCGGCACCTTCATCTTCCCGCCGCTGCCCAGCCGGCGGCTCACCGTCGACACGATCGCTTACACGGTGCGCCACGTCCCCAAGTGGAACCCCATCAACGTCTGCAGCTACCACTTGCAGGAGGCGGGGGCGACCCCGACACAGGAGATCGCCTTCGCCCTGGCCACCGCCATCGGCGTCCTCGACGCGGTGCGCGAGTCGGGACAGGTCGCCGACGACGAACTTCCTTCGGTGGTCGGGCGCATCTCGTTCTTCTGCAACGCCGGGGTCCGCTTCGTCGAGGAGACGTGCAAGATGCGGGCGTTCACGGCGCTGTGGGACCGCATCTGCTCCGAGCGCTACGGGGTGGCCGACGAGAAGCTGCGCCGGTTCCGCTACGGGGTGCAGGTCAACTCGCTGGGACTGACCGAGGCCCAGCCCGAGAACAACGTCCCCCGCATCGTCCTCGAGGCCCTCGGGGTCACGCTGTCCAAGCGCGCCCGGGCCCGGGCGCTCCAGCTGCCGGCATGGAACGAGGCCCTCGGCCTGCCCCGTCCCTGGGACCAGCAGTGGTCGTTGCGCATCCAGCAGATCCTCGCCTTCGAGTCCGACCTGCTCGAGTACGGCGACATCTTCGACGGATCGAAGGTCATCGAGGCCAAGACGGCCGAACTGGTCGAGTCGGCGGAGGCCGAGCTCGACGACGTGCTCGCCATGGGCGGAGCCTTCGAGGCCATCGACGAGCTGAAGTCCCGTCTCGTCGGCAGCCAGGCGGAACGGGTCCGCCGCATCGAGACCGGCGAGCTGAAGGTCGTCGGGGTCAACTGCTTCACCGAGACGGCCGACTCACCGCTCGCCCCGGCCGCCGGGGACGGGACGGCCAGTGTGGTGAAAGTCGACCCGGCCGTCGAGGCTGAGCTGCGAGCAGACGTGGCCGCCTGGCGTTCCGCTCGCGACGAGCCGGCTCTTCGCCGGGCCCTCGACGCGGTCAAGCGGGCCGCCGAGTCGGGCGAGAACATCATGCCGGCGTCGATCGCCCTGGCCCACGCCGGAGGCACGACCGGCGAGTGGGCTGCTGCGCTGCGCGACGTGTTCGGCGAGTACCGGGCCCCCACTGGCGTCGGGGGCGGCGTCGGCCGCCGTGGCGCCGAGCTGAAGACCGCGCTCGAGCGGACCCGGGCCCTTGCCGCCCAGGCGGGCGGACCTCCCCGGCTGCTTGTGGCCAAGCCCGGCCTGGACGGCCACTCGAACGGCGCCGAGCAGATCGCGGTGGCCGCTCGGGATGCCGGCTTCGAGGTCGTCTACCAGGGCATCCGGCTCTCTCCCGCCGAGATCGCCGCTGCGGCTCGCGACGAGGACGTCGACGTGGTCGGCATCTCGATCCTGTCGGGGAGCCACCTCGAGCTCGTCCCCGAAGTGGTCGACCAGCTCCGCGCTGCCGGCGTCGACGCCCCGGTCGTCGTGGGCGGGATCATCCCGCCCGAGGACGCTGCCGTGCTCGAAGCCCACGGCGTGGCCCGCGTCTACACGCCGAAGGACTTCGCCATCGGCGAGATGATGGCCGAGCTGGCCGAGCTGGCCGGCCAGCACCGAGCGGCGCTGCGCAGCTGAGGGCTCGGGCCTGGCGTCGGCCCGCCGAACCCGGCCAAGACCCCAGGCCTCCACCACCCGCCCGACGCCCGGAGGCCGCCTTGGACGGCCGCTAG
>JBMFXC010000040.1:0-5976 GCA_049964655.1 Acidimicrobiales bacterium
CCTCCGCCGCCCCCGGCCGGGTTCACCCTGGGCTCTCCGTCCAGCCCCGGAGGGTCCCTGCCAACCGACGCCGGGACCTGGACTGCAACCGACGCGCCACCCCAACCTGAGGGTTGGCGAGGGAGGGGTGCCTGATGGAGTTCGCGCTCACCCGCAAGCAGTTGAACAAGAAGCGGGCGCAAGCGGCAGCCCCGTCCGCACCGGTGGAGACGGCACCCTGGGCTACCGGCCCGGGGGCTGCGCCGGGGGTGGCCGCTCCTCGTGAGGCGTCGAGCTTCGACGGGACCTTCTTCGGCGGGTCGCCCACTCCTCGGGGGGCGCCCGTAGGCGACGGCGTTCCTCCCCTGCTCCCCGAAGGCTTCGGACGACCTGCCGTCACCCCAGCGCCTCAAGCTGCTGCCCCAGCGCCTCAAGCTGCTGCCCCAGCGCCTCAAGCTGCTGCCACCTTCCCCCCGCCGCCGATCGCCGGCACTGCCGGCCTCGACCTGCCACCGGGGGGGCTCACTCCCGAGCAACCCTCGACGACCCGGCTGCGGGTCCGCCACCGGCTGCCTCCCGGCCCCCGGGCGATCGTGGTCCTGCGCCGCTACGTGGGCGCTGTCGTCGTTGTGGCTGCCATCGTGGCCGCGGCGCTCCTCGTCCCCGCGGCACACCACGGGTCGGGGGCAAGCGGCGCACCCGCCCCGGGTCGCTCGGTGGTGACGGCCGTGGTCCACTGACTCGCGCGAGGCACGGACCCGAGCCCCTCCGCCGGAAAGACGGCGTACCACCCCAGGCGACGTGGACACCCCGGGTGCTGCCAGTCGGTGCTGCCAGCGGGTGCTGCCAGTCGGTGCTGACCCGAGGCGTCGGGCCCGTCAGGCCGGCCCGTCAGACGGGCACTGCTTCGACCACCGCCGGCTCGGTACGCGTCTCGGCGTGACCGAGCTGTTCGGGAGTCACCCGGGGCAGGGTGAAGCTGAGGCCGAAGGCCAAGGCGTAGACGACGAGCTCGTAGACGAGCGACAGCTCGAGCGCCCGACGGAAGTCGGTCCGCGTCGCCACCGGCTCGGCGGAGTCGAGGACGGCCCGGGTGACCAGTGCAGCCACCGCCGGTGGTGCCGCGGCGGCCTGGCGTTCGAGCGCCGTGCAGCTCGGGGGCGTCATGCTCGGGTCGATCGACGTCATCCGGTCGTCGAAGCAGACGGTGAACCCGTTGGCCACGGTGGCGACGGCCGGCGCCGGAAGCCCTGCCTGGGTGAGCCGGGCGCGTAGGCGGGTCGAACCGACGGCGGCGGATGGCGCGGCGCTGTGGGCGAGCACGGTGAAGAACACCACCCCGATCAGGGCGACGCCGAGGGTTGCTCCGAGCTGCTGGGTGGTGGACAGCACGCCTGACGCAGAGCCTGCGGCCTTGGCGGTGATGCCGGCAAGGACGATGTTGATGACGGGGGGGATGACCAGGCCAGCACCGAGGCCGGAGAGGAGGAGCACCGGGGTGAGCTCCCAGCTCCTCAGGTCCACGCCGATGGCGTCGACCACGGCGAGGGTCGCTGCCATGCCGATCGTCACGATCGCCGTGCCCACCGACAGGATGCGTACGCCGATGCGCCCGGCGAGGCTGTTGGAGGCTGCCGAAGCGATGACGGTGCCGATGGCGAACGGCAGCATCGTGATGCCGGCCCGAAGGGGGCTCATGGCGAAGCCCTCTTGGAGGTAGAGACCGGAGACGAAGAAGAAGCAGCTGAGCCCGCCGAAGAAGACGATCTGGAAGACGACGCCCGAGACGAAGGCTTTGTCTGCAGCGAGCGACGCGTGGACGATCGGAGATCGGTCGAGCGCGCTCCTCCTCCGCTCGGTCAGGGCGAAGGCCGCGAACACGAGGATGGACGCGCCGAGCATGGCCCAGCCCCACGCCGGCCATCCGTCTTGTCGCCCCTGCACGAGAGGGAAGACGAGGAGGAACACCCCGAGCGTGGCGAGGAAGGCACCGGGCAGGTCGAGGCGGGGGGCGTCCGGTGCTCGCGAATCGGGCACGCGGCGCAGGGCGCCGACCACGGCGACGATGCCGATGGGGACGTTGACGTAGAAGATGGCCCGCCAGTCGACGCCGGCGATGTTCAAGGCAATGAGGGACCCGCCGATGACCGGACCGAGGATCGTGGCCAGTCCGATGACCGCACCGAGCACGCCGAAGGCTCGTCCTCGATGCCGCGGCGGGACGTTGACCTGCACGACGCTGAGCACCTGGGGGAACATGAGGGCACTGAAGGCACCCTGGACGACGCGCGAGACGACCAGGAACAGCGCAGTCGGGGCGGCACCGCAGGCGGCCGACGCGGTCGTGAAGCCCACCATGCCGATCACGAAGAGCTTTCGACGTCCGTAGATGTCGCCCAGTCGGGCGCCGGTGATGAGGACCATGGAGAAGGACATCAGGTAGCCGGCCACCACCAGCTGGATCTCCGCCGAAGATGCTCCCAACTTGGCCTGGATGGAGGGGATCGCCACGTTGACGATGGAGACGTCGAGGAGCTGGACGAAGGCCGCCAGCATGACGATCGTCAGCGTCACGACGAGCGATCGGTCGAGCCGCTCGTGCTCCTGCTCCCCCCCGGTTCGCGGCACCGCAGCATGTTCACACGTCGATGCGACCGGGTCAACGCATTGGCAACCCGACCGCGTTGCGCGACACCCCGACGAGTTACTGGGTCCGACAGTGGCGGCGCAGCAGGCGCGGCCCGTCAGGTGATGTCGCGACGCGCCAACACGGCGGAGCCCGCCGCGGCGAAGACGGCACCGTAGAGGAGCAGGAGCAGCGCTCCCTGCCACCAGGCGAAGAGCCCAGCGAGCTCTGCGTGGTGCCGGGTCACGTCAGCCGCAGCCTGGGCGGCGCCGGAGGGGACCCACCGAGCGGCTGCGGGAACCAGGGCGACCAGGATGCCCTCGAGGATGAGGAACCAACCCAACGCGACGACGATGGCGGCCACCTGGTTGGTGAGCAGCGAGCCGATGCCCACGCCGAGCACGGCGAAGAGGGCGAAGACGAGGACGACGCCGGGGGCGACGGCGGGCACCTGGCGGGCGAGGGCGCCGAACGAGCCGCCCTGGGCGGCCAGCGCCCAGCCGCCGCCGACGAGGGTGCCGACCAGCAGAATGACGGCGAGGGCGATGCCGACGAGTGCCGCCGTCAGCAGTTTGGCACCGATCAGGCGCCACCGACGGGGGGAGGCGAGGAAGGCCGCCGTCACCGTCTTGTGCCGGAAGTCCGATGTCACGCAGAGCACGCCGATCAGCAGGGCGAACAGGTCGCACGCGTAGCACGATGCGGCCAGGTTGCGCAGTTGGGCCACCGTGTGGGGGATGCCGGAGCCCACGAAGACGGGGGGTCCGTTCCCGGACGGCGGGGCCAAGGCCCCGTTCTGGGTGCGGAAGGCGACGAGGACCAAGAGCGCCGTCACCACGGCGGCGAGCCCAGCGAGGACCCAGGGGGCGGCAGTCGTCCGCAGCTTGAGCCACTCGGCCCGGACCAGCGCGATCACGACGGCGGTCCCGGGGCGGCAGAGGGCGTGGATCCTGCAGGGACGTCGGGTCCTCCCTCCGTGGCGACGCTGGGTCCCTCCGTGGCGACGCTGGGTCCGCCCTGCGTCAGGCCGAGGAAGACCTCCTCGAGACGGTTCTGCTGACGGGTCAGTTCGTAGACGACGATCTGGGCCTGGGCGAGCACGGGTCCGAGCCACTCGGGAGTGGCGCCGTCCACGACGAGCTCGTCGCTCCCAACTTGACGGGAGGCGACGCCGAGACCGGCGAGCACCGTGCTGAGGCGCGCCACCTCGGGTGTCCGGACGCGCATGCCAGCCCTCGTCCCCGTCGCATGGGCCAGCTGGGCCAAGGTCGTCTGGAGGACCAGGCGGCCCTCGGAGATGATGACCACGTCGTCCACTGTCTCTTCCATCTCGGAGAGCAGGTGTGACGACACGAGGACGGCCCGGCCCAAGGATGCCTGGTGGCGGATGAGGGTGCGCAGCCACTGGATGCCCTGGGGATCGAGCCCGTTGGCCGGCTCGTCGAGGATGAGGACCCGGGGGTCGCCGAGGAGGGCGGTTGCCAGTTCGAGCCGCTGGCGCATCCCGAGTGAGAAGGCGCCGACTCGTCGGTGGGCGACGTCGGCCAGCCCGACCACTTCGAGCACGCGATCGATCTGGCTCAGGGGCAGTCTACCGGCGAGGGCGACGGTACGCAGATGGTCGGCGGCCCGACGGCTGGGGTGAAAGCTGGTTGCCTCGAGGACGGCACCGACGTAGCGGAGCGGCTGGTCGAGGTCGTGGTAGGCGGTCCCGTCGAAGGTGGCCGACCCGGCCGACGGGAAGACCAGTCCGAGCAGCATCCGGAGGGTCGTGGTCTTGCCCGAGCCGTTCGGCCCGAGGAACCCGGTCACCCGGCCCTCGGCGACCTCGAAGCTGAGGGCGTCGACGGCCTTCACGTTCCCGAAGTGCTTGGTGAGACCCCGGACTTCGATCGCCGGGCTCATCGACCAGGGCCCGCCTCGATCGCCACCACGAGCAGACGGAAACCGCCGCCGCTCGCTGGATAGCGACCTTCCCGTCGGTCGGATGATGGAGACCCGGATGGTGGAGACCCGGATGGTGGAGACGGGGTCGGGATACGGTTCGCCGGACCGTGGACCATGCGGGCACAGTACTCGACCAGCCTGCCTTCTACCTGTTCCGAGCGACGTTCGGGAGGTGATCGCCGAGGTTGCCTCGCCCGTGGGGCCGGAGAGCGCGCGGGTGTAGCGGCTTGCGAGCCGGGCGGCTCCGGGGTCGTCCTGTCTCTCGATGGTAGGTTCCGGGCATCGTCGTCGTCTGGCTCCGTGACTCGTTGCTCCCGGTGGTCGTGCTGGTCCTCGGCGCGATCCTCGTCGCCCGCTTCGTCCACTGGGTGGGCGCCACTCGGCGCGCCTCGATCGACGCGCACATCAAAGCCACCATCGAGTCGGGATCGGTGGCATCCGAGGAGGTCAAGCGATCGCGAGCGGTGAGCCAGGCCGTCGAGTGGGCAGTTGTCGCCCTCGTCTACTTCATCGCCGGCATCGTCGGGATCGACCGGTTGGGCATTCCCTTGACCACGCTGGTCGCTCCGGCCACGGTTGTAGGGATCGGCCTCGGGTTCGGAGCCCAGCAGCTGGTCGGCGACCTGCTCGCCGGGTTCTTCCTGCTGGCCGAGCACCAGTTCGCCTTCGGCGACGTCATCCGCCTATCTGTCCCTGGACAGGCGACCGGTGTCACCGGAACCGTCGAGGAGCTCACGTTGCGAGTGACCAAGATGCGCACTGCCCAAGGTGAGCTCATGGTCGTGCCCAACAGCGCCCTTCGGCAGGTCACCAACTTGTCCAAGGAGTGGTCGCGTGCGGTCATCGACATCCCGGTGCCGGTGACCGAAGACCTCGAGCAGGTAACCAGCATCCTGCGTGACGTGGTCGACGCCATGGCGGCCGATCCACGGTGGCACGACGTGTTGCTCGGTGCCCCGATGGTGGCCGGTGTCGAGACGATCGACGTCGGCTACGTGCAGCTCCGGCTGATCGCCCGGACGCTCCCCGGTCGGCAGTTCGAGGTCGGGCGCGAGCTTCGCCTGCGGTCCGCCGTCGCCTTGCGGGCTGCCGGAGTCATCTCGCCGTCGATCGGCGACAGCACCAAGTCGGGGCCGACGTGAGCGACGCCGACGAGCCGCCCACCGGCCCCGTCGTTCTCGCCACGCACCGGAGTGGTCTGGCTGCCAGGCTCGGCAGGCCCATCCACCGTCATCTGCGGGTGCGCTGGTCGACGGTCCTGCTCGCCGTGGCCTTCCTCGGGCTCGGGGCGCTCTACCTCCTCGTCCCGCACGCCCGGAGGGTCACCTACTACGTCCCCGCAGTCCCGGCCCCCCAAGCCGCCGCTCCGACGTCCACGGTGCCAGCGCGGCGCGTGACCGGGGAGGCGCCGTCGACCTCGTCGA
>JBMFXC010000040.1:6076-23009 GCA_049964655.1 Acidimicrobiales bacterium
CGTCGACCACGTCGAGCACCACGGCGGGCGGCACTGCCTCGTCGACGTCGACCACGTCGAGCACCACGGCGGGCGGCACTGCCTCGTCGACGTCGACCACTCAGGCGCGGTCGGCTACGTCGGGCACGGTCAAGGGGTGAGCCGCACTGGCGAGCCCAACTGGAGCGGGTGACGGCGAGCCGGGCTCACCACGCGTACGGTCCGGGCGGCTGGTCGCCGGCCACCTCGTCCTCCGGGTAGGTGGCGGTGACCTCGGCAGGGCTGGCGTGACCGAACAAGGCGGTGAGGACTTTCGTCACGGCGGCGGCAATGCGCCGGTGCCCCTCGTCACCAGGGTGGAGCCCGTCTTCGAGGTGCTCCTCGCCGATGACCGTCGCTCCTTCGATGAGCGTCAGACGGTCGTCGCGGCCCATGCGCCCGTGCACGACGGCCTCGATGGTGGCCCGGATGTCGCCGAGCGTGGAGCCGAGCCGGTTGGAGACGCGCTCGGCATCGGGGCGGAGCAGTGGGCTGATGACCACGATCGGCACCCCGGGGTGCCCGGCTCGCACGATGTCGAGGAACGCGTCGAGGTTGGCGCTCACCATGGAGACCGAATGGGGGACACGGGTCCAGCAATTGGCGCCCATGGCGATCGTCACGACCTCCGCCGGGAGCTCGGCCAAGTGCTCGGCCGAGACGATCTCGCCGCGGGCCGCTCCGGCGTACCCGAAGTTCACGAGGTCGAGGCCCACCTTGCGGGCGGTGATGGCGGTCCACGCCTGTGAAGGGCTGGAAGCGATCCACCCCTGTGTCATCGAGTCGCCGTAGGCCAGCCACCGAGGAAGCGGGGGCGCCGGCTGGATGTCACCGCCGACCGGGTTGACCGAGAGGACGACCGGCTGCATCCCCTCGGGGAGGTACACGGTCGCCGGTCGGTTGGGGTCGTCCGGGCCGAGGGCAAGACGGACCATGCCGTCCCCCAAGACGGCCTCTTCCTCGCATACCTTGTGGCCGCCGCGCCACACCGAGAAGGTGATGCCGGCGCCCTCCCCGCGGTACCCGAGGTTGCCGGTGGTGGTGCGATAGCCGACATCGACCGCTTCGGCGTCGCCGACGAGCTCGAGCCGCACCCCCACAGGGACCATCGAGGCATGCCACACGTCGGCGGGGAGCCGGGCGGTGTCGGACGGGTTTGCCCGCGGGTAGGGGACGTCACCGAAGGCGGGGTAGGGGGCGCCGCGGAGGAACGGCTCGGGTTGCGCGGGGCGAGGGCTCACCGGGTTGCCGTTCCGAGCGCCGCATCGAGGGCAGCGCTGGCCTCGGCTGGTTGTGGTCCTCGGTTCACCCTGCTCACCTGGTCTGCTCCTTGACGCCGACCGCTCCGGTGCCCGTCCGACGTGCACGTGCCCGCGGACCGTTGTCGCTACGGTACCGCTCGTCCGGCTGGGTCGCCGACGGCAACGAGCACGCGCTCGGGGAACGAAGTTGCCATCCCATCCATCGGCACGGGAGTCGCCTACCATGAGCCGGCGTGAGATGGATGGCGCGGTTCGCCGGGCAGTGGAGGGCCGTCCGTCGGGGCGTGTACCATGCAGGTCTCGCCGCCGCGCTGGTCACCCTGCTCGCTCTCGCCGGACTCGTGGTCGCGGCGCCCTCTGCCGGCGCACTCCCCTCGTCCGGCGCTCCCCGCCCCCAGGTCTACGACGGGGGCGGCGTCATCGGCTTCGGCGACGCCCAGCCGCTTGCCACGGTGCCTGCCACGACGCCGCTCAACTCGGTGATGGTGGCGATCGCCGCTGCACCGGGCCCCGGCCAGGGCTACTGGCTGGCGGCGGCCGACGGTGGCGTCTTCACGGCCGGCGACGCCCGCTTCTACGGGTCCCTCGGTGCGCTCCCCTTGGTGGGCCCGGTCGTCGCCATCGCCCCCACCCCCGACGGGGCGGGCTACTGGCTGGCGGCGATGGACGGCGGTGTCTTCTCCTTCGGCGACGCCCGGTTCTACGGCTCGATGGGCGGACACCCCTTGAACGCCCCGGTGGTGGGGATGGCGGCCACCCCCGACGGACGCGGCTACTGGCTGGTGGCCGCCGACGGCGGCGTCTTCTCCTTCGGCGACGCTGCCTTCTACGGCTCGATGGGCGGACAGCCGCTGGAGGACCCGGTGGTAGGGATGGCAGCGACCAGTGACGGGGGCGGCTATACGGAGGTGCTGAGCAACGGGGTCGTCTACCCCTTCGGTGACGCCCGCCCCTTTGGCTCGCTGGCCGGCGGCTACGGCGGAAACCCCGCGAACGTCCCACCCATCGCCGGGATCGCCCTGACTCCCGACGACGGTGGCTACTGGCTGCTCGAACCCGACGGCTGGGACTACTCCTTCGTCAACCCGGACTCGGCGGTGTCGCCGACCGGGGCGGCGATCACCTCCATCGCCGACAGCCAGGTGCGTAGCGATCCGATCGCCGGCTATTTCTGCAACCCGTACGGTCCCTGCGAGGAGTGGTGCTCGTTGTTCGCCACCTGGGTGTGGCGACAGGCCGGGGTGCCCATCGCGTCCTACGCCTTCACCGGGGACATCTTCTATTGGGCCCAGGCGAACACCGCTGTCCTTCCGCCGTCTGCCGCACCGGTGGCCGGCGACGCCGTGCTCTTCGGGACGGGCCCCTCGTCCGTCGACACGTCGCTCCACGTCGGGCTCGTTGTCCAGCGATGGCCGGACGGGGCCATCGTGGACGTCGAGGGCGACTCCGGCCCTGCGCCCACCGGGTTGCTCGCCGTGACCGTCAACGGCCCCTACCTTCCCTCCGAGTCGGCCGCCGTCAACGGGATGCCGATCTACGCCTACGCCGTTCCCTGAGCTGTCCAGAACGGCCCCGGTGGTCCCCTGAGGGGACACTGGTCAGGACGCTCGGCTCCTGACATGGCGGCAGGCCCTGCGAGCGGGCTCGGGAGCTTCTTGCGAGCCGGCGATGGGTGAGCGCCCGGGATCAGCCGACGAACTGGAGCTGCGCCTGCTCGGCAAGCGTCGGGCGTGACAGGAGATAGCCCTGGTAGAGGTCGCAGCCGAGAGCCGTCACCCGCTCGAGCTGGCTGACGGTCTCGACGCCCTCGGCCAGCACGGTGAGCCCGAGCGCCTTGCTCATCTGGACGATGGCAGCGACGATGGCTTCGTCGTGCTCGAAGTTGCCGAGCCCGTCGACGAAGGAGTGGTCGATCTTGAGGATCTTCACCGGGAACCGCTTGATCTGGGCGAGCGACGAGTAGCCCGTGCCGAAGTCGTCGATGGCGAGGCCGACTCCCATCTCGTGGATGCCACCCAGGACGGCAATACCGGCCGAGGTATCGCTCATCAGCATGCTCTCGGTGACCTCCATCACCAGTGCTTCGGCAGGGAGGCCGGTGTCGGCAAGGGCCGTGGCGATGGTCTCGAGCAGATCGGGGTCGTTGAGCTGGTGGGCCGACAGGTTCACCGTCATGTAGGCGTCCCCGGCTCCCGGCAGGTCGCGTCGCCACTGGGCCATGGTGGCGCACGCCTTGCGAAGCACCCAGCGACCGAGCAGGTTGATGAGGTCCGTCTCCTCGGCATACGGGATGAACTCGGACGGCGGCAGGAGCCCGCGGGCTGGGTGGAACCAGCGCACGAGGGCCTCCATCCCCACGATCCGGTCCCCGTCGACGGCGGCGATCGGCTGGTAGTGGACGCTCAGCTCGTCGGACTCGATGGCCCGGCGGAGGTCTTCGTAGAGCTCGAGCCGTGCCACTTGCGGGTGGTGGACGCTCGCGTCGAAGACGGCAACACGGTTGCGTCCTCGTTCCTTGGCGTCGAACATCGCCAGGTCGGCGCGTTGGAGAAGGTCCTCGGGGGACCAGTCCTGCTCGCCGGTGAAGACCACCCCCGCGCTCGCCGTGAGGGAGATCTCCCGCCCGAGCGAGATCGCGAGGGGCTCGGCGAGGACGCGACAGAGCTCCTGGGCGAGGGTGACGGCCATCTCGGTGTCGGTGACGTTCCTGCAGACGACCATGAACTCGTCGGCTGCGAGACGGCTGACGATGTCCCCACCACGCACGGCGACTTTGAGGCGGTTGGCCAGGCCGACCAGCACCTCGTCTCCGATCGCATGGCCGAGCGAGTCGTTGACCATCTTGAACCGGTCGAGGTCGATCGACATGACGGCGATGCCGATGCCATGGAGCCGCGACGTGAGCAACGCCTGGCCGAGCTGTGTGAGGGCAAAGGCACGGTTGGTCAGGCCGGTCAGCTGGTCGTGGTAGGCGAGCCAGTGGAGCTGTGCCTCGGCCGCCTTGCGCTCGGTGATGTCGGTGAACGAGCAGACGACCATGGGCTGGTCGGATCCCTCTTCAGGCGAGAGGACGCGGGCGCTCATGAGCAGCCACTGTCGTCGACCGCTGTCGCCGATGACGCCGATGACCACCTCGTCCTGGGGCTCGCCGGTGGCCAGGGCGAGCTCGTGGGGGAAGGCGGAAGAAGGCAGGGGAAGGCCGTCGTTCCGAATGGCGATCGAGGAACCGGCAAAGACGGCGTGGCCGTGCTCGGAGGTCAGGCGCCGACCGAGGAGGCGCGCTGCGGCGTCGTTGCTGGCGCACACCGTACCGGCGGCGTCGAAGACCACGACCCCCTCGCTCAGCGACGACACGACGGCGGAGTAGCGCTCCTCGGCGGCCCGTCTTCCTTGCTCGGCGCGCCGGGCGTCGGTCAGCTCGGTGCACACGACCACCCACCCGGTGGGCTGGCCGGCCGAGTCGAGCAACGGATCGAGCGACACCCGGACCTCGATCCGTTGGCCGTCGCGTCGCACGTGGACGCGCTCGCCGCGTTCGATGGCTGACGCGCTGTCTGTCTCCGAACCGCTCACGATGGAGACCAGCGAGCGTCCGACGACCTCGCGCTCGGACCAGCCGTAGATCGCCTCTGCTGCCTCGTTCCAACTGTCGATGCGCCCCTCGCTGTCGATGCCGATGATGGCGTCGGAGACGTGGGCGACGAGGCTGGCCCGGTAGCGAGCGGCTGCCTCGGCTGCCCGCCGCTCGGAGAGGTCACGCATGATCACCTGGTGAGCGGGTCGGCCGTTCCACGTCGTGAGCACGCTCACGACGTCCATGTACCGGACGTCTCCGTTGAGCCCGATGATGCGAAGGTCGCCGTGCTCGGCGATCTGCCCGTGCTCACGCAACTGGCTGATTCGTTCGGCTACGCCCGGCATGTCGTCGGGGTGCACGAAGGCACTGACCGGCCAGCCGTAGCACTGCTCCATCGTCTCGGCGCCCACGGCACGCACGGCAGCGGGGTTGCCGTAGACGAGCATGCCGTCTTGGTGGACCACGATGACGTCCGGGCTCAGGTCCGTGAGGAGCTGGAACCGGTCGGCGATGTCGCCAAGCGCCTGGGTGACAGCATGTTGGCGCGAAATGTCGACGACCACGCCGATGTAGCCGGCTCGGCCGTCGACTGCCAACCCTGCTTGCGTCGGGCCACCCTGCGACTGCACTGCCGAGGCGCGCACGATGACCTCGTGCTGCCCACCGGCCGGGTCCGTGACGAGGGTGCGCAGGTCGTAGTCCTCGGACGCCGCCCCAGCGCGGATCGAAGCGAGCACCGGCTCGACCAACGCGTCGCCGAGCGAGAGCACGGGATGGGTCCCGTCTGGCCCGCCCGCAGCGAAGCCAGTGGATTCATCGGGGAAGCCGAAGAACGCCTCCACGGAGGACGACCACCGTACGACGTCTTCGTCGATGTCGTAGAACCAGGCGAGGGAGTTGACGGTCTCCGAATTGATGACGTCCATCCATGGGAACGGTGACGGGGTGCTCGGCCCGCTCCGCGCGACCGTCGCAGAGCGACCGTCTCCCGTCCCCGTCACGACCTCGTTTCGCACGCCATCCCCCGGTTGCTCCACGGCCACGACTGATCTTCGGCCGATCGGCCCGCTTCCTTGAGGGAAGAGGGCAGGTCGCGTCGTCGAAGAGATGGGACCCGCCGGCCAGTCCCCATCGAGGTCAGGGTGCGATGGTCCCCGGCGCGTCCACGACGACGACCGCGTTCAAGCCACCCATGCCGATCGAGGACTTGACCTCAAGCCCCCGCTTCCGCTCCGTACTGCCATCGACCAAGCGAGGATGGCCAGGCGCAACACGTGGGGGGGCGGGGATCACGCCAGTCTCGTACGAGAACAACGTGGCCAGGAGCTCTACGGCACCTGCGGCCGCCTGGCAGTGCCCGGTGAAGGGCTTCATCGAGTAGATGCCGTGGGCCTCTGGGAACAGCTCGTCCAAGATCTGTCCTTCGGCCGCGTCGCACTGGGCCGTCCCCGGGCCGTGGGCGTTGACGTAACCGACCTCTGCAGCTTCGACGCCAGCGTTCTCCAGGGCAAGGGTGAAGGCGTTCCGGACTTGTGCGAGGTCTGGGGCGATGGTGATCGGGTGGAACGCGTCGTGGGTCATGGCACCTCCGAGTACCCGGCCATAAGCGCCAGCCGTGTCCGCCGAGAGCACCATGGCCACGGCTGCTTCGCCACCTACGAACCCCCGACTGCCCTCCTGGAAGGGCCGGCAGGCATCGAGCGGCGGCCGGTCGAGCACGGCCACGCCGAGGTCGGAGAACCACCGGAAGTTCTCGACGATGCCCGACAGGTCGGTGGCCAACAGCAGGACGTCGGTGGCGATGTTGTTGTCGAGCCACGACTTCGCTGTCAGCAGGCCGGCGTTGCCCGACGAGCACATGGCGGACACGGACAGGACGGGGCCGTTGAAGCTGTTCTCCTTCATCACCATGGTGATGACCGTCGACGGCATCAGCTGGACCCACCTCCGGGGGCTCGTCCGCTTTCCCTCGAACCGGTAGAAATCGCGCCACATCTCGACGTCGCCCAAGACCATGCTGTGCACGATGCCGACGACCGGACCGGGCCGCCAGCCCCGCTCGCGGGCGTCTGCGATCGCCTCCCGGGCAGCGAAGCGCAGTGCCCGGGTGTAGCGACTGGGTCCGTCAGGTTCGTCGTCGGAACTGCGGATGACTGCGGCGTAGGCCGATCCACCTTTGATGAACTCGCCGAACCCGGTGGCCAGTCGCACGGCCGACTCGCCCATCCGAAAGCCGTCCCAGATCTGTTTGCGACCCCACCCGTAACCGGTGACGGCGCCCACACCGGCGATGGTCATCGGCGTGTCCCGACCGCGACGGGCTCGGCGGTCCTTGCGAGAACGGCGCTCGCGGAACGGGGGCGGATCGTCGTCCGCCCCATTGAAGATGTCGGGCACCGCGACCTGGGCGAGCGGAGGCCCCGAAATAGGGAGACGAGTATCGAGCTTCGGTTTGCGGTCGGACATCGGGCCTCCCTGGCAGTGCGTCCCGCCTCCGCTGCCCACGGAATGCGTGTGGCGTCTAACGCCAGCACGGTATGCGGACGGCCCTGAGGTGTCGAGGATTGTCTGCTGATCAGCGCGTCGAGCGAGTTGACGATCACGAGCAGTGGCGGCTCCAGGTCGATGGTGTCTGGAGAGGTGACAGATCCTTTCCAGTGGGACCGCCCCGTGGCCCCTCCCGGTGAACGTGGCCCCTCCCGGTGAAATGGCTCGTGTCGACCGGGGCCACTCGCTCGGCCACGCGCGATACCGGGTGACCTCGGACGTGCGGGCGAGCGTCTGCTGACCGTGGGACGGCAGAGCGAGGACACTCGGAGCCCGCTCAGGCTGACCGACGGGCCGGCTCGGCGTCGCGGTGCGTGACCACGCTGAGTGAGAACCGGCGTGACGCGGCAGCCGAGGTCTCAAGTGTGGCGACGGTTCGGTCGATCGTGGCAGCGTGAGGTGCATGGACCGTGCTCGGAGCGTTGCCCGCCCATGTATGGTCGCAGCCCGTCTACGTCCACCTCGAGCCAGGAGCTCCACATGACGCTGGAGCCACCGTCCATCCCCCTCAAGGGGGCGCCGGCCGTTGACTATCTGCCTGTCGTCGACCTGACGGACGGGCGGTTGCTCGGTCTGCAGGCGCGTCTCCGCTGGGTCCACCCCGAGCACGGCGTCGTTCCTCACGAACGCCTTGTGCCGTGGGCGGAGCAGAACGGGACGATCGTGGCGCTCGGGCGGTGGATGCTCGCTCAGGCTTGCGAGGATGCGGCCTGTTGGTCGCCGAGCATCCAGCTCGCCGTGCAATGCTCGCTCGCTCAGCTGCGCCAAGGCGAGGCGTCGAAGGCGGTAGCCGTCGCCCTCGAGATGTCCGGTCTGGCAGCCCACCGTCTCACGCTCGAGGTGGCCGAGCCCGTGGTCGCCGACGGCGATGCCGCCACCGACCTGGGCGAGCTGACGAGCATGGGTGTCGAGCTTGCCGTGACGGACGTGGGCACGTCGTGGTCGAGCTTCGAGCCCTTCCAGCGGCGCTCCGTCGCAACGGTGTGCGTCGGGGCCTCGTTCGTCGTCGGGCTCGAGGCAGCCGACGGCATGGACCGACTGGTGGTCGAGACGGTGGTGCGCATGGCTCATGCGCTGGGCATGGCCGTGATCGCCGAGGGTCTGGCGCGTCCTCGTCATCTGGCGCTCCTACGAGCCTTGGGCGTCGACGCCGGTTACGGACCGTTCTTCGCCCCACTGCTCACCGGTGCGGCAGCGCGCGTACTGGCCACCACCGAGACCGTTCCGCACTTCTCGCTCGATGCACCGCGCCGGCTCACCGATGGCCGACCCGTTCCCCTGCCCGTCCCGGTCGACGAGAGCGATGCCGCTCCGGTCGACGAGAGCGATGCCGCTCCGGTCGACGAGGCGACCGACGCCACCCCCTCAGGTGACACGCCCGAGGCTGACGAGCGTGAGGAGGCGGATGGGGGAGACGAGGTGGACGAGGCGAACGAGGCGGACGAGGCTGGTCACGAACCGGCCACCCGTTCCGGCACGACCAAGGGATCGACCCGTTCGACGGCATCGAGGGCCGCAGGGGCGAAGAAGGCGGCTCCCTCGCGACGTGCGGGCGGCTCTCGCCAATCGGAGGGCGATCCGACGCCTTCGTGATCACCGATACGGGCCGTAGCGGCCTCGACCGACGGTCCGCACGACGAGCGACAATTGCCACGCTGCGTGATGTTGTGGCCGAGGGCCGGCATTTCCAGCTATACCACTGGCCGTGAAACTCGCCGTGAGGAAAGAGCTCTTCCCGGGGGAGACGCGCGTGGCGATCGTCCCCGAAGTGGCGAAGAAGCTGGTTGGGTCGGGTGTCGAGGTGGTGGTGGAGCAGGGGGCCGGCTCGTCGGCTCGGTTCTCCGACGACGCCTATCGCGATGCCGGCGCCGAGGTGGTTGCCGACGTCCGTGCCGTCGTCGGCGCCGGGGACGTGCTCGCCTGGGTCCGGCCCCCCACCGTCGAGGAGGCCGGCCGTCTGCCTGAGGGGATCGCGGGGGTGGGCTTCCTCCAGCCGCTGGCCGATCCCGAGGCCGTCCGGGCGCTGGCCGGGCGCTCCACGACCATCTTCAGCCTCGACCTCCTGCCCCGGATCAGCCGGGCCCAGTCGATGGACGCGCTCTCGTCGCAAGCGACGGTGTCCGGCTACCGGGCGGGCCTGGCGGCAGCCCAGCATCTCGCCAAGTTCTTCCCCATGTTCATGACGGCCGCCGGTACGGTCCCTCCGGCCAAGGTGCTGGTGATGGGTGCCGGGGTGGCCGGCCTGCAGGCCATCGCCACGGCTCGTCGCCTGGGTGCAGTCGTACGGGCGTATGACGTCCGGGCGGCAGCCAAGGAGGAAGTGGCGTCGCTCGGTGCCCACTTCGTCGAGCTCGGCCTCGAGACGCGTGAGGGGGCTGGCGGGTATGCCCGAGAGCAGACCGCCGAGGAGCTGGCTCGTCAGCAGGAGCTGTTGACCGCCGAGGTGGCCGCTGCCGACGTGGTGATCACGACGGCCCAGATCCCCGGACGCAAGGCGCCGGTGCTGGTGACCGAGGAGATGGTCTCTGCCATGGGCGATGGTGCGGTGGTCATCGACCTCGCTGCCGACTCGGGTGGCAACTGCGCGTTGACCCGGGCGGGCGAGGACGTGGTCGTCGGCGGCGTGACCATCGTCGGACTGACGAACCCGCCGGCCTCGATGGCGACGCACGCGAGCTTCCTCTATGCCCGCAACGTCGCCAACTTCTTCGACCTGTTGGTGACGGACGGCGTGCTCGTCCCTGACTTCGAAGACGAGGTCGTGGCCGGGACGTGCGTCGTCCGCTCCGGCGAGGTCGTCCACGCCCCGACTGCCGAGGCGCTCGGGCTCCCCACCCCCACCATGCCGGTCGCCGACCAGCGTGGCGAGCCGGAACCGTCACCCGCTGGGGAGGGTGACGCCGGGACCGAAAGCGACCAGCAGAGGGAGGCGGGTCAATGACAACCACAGGCATCGTCGAGTTCCTGACCATCTTCGTGCTGGCCGCGTTCGTCGGCAACGAAGTGATCTCGAAAGTGCCGAGCATCCTGCACACCCCGCTCATGTCCGGGTCGAACGCCGTTCACGGCATCGTGCTCGTCGGGACGATGCTGGTCATGGGCCAGGCCCATGGTGCGGTCCAAGTGACCTTGGCCTTCTTCGCCGTCGTCCTGGCCACGCTCAACGTGGTCGGGGGCTTCGTGGTCACCGACCGGATGCTCGAGATGTTCAAGGCCAAGCCGGCCGACCGTCCGGCCAAGGGTTCCGGCCAGACCGAGGGCGGCTCGTCGTCGACGACAGACGGGGGGGCCAAGTGACCCTCGCAACGTGGACCGACCTCGTCTATCTGGTCGCCGCTATCGGCTTCATCTACGCGCTCAAGGGCCTCAGCTCGCCGCGCCATGCACGTCGGGGCAACCTGGCCGGCGCCGCCGCCGCCGCCCTCGCCATCGCCTTCACCTTCTCGGACCCGTCCCTGCGTTCGAGCGGTACGAACCTGGTGCTCGCCGTCGTGGCCATGGTGGTCGGAGCGGCCATCGCCGTGCCGGTCGCCCGCCTCGTGAAGATGACGGCGATGCCGCAGATGGTGGCCGTGTTCAACGGCGTCGGTGGAGGTGCCGCCGCCCTCATCTCGCTCACCGTCTTCCTCATCGAGGACCCTGCCAAGCCCGCCGTCTACCGCATCGGCGAGGTCCTCTTCGGCGTCCTGGTGGGGTGCGTGTCGTTCTCGGGCAGCGTGATCGCCTTTGCCAAGCTGCAGGAGCTGATGACGGGCAGGCCCGTCACCTATCCGGGCCAGCAGGTGATCAACGCCCTCGTCGGTGCGGCCATCCTCGGGTTGGCCTTGGCCACGCTCGTCACGGGGTCCACCCCGCTGCTGGTGGCGATGGCAGTGCTGTCACTGGTCTTGGGCGTCATCTTCGTGCTCCCCATCGGCGGTGCCGACGTCCCGGTCCTCATCTCCCTGCTGAATGCCTTCACCGGCCTGGCGGTGGCCGCGTCCGGCTTCACGCTCGACTCCAACCTGCTCATCGTGGCCGGCACGTTGGTGGGCGCGTCGGGCATCCTGCTCACCCGCATGATGAGCAAAGCCATGGGCCGGTCGCTGCCCAACATCCTCTTCTCGGCGTTCGGCTCTGTCGTGACCGCCGCCGGAGGTGCCGACGGCTCGGGCGAGACTCGACCAGTCCGGGCGGGGACGCCCGAGGACATCGGCGTGCTTCTCGCCTACGCCCACAAGGTGGTCATCATCCCGGGTTACGGTCTCGCCGTGGCCCAGGCTCAGCACACCATCCGCGAGCTTGCCGACCTCCTGAAGGAGAAGGGCGTCGAGGTGTTCTACGCCATCCACCCGGTGGCCGGCCGCATGCCAGGGCACATGAACGTGCTCCTCGCCGAGGCGAACGTTCCCTACGACGAGCTGAAGGAGATGGACGAGGCGAACCCCGAGCTGGCGACCGCCGACGTCGCCTTGGTGGTGGGGGCCAACGACACGGTGAACCCCGCCGCTCAGACGTCGCCCGGAAGCCCCATCTACGGGATGCCCATCATCCACGCCGACCAGGCACAGCACGTGGTGTTCCTCAAGCGCTCGATGCGACCGGGGTTCGCCGGCATCGACAACGAGCTGCTCTTCGACCCGAAGACAACCTTGCTCTTCGGTGACGCCAAGGACACGCTGACCAAGCTGGTCAACGTCGTCAAGGCCTCCTGAACCGTTCGCGGGTTCGGGCACCAGGGGGCTTGGGCACGCAGACGCCCAGTCGACCGTTCGCCGGTCCCTGACGGCTCGCCAGCGGTGACCGCAGGATCGTCGAGTCGCGGGCCAGCCCCGGGAGGCGCCGTGCTCAGGCCGTGCTGGCGGCTCCCTGGGCGGCTCCCGTCCGTCGCTCGACGGGCTGGTCCGGAGCCGGCGCTGGGGGCGCCTCGGTGACCAGGCGGGCGAAGAGGAGCAGCCCCTGGTTGGTGGGCCGGGTCGAGAGAACGGCTACGTGCACGTTGCCGGTGCCGACGAGGTGGGAAGCGTCGTTGACGACGACCATGTCGCCGTCGGGCAGGTAGCCGATGGCCTGACGAGGCTGGCGGCCCTCTTTCACGAGGTCGATGGTGAGTCGTTCCCCGGGCGGATGGTCGGGGGTGAGCTCGGTGGTCAACCGGCGCAGGTCGACAGCGGGCAGGTCCCAGTCTCCGGCGCGGGCGACCACATCTTGCGAGCACGTCCCGATCCGCAGTCCGAGCCTCCGTGCCACCGTGAGCAACTTCACCGTCGGGTCGTCGACCTCGGGCACCTCGTCGGTCGACACGTGTACCGGCACTCCGAGACCGCGCAGCGCTTCGAGGGCCTCGAGCCCCCGCCGCGCCCGTCGTGACGACACCGGGTCGGGAGCGTCGGCCAGGGTCTGGACCTGGTCGAGGACGAACTGGGGAACGACCACGCCGGCGGGCAGGAGGCCCGAACGGCCCAGGATGAGCACGAACCGGTCGAGGATGGCGGACGTGTCGACGAGGAGGGCGTACCCAGGGGGTGGCTCTGCCGGCGGGGCAAGAAGGCGAGAGAGCCCGGCGGCAGCCACCACCTGGCGGCCCTTGGCCGCGCCGAGGCGCCACCCCAGGGTAGCGAGCACCCAGGCGAAGGCGGCGGCGACGAGGAGCTCGACGCCCGAGCGGAAGAGGTAGAAGAACGGCAGGCCGACCACCACGCCGAGGAGGAGGCCGGAGGTGGCGACGATGGTGGCGGCGAACACCTCGCCGGCTGGCATGGTGCGCAGTTGCCGGACGGCGAACTGGAGCCCCCGATCGAGCAAGCGGCCCACCACGCCACCGAGGACGTAGGAGACGGCAGCGCCGAGGACCATGCCGACGAGGGGTCCGTGGCCCCCCGGCGCTACGTGGTGACCGAGCTCGAGGCCGCCGACGGCACCTGCCATGACCAGGAGAAGGCGAAAGATCTCGACGAAGAGCACGGCTCAGTCACCACCTGCGGCGCACCAGGGTGCTGCTTGCCCGGGGGCTCGATGTCGCGTCATGTCTCAACTCCTGGCCCGCCTGTTCCGATGGTGTCAGGTGGGCTTGATCGCCCGCGGCACCCGCCAGCCGTCGTCGGTGGCACCACGTGGGTCTCCCCGGCGTCGCTTCGCAGACAACCTCGACCAATCGATGACTGAGAGTAGTTCTACCACCACTCACCTTGCTCATGGGGGACGGTTGCACCAGACTATTGCGCTATTGACCAGAGCCCGCTCGACGGTGTCGGCGACGGCGACCCGGCTGACCGGCCGGATGCGGTCTGACCGGAGGCGTGCGCCCGCTGGTGCGTCGGTGGGCGTGGTGGCGCGTCGTCTCGATGCACTCGCGGTACAGGCCACTCCCGTCGAGACAGGGACGGCCGAGGGGACCGGACCTGTCGAGGTCGCAGCGACGTCGCTCGCCGCGGCGCCCCGAGCGCGAAGGGGCGAGGCGGCCGCTGCCGTCCTCGGGCTCACCGAGCCGGGCCTCGTCATCGCTCCGGGGGGGAGCGCCTGGGACGACGTGCCCACCCTGGTGCCCTGGGAGCGACTCCGCGGCTTCGGGGCGGAGGAACCCGCCGACCCGTCAGACCCCGGCACCGGGCAACTGCTGGAGGTGACCGAGGAACGCCCCGGCGTCCCGGGTGGCACCGAGGTCCACCACTTCGCCGTTGCCGCCCCCGATCTCGTCGTGTTCTTCCGTGCCCTTGCCGGGTGGTCGCGCCGGTGGGCGGAGGCCCTCGTCCCCGCTCGGCCGGGGTTGGCCATGCGGGTCTGGTTGTGGGCACGAGCCCTCGCTTCGGTGGTGGCAGACCAGGTCGCCGAAGCCGGCAGGCGGGTGTCGTCGCCGTTCCCCGCCGTCCCGGCCCCCCGCCACGGTCAGGGTTCGCGTCGTCTCGCGCCGCTGGCCGTCGGTTGCGCCGCGCTCGTCCTCGTGGCCGGTGGGGCAACGTCGACGCTGGCTACCGGTCGGGTGAGCGGAGGACGTCCGCCAGCGATGCGCTTTGCCGGTGGCAACCGTGCCGCCGTCATCGCACTGGCCGACATGCCGGTCGTCCACCTCGCCCCGGCGACCACCACCCCGACCCCGACCCCTCCGTCGCTGGCGGGAGCCGGACCGCTGCGGCCTCACGAGATCTTCGGGTACGCGCCGTACTGGACGCTCCCCAGTGCGGGGTCCTTCGACGTCGCCGACCTCACGACCATTGCGTACTTCAGCATCGACGTGAACGGAGACGGCACGCTGCAGCAGAGCGGACCCGGGTGGAACGGGTACCAGAGCCAAGACCTCGTCGACCTCGTGGACCGGGCCCACGCCGCTGGCGACCGCGTCGTCCTGACGGTCACCTGCTTCAACCAGAGCACGCTTGACCAGCTCACCCACGACCCGGCGGCACCGGCGACGTTGGCCCACGCCCTGGTGGGTGCCGTCGAGGCCAAGCATCTCGACGGTGTCAACTTCGACTTCGAGGGGCAGGGCAGCGCCGACCGTCACGGGCTCACGTCGCTCATCACGACCGTCTCGTCGGTGCTGCGGGCCGCCGATCCTCACTGGCAGGTCACGATGGCGACCTACGCCAGTTCAGCGGGCGACCCTGCCGGTTTCTACGACATCCCCAAGTTGGCACCGGCTGTCGACGCCTTCTTCGTGATGGCGTACGACATGAACGATCCCGTCACGCCGGGCCCGACGGCACCGCTGGTCGGCGGTGGGTTCAACGACGCCGAGACTCTCCGTCAGTACCTCGCCGTCGTCCCGCCGCAGAAGGTGATCCTCGGTGTGCCCTTCTACGGTTACGACTGGCCGACCGCCAACGGCACCCTCGGCGCTCCGGCGATGGGGGGGGAGACGCCGCTCAGCTACGCACAGATCGCCGCGTCCGGTCACCCGACCTACTGGGACCCAGGCACCGACACGGCCTGGACGTCATACCAGGTAGGCGGGCAGTGGCATGAGACGTACTACGACGACCCGACGTCGCTCGCCATGAAAGCCGAGCTCGCCAACGCCGAGGGCATCGCCGGGCTCGGCATCTGGGCGCTGGGCATGGACGGCAACGACCCGGCCATGCTGGCGGCGCTGCTCGGCAAGGCTCCGGCGGTCAAGGACCTCTCGACCGGCCCGGTGTCCACCTCGCCCTCGGTCTCGACGACGACCACCGAACCCGGTGGCGTGACGACCGCCCAGTGGCAGGGATCCACGGTCACCCTCGCCCCAGTGCCAGCGGGAGCGGCTCCCTCGGCCGCCGGCGGCCTGTCGGCTATCGGGACCGTGACCGGGGTCCAGACCAGTGACCCCGCCTTCTCCTGCCTTGCTACGGGTCCGCCGCTCGCCGTCTGGTCCTTCGGGTCGGAACCCGGTGTCGACGTCGTCATCGCCACGCAGCCGACCGACTGCGTCACCGAGCTGTTCACCTTCGTACCGCCGGGCGGCGTCGGTGGCACACCTGGGAGCGGGTCGGTGGTCCCGCCCGCCGTTCCGACGAGCACGACCCCGACGTCGACCACCACGTCGGGGCCCACGTCTGGCACGTCGTCTGGGTCGTCGACCACCACCACGTCGGGGCCCACGTCTGGCACGTCGTCGGGGTCCACCTCCGGGTCGTCGACCACCACCACGTCGGGGCCCACGTCTGGCACGTCGTCCGGGTCCACCTCCGGGTCGTCGACCACCACCACGTCCGGGTCCACGTCTGGGTACACGTCCGGGTCCACCTCCGGGTCGTCGACCACCACCACGTCCGGGTCCACGTCTGGGTACACGTCCGGGTCCACCTCCGGGTCGTCGACCACCACCACGTCCGGGTCCACGAGCACGGCTGGTCCGTAAGTGGGAGGGTTCGGTTGTTCCGACCCCTGACCGCCCGTCACCCTGGCGGGTCACCGAACCGCCCGAGCTCGTTGTCGAGCCCCATAGCCGTCAGATCAGCTCGCTGTCCGACTGCCGATTCGGACGGGCTACGATCGTCGTCGGCCCGGGGGTGTAGCTCAGCTGGTAGAGCGCTACGTTCGCAATGTAGAGGCCGAGGGTTCGAGTCCCTTCACCTCCACCCTGTGCTTTGAATCTTCGCGCCTTTCGGGCTGACGGGCCTTATCGTTCGTGCTGTTTCGTGGCATTCCCACGGGGTTATCCACAGGGTTTGTCGACCTGATTATGGGTGAATGATCACCCTGCCCTACGCAGCCCTACGCACGAGATGCGGCCGCCACACCGGGAGCACGCTGGGGTTTCGCGTGGAGTGGCGTTGAAGGCGTGCCTCGTGGCCCGGTTTGCCCTACGCAGCCCTACCGCAGCGTAGGGCAGTGCCCTACTCGGCGAGATGGGCGAGAGGTGACGTTGCTCGTGCAGCATGTTGGGGTGGATGGAGGTGATGGCCGAGCGGGTGGTGGGGCCTTCGGGGCTTGGCCGACGGGTGGGTCCGGGTTGCGCGAGGTGCGCTGTGTCGGATGCGGGGCGATGGTCCCCGGCGGCGACGGGCCGGTCCACGCGTACATGCTGTCTGCGCCCGGCTGCTGGGAGCGGTACTGCTCGCTCGAGGACTGG
>JBMFXC010000041.1:0-10551 GCA_049964655.1 Acidimicrobiales bacterium
GCCCCCCCATCGAGCCGTAGAACTGGGCGTCCCCGAAGGAGAAGATCCCCCCGTCAGCGGCCACCTCCCAGTAGCCACCCTCGTCGGGGGTGGCCGCCATGCCGACGATGGGCTTGTTCAAGGGGTGGCCGCCCATCGAGCCGTAGAACGGCACGCCGCCGAAGGTGAAGATGCCTCCGTCGGAGGTGACCAGCCAGTAGGCAGGCACGAGCGGGGAGGCGTGTGCCTTGCGGACCGGACCGGTCGCCACCACGGCGACGGTCACGCCGAGGACCACGGCGAGGGCGAGGGCGAGGCGGCTGGTGGTCCGGGCGACGGCACGCTTGGGCGGCAGGCTCATGGCAGGTGTGCTCCGGTGGTGGCGGACGGTTCAGGGTGGACGGTCCGACACGGTGCGCCACCGGCGCTGCGCTGCGTGCTAGGTGACGCGGTTCGTCGACGCCGTCCTCTTGCGTATCGGCTCCAGAGTCTTCCGCCTTGAGCGGGCCGGGTCAACGCTCTCCGTCCATCTGGGCTCGAGGCCCGCCTCCCTCGTCCGCCCCACTCGTCCGGCTGCCGGTCCGGGTCCCCGCCAGCCCCGCTGGGCTCCCCGCTCGGTCGCCCGCTGGCCCTGCTGGTCCCCAGGTTGGGCTGGGGCAGCGGCCGGGGCGGCTTACGCCCGCAACAGCTCGGCGACGCGGAAGGCGAGGTCGAGGCCCTGGCGGGCGTTCAGGCGGGGGTCGCACGTCGTCGTGTAGCGCTCGTGGAGCTGTCCCTCGCCGATGTCCTCGACCCCACCGAGGCACTCGGTCACGTCGTCGCCGGTCAGCTCGACGTGGACCCCGCCCGGCCAGGTCCCCACCTGGCGGTGGGCGGCGAAGAACCCCTTCAGCTCGGCGAGGATGTCGTCGAACCGGCGCGTCTTGCGGCCGTCCTCGGCGGTGATGGTGTTGCCGTGCATGGGGTCGCACGTCCACACGACAGGGTGCCCTTCGGCGCGCACCGCCTCGAGCAGGGGTGGGAGGTGCTCGGTGACCTTTGCCGCGCCGAAGCGGGTGATCAGGGTGAGCCGACCCGGGACGCGATCGGGGTTCAGGCGCTCGCACAGGCGCACGACGTCCTCGGCGGTGGCCGTCGGACCGACCTTGGCGCCAACCGGGTTGCCGACGCCCGAGAGGAACTCGCAGTGGGCGCCGTCGAGCTGGCGGCTGCGCTCGCCGACCCAGAGCATGTGGGCCGAGCAGTCGTACCACTGCCCGGTCAGCGAGTCGCGACGGGTCAACGCCTCCTCGTAGTCGAGGATCAGGGCCTCGTGGCTCGTCCAGAAGTCGACCTCGTGGAGGGAGCGCTCGCCCGACAGGTCGATCCCGCAGGCGGCCATGAAGCGCAACGCCCGGTCGATCCCCTCGGCGATCCCCTCGAAGCGCCGTCCCTCACGAGAGGAGGAGACGAAGGCCTGGTTCCAGGCGTGGACCTGGGTGAGGTCGGCGAACCCGCCCTTGGTGAAGGCCCGGAGCAGGTTGAGCGTGGCCACCGACTGGTGGTAGGCGGCGACCAGTCGCTCGGGGTCGGGGACCCGGGCTGACGGCACCGGAGCGTCGTCGTTGACCATGTGCCCCCGAAACGAGTCGAGGACGACGTCGCCGACCCGTTCGGTGGGCGACGAACGGGGCTTGGCGAACTGTCCGGCGATACGGCCGACCTTGACTACCGGGACCCCTGCCCCGTAGGTGAGGACGACCGCCATCTGGAGGATGACCTTGAGCTTGTCGCGGATGTTGTCGGCGGTGAACTCCGCGAACGACTCGGCGCAGTCCCCGGCCTGGAGCAGGAAGGCGCGGCCGGAGGCCACCTCGCCGAGCGTGGTCGTGAGGGCCCGGGCCTCGCCGGCGAAGACGAGCGGGGGCAGGTTGGCCAGGCGGGTGTGGACGTCCTCCAGGGCAGCCGGGTCGGGCCAGTCGGGCTGTTGCGCGGCGGGCCGCTCCCGCCACGAGCCGGGAGCCCACACGGACGGGGCAGAGGCGACGTCAGGCACGGCCTCAGCGTACGACGTGACGCCCTAGGCTCGTGCAATGGTCCGTCCCTTCCGTTTCGGCCTCCAGCTCTCCCGCGCCGAGGGGCCCACCGAGTGGCGACGGCTGGCACAGGACGCCGAGGCACTCGGGTACTCGACGCTCTTCATCCCCGACCACTTCGACGACCAGTTCGGTCCGTTGGTCGCCCTGACCGCCGCCGCCGAGGCCACCACCACCCTCAGGGTGGGGACGCTCGTCCTCGGCAACGACTATCGCCACCCTGTGGTGGTGGCCAAGGAGCTGGCCACCCTCGACGTGCTGTCGGGGGGACGCCTCGAAGTCGGGCTGGGGGCAGGATGGATGACGAGGGACTACGACACGGCGGGCATCGGCCTCGACCCTCCGAGGACCCGGATCGCCCGGATGGCCGAGAGCCTCGAGGTCGTCAAGGGGCTGTGGTCGGGTGAGCCGGTGACCTTCGCCGGCGAGCACTACCAGGTCAGCGGGCTGGTCGGTACCCCCCGGCCCGTCCAGCGCCCCCACCCGCCGCTGCTTGTGGGTGGGGGTGGACGACGCGTGCTGTCGCTGGCTGCTCGGATGGCCGACATCGTCGGGGTCAATCCCTCGCTGGCCGCCGGTGCCGTCGGCCCTGAGGTCATCGCCACGGCGACGGCCGAGCACTACGACGAGCGCGTGCGATGGGTCCGAGCAGCAGCGGGGGAGCGTGCCGACGAGCTCGAGCTCCAGTGCCTCACCTTCCTCGTCCAGGTGGTCGCCGACCGCCGTGCGGCCGTCGCCCGGCTCGCCGACCTGTTCGCCGTCGACCCGGCGGTCGTGGACGGCTCGCCCGTCGCCCTGGTCGGCACCGTCGAGGACCTGGTGGCGACCTTGTCGGAGCGACGGAGCCGCTTCGGCTTCTCCTACGTCGTGGTCCACCAGGCGGAGATGGAGGCGTTCGCCCCCGTGGTGGCCGCCCTGGCCGGCACCTGAGCAGCGGTGGCCAGAACGAGGCTCGGGCTCTTCGGCGGTACCTTCGACCCCGTCCACCGCGGCCACCTCGAGGTGGCCCAGACGGTGCGCCGCGCCCTCGGGCTCGACCAGGTCCTCTTGGTGGTCGCCAACGAGCCCTGGCAGAAGTTGGCCCGGGGTGTCGTCACCCCGGCCGAGGACCGCTACGCCCTGGTACAGGCGGCGGTGGCCGGCTGGCCGGGCCTCGTCCCGTGCCGGAGGGAGATCGATCGTGGCGGGCCCTCCTACACGGTGGACACCGCAGAGGAGCTCCTGGCCGAGGACCCCGGTCGCGAGCTCACCCTTGTGGTGGGCGCAGATGTCGTCCCCGACCTGCCCACCTGGCGTGACGAGCACCGTCTGGCGGAGCTCGTCGCCCTCGCCGTCGTCGACCGTCCGGGCTCCCCGCTGGTCCCGGCCCCGCCGGGCTGGCGGGCGGTGGTCGTCCCGGTCACGCCGGTCGACATCTCGAGCACCGAGGTTCGGACGCGCCTCGAGGCCGGCCAGCCGGTCGGCGACCTGGTCCCCGACGCAGTCATGCGTTGCATCCGAGCGCGCGGTCTGTACGCTACGAGGAGATGAGCGCCCGCACCCCGTCGGTCGAGCAGGACACCGAGAGGTTCGCACCCGGTGCCCGGCGGCGACGGTGGGAGGGTGGTGGTGGTCGGGTCGGCCCCGGGCAGCCCCGATGGTCCAGACACCCACCGCGTCCGGCGCCCGCCACGCACCACCGGTCAGGGCCGAGTGAGGTCGACGCGTGCCCGGCCGGTCCGGATCGGGTCGATCCGACCCTCGAGCAGCCTGCTGCCCCTGCGGGTGCCGCCGCCCCCGCGGGTGCCGCCGCCCCCGAGGCGAGTGCTCCGACCTCGACGCCGGATGCCCCGGTAGTGGTGGGCATGGCGGCCCCGTCTGGGGGCGGGACCGCTGATGGTGGGCGGCGTGCCGTCCGCGAGGCCCGGCGGCACCGGCGGCGGGTGGCATGGGCGTGCGTGGTCGTCGTGGCTGCGTGCCTGGTTGCCACCGTGCTGGTCCTCGGCGTCGCCCGCGACCGTCGTCCACCCCGTCCGGCCGGGATTGCCTCGGCCGCCACCCTCCCTGTCCACCCCACGACCAGCTCGGGCGCCTCGGCGCCCAGAGGAGGCAAGCGCACGTGATGACCGTGTTCCCTGCTGCCGCTCCTGCCACATCTGCCGATGCCCCATCTGACGCTGCCGGTGCTGGCGCCGGCGGCGGCACCGGTGGCGTACCCCGTCCGGACCGCTCCGGGCTCGAGGTCGGCTCGGCAGGGACGGACGGTGGACGCGGGGACCTCCCCGAGGCCACCCGTCAGCGGTGCACGGTCGTCGCCGATGCTGCGGCGTCCAAGGGCGGCTTAGACACGGTGGTCCTGGTGATGGGAGACCTGTTGTCGGTGACCGAGGCCTTCGTCATCACCAGCGGGACGAACGTCCGCCAAGTGCGGACCATCGTCGAGGAGGTCGAGCGGCAGGTGAAAGCGAGCGGTGGGCCCGGACCACTCCGTGTCGAAGGGCTCGATGATGCCCGGTGGGTGCTCATGGACTACGGGGACGTCCTGGTCCACGTGTTCCTCGAGGAGGCACGGTCCTTCTACGACCTCGAGCACCTGTGGTCAGGCGCTCCCCGGCTGGCCTGGTCGCACTGATCGTCACTGCGACAGCGGTGAGCGCCGTTCGACGGCGGTGAGCGCCGTCGGCGGAGAGGTCCGCAGGCTCGACTCCGAACGGGCGGCCGTCAGCCGGACGGCACCGTGGTGGTGGACGAGGTCGAAGGAGTGGTGGTCGGGCCGGGTGCCTCGGCCAGGTAGTCGAGGCGGGTGACCGGGCGCCCGACTTGGACGCCGGCGGCCGTCGGCACGTCCACCGACTGCCCCTTGATCTCGATGAGCACGGAGGTGACGCCAGTTTGCGCGGTCGCCGTGTAGACCACCTGGGCGACGGCGAGGGTCTGGTCGAGCACGAGCTGGAAGGGGTTCGTCCGGAAGTCGACCGTGGCCACCCCCGAGGACACCGACACGGTGACCTGGGACGGCGAGGCGCTGAGGAAGCTCTGGAGGCCCGCTGCCGACTCGGCCTCCGTCGGCCCGTCGAGCAGGGCGCCGAGGATGGCCGTCGGACTGGCAGGGAGCGCGACGTCGCGAGTGACCGGCACGAGGTGCTGGTCCGGAGCGACCAGGAAGACCGTCTCGGGGACAGCCACGGCCGGCGGCACGGTCGTCGTCGTCTTGGGGGGCGAGGGATCGAGCAGCTTGAAGGGGACATCGGCGCGGGGGATGGCCTGCGGCGAGCCGTCAGTCGGGATCCCGCAGCCGGCGAGGAGGACGCCGAGCGCGGCCACGATGGAGACGGCGGTGCGGCGGACCCTCATGGTGCCCTCGTGGTAGCGGGCCGCGGCGACGAGTACCGGGCGGGACCGGTCGGGTCGGCGAGGGGCGGATCGGCCGGTCCGCCGCCGCTCTCCGGTCGGTTCGCACCGCCCTCGGCGCCGACGGGGTCGAGGGGGTCGACGGGGAGCTCGACGACAAAGCGCGCACCCCCGCCTGGTGCGTCCTCGATCCACACGCTGCCTCGGTGGAGCCTGACGTGCTCGGCTACGAGCGACAGTCCGAGCCCGGTGCCGTCCCCGGCGGCGCGGCGACCGGCCAGGTCACCTCGGTAGAAGCGCTCGAAGAGACGATCGCGTTCGGCCGGAGCGATGCCCGGGCCGTTGTCTTCGACGACCACCCGCACCGAGCTCACCCGGCCGTCGCCCGCCGGGCGCCCGGGACGGACCAGGACCCGCGTGACGCCCCCGGCGTAGCGGGCGGCGTTGTCGACCAAGTTGGCGAGGATCCGCTCGAAGCGACGTTTGTCGACACGGAGGCGGATGGCGGCGACGCGCTGGTCGACGTCCACCCGGAGGTCGTCGCTGGTCGTGGCGGGAGTGTTGGCGAGGGCGTGGCGGACGAGCTCGACCGGGTCGACGTCGTCGAGCGCCAGCTCAGCCGAGCCGGCGTCGAAGCGGGAGATCTCGAGGAGGTCGTCGACCATGCGTCGGAACCGGGCCAGGTCGTCGTCCAGAAGGCTCAGGGCCCGTTGGGCCCGGGGCTCGAGCTCGTCCCGGTGCGCCTGGAGCACGGCGACCGAGGCGGACAGCGTGGTGAGGGGAGAGCGGAGCTCGTGGCTCACGTCGGAGGTGAAGCGGGCCTCCCGCTCGATGCGCTGCTGGAGGTTGGTTGCCATCCGGTTGAACGCCGCCGCCAGCGTCTGCAGGTCGGCGTCGTCGCCGGCGTCGACGCGGGTGCCGAGGCTGCCCTCGGCGATGGCCACCGCAGCGTCGGTCACCCCGACCAGCGGGCGGAGCGTTCGGCGGCTGGCCCAGACGCCGAGGAGGGCACCGCCCACCACGGTGACGAGGGCGGCCGCACCGAGCACGGCGGCGAGCGTCCGGAGCGTGCTCGCCACCTCGGAGAGGGAGAAGACTTCGAAGTAGTCGGCGTGGACCGAGGGCAGGGGCACCGCGACGGCGAAGCGGGGGGTTCCCGACGCCACGAACCGCTGGGTTGCCGCGTTCCCAGCCGAGGCTTCGGCACGCAGGGCACGGGGGAGGGTCCGCTGGCTCACCGAGATGGACGTGGCATACCACTGCCCGTCGGTGTGGAGCACGGACTGTGAGCCCGGCAGGGTGTCCACCGACTCGAGGAGCTGGGTGAGGTCGGTGCGCGACGACCGGAGCGACTGCTCGACGAGCGACGCGTTGACGAAGGCCTGGCGCTGAGCGGTGGCCTGGCGTTCGGCGAGGATGCTCTGCCGGGCGGCGAAGTAGGTGATGCCGGCCATGACGCACGAGAGCGCCAGCGCTCCCACGGCGAAGGCGGTGATGACCCTGGCTCGCAGGCCGAGGTGGTTCCGGAGCCGCCCGCCCCGTCGGGGACGCACGGAGCGCCGCGCTCCGTTTCGTCGCACGGCTCAGACCACCAGCTTGTAGCCCATGCCCCGAACGGTGAGGATGAACCGCGGCGAGGCGGGGTCGGGTTCCACCTTGGTCCGCAGTCGCCGGACGTGCACGTCGACGAGCCGACCGTCTCCGAAGTAGTCGTACCCCCAGACGCGCTCGAGCAGGTGCTCGCGCGACAGGACGCGGCCGGCGTTGTCGGCGAGCTCGCACAGCAGGCGGAACTCGGTCCGGGTGCAGTGCACCTCGTCCCCGCCCCGGGTGACCACGCCTGCGTCGCGCTCGATGGTCACGTCGCCGAAGGCGAAGCTCGAAGGGCTCTCGTCCTCGGGGCGCGCCCGCCGGAGGAGGGCACGGATGCGAGCGGCGAGCTCCTTGGCCACGAACGGCTTGGTCACGTAGTCGTCGGCCCCCGCCTCCAGCCCGGCTACGACGTCGTGGGTGTCCGACCGCGCCGTCACCATGATGACCGGTACCGTGCTCGTCCGCCGAAGGCGACGGCAGGTCTCGAAGCCGTCCATGCCGGGGAGCATGAGGTCGATCAGGACGACGTCGGGCAGTGCGCCCTCCAGCTCGGCGACGGCGTCCTCACCGGACTCGACGTCGGTGACCACGTACCCCTCGTCCTCGAGGGCCAGGCGCATCGAGGTGCGGATCCGTTCGTCGTCCTCGACGATCAGGACGTGGTGCACGCGTCGATCATGGCACGACGGGTGCCCGGCAGCTCACCGGAGGTCGCCGGCAGGCTGCTCGGCCACCGGGCTCGGCGGGCCTCGGGTCGGGATGTCGGCCCCAGGGGGAGGGCACCCAGGGCGCCTGCACGCCGCCGACCGGGCGGACGCCCCACCGGCGAGGTCCTGTCACAGCAATGAGGTCCTGTCACAGCAAGCGACTGATCGGTAGGCTACAGCGGTGGCGTGGCACCTCGACGAGTACGAGCGGTCCATGGGCCAGCTCGCGCCGTCCTCGCTGGTGGCCTACCGGAGAGACCTCGAGGCGTTCGTCCGGTGGGCGGAGCGGTCGGGAGCCGGGGCCCCGGGCGACGTGGACCGGGTGCAGCTCCGTCGGTACTTGGCCGCCCTGGTCACACGTCGCTACGCCAGGGCGTCCATCGCCCGGGCGGCGGCGTCGCTCCGTTCGTACTTTGCCTGGTGTGCCCGTCGCGGGCTGGTGGTGACTGATCCGGCCCGCCGGCTCTCGGCCCCGTCGCCGGCGTCGCGGTTGCCGACCGTCCTCGACCACGCCGACCTCTCGGCGCTCCTCGACGGGCGCGCACGGGGCCAGGGTGCAGGTGGCGACCGTCGTCGGTGCGACCGTGACCGGCGGGACGACGCCGTGCTCGAGCTGCTCTACGGATCGGGGCTGCGGGTGGCCGAGCTGTGCGCTCTCGACTGCGGCGACGTCGACCTCGCCACCCGGCTGCTCACCGTGGTCGGCAAGGGCGACAAGCAGCGCGCCGTGGTCATGAACCAACGGTGTGCCGAGGCCGTGGCGGCGTGGCTGGACGGCCCTCGCGATCGCCTGTCGGGTCCCGATACGCCACCGGGTGCGCTCTTCGTCAACCAGGTCGGACGTCGGCTCGGTCCCCGCGACGTCCGACGCATCCTCGACCGTCGCTCTCCAGTCCCGACCCACCCGCACGCCCTCCGGCACACCTTCGCCACCCACCTGCTGGACGGAGGGGCCGACCTCCGGGTCGTCCAGGAGCTGTTGGGACATGCCAGCTTGCGGACGACCCAGGTCTACACTCATGTGAGCAAGGAGCGACTGCTCGCCGTGTATGGGCAAACCCATCCACGGGCGTAAGGGGATCACGTGGCTGCGCAAGACGACACAGCTGGCCAGGGAATCGATCGGCTGTGGGCCGAGTACAAGCAGACTGGCGAGCGTGCGCTGCGCGACCAGCTCATCGTCCACTACGCACCAGTCGTCAAGTACGTCGCCGGTCGTGTCTCGGTCGGGCTGCCCCGGCACGTCGACGAGTCGGACCTCGCCAGCTACGGCATCATCGGGCTGATCGACGCCATCGAGCGGTTCGACCCGGTCCGCAACGTGAAGTTCGAGACGTACGCCATTCCCCGGATCAAAGGGGCGATCATCGACGAGCTGCGCTCGATCGACTGGGTGCCTCGGTCCGTCCGGGCGAAAGCCCGTGCCGTCGAGCAGTCCTACGCCAAGCTCGAGGCCACCCTGCACCGGACGCCGACCGACGCCGAGGTGGCTGCCGATCTCGACATGACCGACGCCGAGTTCCAGAACGTGCTCCGGCAGATCTCCTTCGTCGGTGTCGTGGCCCTCGACGAGGTGTTCCGCGGCGGTGAACGCTCGGACCGGTCCACCCTTGGTGACAACTTGCCCGATGCCGGGGCGGGGCCGATGGTCACCTTCGAGGTGAAGGAGACCAAGGAAGCGCTGGTGCGGGCCATCGCCCAGATGGGGGAGCGCGAGAAGACCGTCCTCACCCTCTACTACTACGAAGGCCTCACCCTGGCGGAGATCGGGCAGATCCTCGGGGTGACGGAGAGCAGGGTGTGCCAGATCCACACCAAGGCCGTGCTGCAGCTTCGAGCGAAGCTCGGCGACCAGCCCGAGCGCGAGGCCCCATCGAAGCGCGCCAAGGCGTCGGCGACGCCGCGGGTGGCCTCGCCAGCCTCGCGCTGAGGGCCGCGGTCGGCGCCGCCTGACGGGGCGGCGAGTGGAGCCGAGGGGGCTCCTCCACTACACTCGGCCCGCCTCGGCTGGTGCCCGAGGCGCCACTGTCCACCGATACCACGCACCCGGACGCGTCCACGGTCGCCCTGCTCGCAGGGTGCGACGTCCGGGGAGGACCAACCGTCGAAAGGATCCACCATGGCTGTCGTCACGATGAAGGACCTCCTCAACGCCGGTGTCCACTTCGGGCACCAGACCCGGCGATGGAACCCGAAGATGCGCCGCTTCATCCTCGGCGAGCGCAACGGCATCTACCTCATCGACCTCCGTCAGACGCTGCGAGGCATCGAGGAGTCCTACGGTTTCGTCCGCGACCTGGTGGCCGGCGGCGGGACGATCCTCTTCGTCGGGACGAAGAAGCAGACCCAGGGGCCCATCGCCACCTACGCCGAGGCCTGCGGGATGCCCTACGTCAACGAACGCTGGCTGGGCGGGATGTTGACCAACTTCCAGACGGTGTCGACCCGGGTCAAGCGGATGCAGGAGTTCGAGGCCATGCAGCGCGCCGGCGACTTCGAGGCCATGCCGAAGAAGGAGGCGCTGCGCAACACCCGTGAGCTCGAGAAGCTCCAGCGCAACCTCGGTGGGATCCGGAACCTCGACAAGCTGCCGGATGCCATCTTCGTCATCGACACGAAGAAAGAGCACATCGCGGTCACCGAGGCCAACAAGCTCGGCCTTCCGGTGGTCGCCGTGGTCGACACCAACTGCGACCCCGACGTGATCACCCACGTCATCCCGGGTAACGACGACGCCATTCGCTCGGGGGCACTCCTGTGCCGGGTCATCGCTGATGCCGTCGTCGAGGGGCGTTACATCGCCGACCAGCGGCGCAAGGGGGTGGGCGGCGGCTCGGCTGCGCCGGCTGCGCCAGCACCAGAGGCTG
>JBMFXC010000041.1:10651-22800 GCA_049964655.1 Acidimicrobiales bacterium
CGGCGGTGGCGCCCGACGTCTCTCCGGCAAGCACGTCCCCGGCAAGCGAGGTGCCCGCCGCGGCAACCTCCGTTCCCGCTGCAACGACGACCGAGGAGGCGTGAGCATGGCTGCGTTCGGCGCCAAAGATGTCCAGACCCTGCGTCAGTCCACCGGTGTCGGGATGCTCGACGCCAAGCGGGCCCTCGAGGCCTGCGAGGGAGACATGGAGCGAGCCGTCGTGTGGCTGCGCGAACAAGGTCTCGCCAGCCATGCCAAGCGATCCGACCGTGAGGCGTCCGAGGGCGCCGTGGCCGTCGGGCGCTCGGCGAACGTCGCCTCGATCGTCCAGCTCCGCTCCGAGACCGACTTCGTGGCCAAGTCCGACGCGTTCGTCACGCTCGTCCAGGAGCTGGCCGACCTGGTCGCGGCCAAGGGCGTTGACGCCGTCGCGGAGCGGTCGGACCAGCTCGACCAGTTGAAGACGACCCTGAAGGAGAACATCTCGGTCGGCCGGGTGGTCCGGGTCGAAGCCCCCTCGGGCGGCGTGGTCGACGCCTATCTCCACCTCCAGCAGGGCCGGGGGGTCAACGCCGTCGTCGTCGCCCTCTCCGGCGGTTCCGACGAGCTTGCCCACGACGTTGCCACCCACATCGCGTTCGCCCGCCCGGCCTACGTCAGTCGCGACCAGGTGCCCGACGACGAGGTCGCCGCCGAACGCGAGACGGTCGAGCGCATCGCCCGCAACGAGGGGAAGCCCGAGGCGGCGCTGCCGAAGATCGTCGAGGGCCGTCTGAACGGCTGGTACCGCGAGCGGGTCCTGCTCGACCAGGCCTACGTGAAGGACGAGAAGCGGACCATCGCACAGCTGCTTGGTCCGGCGACGGTCGTCGAGTTCGCACAAGTGGTCGTGGGCGACTGAGTGGGCTCCGACGCTGCTCGCCCGTTGCCTGCCGAAGGGCACCGCCGGGTCGTGCTCAAGATGTCGGGCGAGGCGTTGGCCTCGTCGGCGTCGGACGAGACGATCGACGCGACCGTCGTCGAGCGGATCGCCAGGGAGATCGCGGAGGTCCTCGCCGAGCTCGACCTCGAGCTGGCCGTGATGGTGGGTGGCGGCAACATCTGGCGCGGCTCCACTGGTGCCGGTGCGGGCATGGACCGGGCGACGTCGGACACGATGGGGATGCTCGGGACCGTGATCAACTCCCTGGCGCTCCAGGACGCCCTCGAGCACCACGGCCAACCGACCCGGGTGCTGACCGCCGTGCACATGGCCGAGGTGGCCGAGCCCTACATCCGTCGCCGCGCCATCCGTCACCTCGAGAAGGGGCGCGTCGTCGTCTTTGCCGCCGGCATGGGGAACCCCTACTTCACCACCGACACCTCGGCGGCCCTGCGCGCCGCGGAGATCGAGGCCACGCTGGTCTACAAGGGGACCCATGGCGGGGTGGACGGCGTCTACAGCGCCGACCCACGCCTCGAACCCACCGCCACTCGGTACGACGAGGTCTCCTTCATGGAGGTCATCGCCAAGGACCTCCGGGTGATGGACCTGACCGCCATCACGTTCTGCAAGGACAATGCCCTGCCGATCCGGATCTTCGACCTGATGGGGCCGGGCAACATCAGGCGCGCGCTCGGGGGAGAGCCGATCGGGACGCTCGTCCGATGACTGTGACGACCGGCTGCCTCCGTCGAGATCGGGCTCGGGCGCGGCGGTGGTCGCTGCCCGACGTCGCTACGCTGGAGGGGCGATGGACGAGGACCTGACGGCACTGGTGGTGTCGGATGCCCGTGAGCGCATGACGAAGGCGGTCGAGCACACCCAGGCCGAGTTCGCCGGCATCCGCACCGGCCGGGCGACCCCGGCCTTGGTGGAGCACCTCCGAGTCGACTACTACGGCGCCGAGACGGAGCTGCGCCAGCTGGCGGGGTTCAGCGTGCCGGAGGCCCGTCTTCTGGTCATCACGCCTTACGACAAGGGAGCGATGAGCGCCATCGAGAAGGCGCTGCAGAGCTCGGACCTCGGCATCACGCCGTCGAACGACGGCACCGTCATCCGTCTTTCCTTCCCGGTCCCCACCGAGGAGCGGCGCAAAGAGCTGGTCAAGGTCGTCCGCCAGAAGGCGGAGGACGGCCGGGTGTCGGTGCGGAACCTCCGACGTTCCGCCCGTCACGAGCTCGACGCGTTGGTGAAGGACGGCGAGCTCTCGAGCGACGAGCTCGAACGGGTGGAGAAGGAGCTCGACCGGATCACCCACGACCAGGTGGCTGCCATCGACAGGCTCCTGGCCCACAAGGAGCAGGAGCTCCTCGAGATCTGACATGACGGGCCGCGCTGTGGCTCGGCATGGGAGGGAACGACCGACGTGGACCACGGCGACGACCGGCGAACGGACCAGGGCCCGAGCGAGGACGAGGGCGGTCCCGACGCGCCCGAAGCCCAGCCAGGGCGCGTCCGGATCATCGGGGCTGAACGGGCGTTCGAGACGACCGCGGTGGTGCCGGTGGTCTCTCGGGACGAGCCAGTGGCCGGTGACCAGCCCGACGAGCCGGACGGGCCCGACGACGGCCGACCGTCGGTCCGGCTGACCGACCAACCCGGCCACGCCGGCGACGAAGGGACCGTCGACCCCGTCGAGCCCGGCGGCACGGCCGTGCCGCGGGGGGCCGAGGAATGGACCGGTACGGCGGTGCTCCCGCACTGGACCGAGCCCCCGACCGGGCAGGTCCCGGCCATCCTCGAGCGCGGCCGACCGGACGGGGGTGTCTCCGGGCCTACCTGGCGCGAGGAGCATGCCGACTGGGAGGCGCACGACCAGTCCTTCGACGCCGCCCTGCTCGCTCCCGACGAGGACGAGGAGATCGGTTCGCTCGACGAGTCCGGTGGCCCCGACCTCGACCGCCGGCCGTGGGAGTTCGACCTCCCGCAACCGGAGGCGCGCGGGTGGGACGACGAGGCAACCCAGTCCGTGCCGCCGGTCGCGCCGCAGCCGGCAGAGCGGATGCGGCCTTCGAGGGAGGACGAGCACGACACCGACGACTCGTTCCCTCTCCGGTGGAGTGCGGGCCGGGAAGGTGGTGACGAAGGTGGCGACGTCGACGCCATCCCGTCGTCCCGGGCCACAGACGAGAGCGACCGACGGCGGGGGGGCGATCCCGGCAGGCAGAGCGTTTCCGCCGCTGGGGAGGAAGGTGGCCCACTCGAGGAGGGGCCGGTCGAGGAAGGCCCGGTGGACGAGGGGCCACTCGAGGAGGTGTTCGGCGCGACTCGTGGCCGCCCGAGCGGAACGGTCCCGGTCGGGCGGATGCGCCGGGGCAGCCTGCGCGTTCCCCGGGTGCGAGCCAAGCGGCCCGAGGACACCGAAGCGCGTTTCGACGGGCCACCGCTGGCGGCGACACCCCCCGGAGCCGCCGTGACCGCCGTTCCGGGTGCCGGGCGCCGACGGGGCGGGATCGTCGACCTTGCCGCGGCCGACCGCGAAGAGGCTCGTCGGACCCACGACGGCGGTGGCAACCCTGCCGACCTCGGCGACGAAGGTCCCGCCGCCGCCGCCGCCGCCGCTGCTGCTGCTGACGCCGACGCCGACCGCTACGGCGAGCCAGGTCCGGAGACCGGCCAGGTCGTCGCGGTGGACGATCTCTGGGGAGCAGGCCCCGCCGGGGACGAGCCAGGTGGGTCTCCGAGGCGACCGACCGAAGCCCCCGACGAGACCTGGGAGGACGAGGTGGCTGCTCGGTGGGACGAGGTGGCTGGACCGGTCGACCCACCGGCGCGACGACGGGCTGGGCGCCGACGCAGCCGCGGCGAAGCCTGGGCCGAGGAAGGCGGCGAGGAGGAGGCTGTCGTGCCGGTGCCCCACCGTGGGGGAAGGTCGACGGCTCGTCCTGCACCCGGAGAGGACCGCGCCGCCCGGCCGCGCCGGATCCCCCCGGTCGAGGGGCCCGGTGCCCGCTCGTCCCGGTCCCGAGGTGCCGACCCGGCGCCACGGGGCGGGGGTGCCGTCACCCGCGTCGTGACCGGCCTGGTCGCCGCCGCAGTGGCTCTCGCCGCCTTCGCCGGGGGCGCGGTCACCTCGCTCGTGCTGGTTGCCGTGGTGGTCACCTTCGCTGCCGGCGAGGCCTACGGTGCCCTGAGGAGGGCGGGCTACCGCCCGGCCACCCTGCTCGGGCTGGTCGGCACCGTCGCCCTGCTGGTGGGGGCGTACACCAAGGGTCCCGAGGCGGTGCCGTTGGTCCTCGTCGTGCTCGTGGCGTTCAGCTTCGTCTGGTACCTCTTCGGCGTCGACCACAGCCCGCCTCTGGCCGGGGTGGCCTCTACCGTGCTGGTGGTGGCCTGGATCTCCCTGATGGGAGCGTTCGGAGCACTCCTGCTCGCCCCCTCGGCCTTCCCGCACCGTCACGGCGTCGCCTTCTTGCTCGGCGCCATCATCGCCACGGTGGCCAACGACGTCGGCGCGCTGGCCTTCGGCGCCTGGCTCGGTCGCCGCCCCCTGGCGCCACGGGTGAGCCCGAACAAGACCTGGGAGGGCCTGATCGGCGGCACCGTCGTGTCGGTCCTCGTCTCGATCGGGCTGGTCGGGGCCATGCACCCCTGGACGGCATCGTCGGCGGCCGTGCTCGGGGTGGTTGTCTCGGTCGTGGCGCCCATCGGCGACCTGAGCGAGTCGCTGCTCAAGCGGGACCTGCGCGTGAAGGACATGGGCCGGCTCCTGCCCGGGCACGGAGGCGTGCTCGACCGCATCGACGCCATGCTCTTCGTGCTGCCGGCTACCTACTACCTCGTGCGCGTCCTCAAGCTCGGCTGAATCGGCGAAGATCTGCGCATGGGAGCGGTGACCGTCAGCGTGGTGGGCTCGACCGGTTCGATCGGCCGCCAGGCCATCGAGGTCGTGGAAGCCCAGCCCGATCGCTTCGACGTGGTCGCCCTGGCAGCACTCCGCTCGACGGACCTGCTCGCCGCCCAGGCCAGGCGGCTCCGGCCCCAGGTGGTGGCGGTCGGCGACCCGGCGCTCGCCCCGGCACTGGCACCGTCGCTCCCCCGTGGGACCGAGCTCGTCGCCGGACCTGACGGCTTGGCCGAGGTGGCCACGGTCGCCGACGTCGCCGTCAACGGCGTCGTCGGTTTCGCCGGTCTACCCGTCACCCTGGCTGCGCTCCGGGCCGGTCGCCGGCTCGCCCTGGCCAACAAGGAGTCGATCATCGCCGGCGGCCCGGTGGTCCGAGCGGCCCGACGGACGCCGGGGGCCGAGCTCGTCCCGGTCGACTCCGAGCACTGCGCGGTCCACCAGTGCCTGCGGGCCGGTGCCCCCGACGAGGTCGCCCGGCTCCTGCTCACGGCCTCCGGTGGGCCGTTTCGCGGACGGGACGCGGCGCAGCTGGCCACCGTCACGGTCGCCGACGCCCTTGCCCATCCGACGTGGTCGATGGGGCCGAAGATCACCGTGGACTCGTCGACCCTCATGAACAAGGGCCTCGAGGTCATCGAGGCCCACGAGCTCTTCGACGTGCCGTTCGAGGCGATCGACGTCGTCGTGCACCCGCAGTCGATCGTGCACTCGATGGTCGAGTTCCGCGACGGGGCCGTGGTGGCTCAGCTCTCCCAGCCGGACATGCGGCTACCGATCGGCTACGCCCTCGGCTTCCCCGACCGCCTCTCGACGCCGTTCGGCCCCATCGACTGGACGAGCCTCGCTCGGCTCGACTTCGCCGAGCCCGACCGGGCGACCTTCCGCTGTCTCGACCTGGCCTACCGTGCCGGCAGGGAGGGGGACCTGGCGCCGGCGTGGCTCAACGCGGCCAACGAGGTCGCGGTGGCGGCCTTCCTCGACGGGGCTATCTCGTGGTCTGCCATCGCCGACGTCGTCGAGGAGGTGCTCGACGGGTACGACGTCGCTCCGGTCGGCCCGGTGGGCCGGACCGTCGACGACGTGCTGGAGGCGGACGGAGCGGCGCGCCGGCTCGCCGAGGCTGCCGTGGCCGCGACGGCACCGGCATGACCGTCCCGGCCGAGGCCGAAGCCGGAGGGGGCACAGCCGGCCCGGTAGGCCGCCCCGACGGTGGCGGCACGGCCGGCGGCGGGTCGAGGACGACCCCGCGTCGGGCGCTCGTCGAACTGGTAGTGGGCGTGGCTGCCGTCGTGGCGCTCGCCGTGGCGACCGGCCACCTCGACCTCTTGGTCGTGGTGGCGAGCCTCGTGCTCATGGTGATGGTGCACGAGCTGGGGCACCTGCTGGCCGCCAAGCACGAGCACATGAAGGTGACCGAGTACTTCCTCGGGTTCGGGCCCCGACTGTGGTCGTTCCGCCGTGGCGAGACCGAGTACGGGGTCAAGGCCCTTCCGCTCGGCGGGTACGTGAAGATCCCGGGGATGACCAACCTCGAGGAGGTCGACCCGGCCGACGAGCCCCGTACCTACCGGCAGCAGCCGTTCCACGCCCGGCTGCTGGTGGCCGTGGCCGGCTCGGCCATGCACTTCCTGATGGCGTTCGTGCTCCTGTGGTCCCTCTTCACGTTCGTGGGGACGCCCAGCGCGACGCAGGTGGCGATCGAGGGGACCGCGTCGGTGGGCGGGCGGCCCGGACCGGCCGCCCGGGCCGGGCTCCGGGCGGGGGATGTGGTCGTGTCGGTCGACGGCACCCGGGTCGGGGGGAACGCGTCGGTCCTCACCACGGCGGTCCACGATCACGCCGGAAGCCCGATCCACCTGGTGGTCGAACGCGCCGGCGTCCGGCGAGCAGTCACGGTCGTCCCGGACAACGGCCGGACCGCCGCCGAAGCGGGAGTCACCCTCCCGCCCGGCACGCGCCCCTTCGGGGTGATCGGCGTCAGCATCGGCGCACCAGTCGAGAAGGTGGCACCACTGCCGGCGGTAGGGCGGACCGTGACCAGTATCGGGACCCTCACCGCAGCGTCGGTCTCGGGCGTGACGAGCCTCTTCTCGCCGTCGGCCATCGGCCAGCGCTTCCAGCAGGTGGCGAGCGCCAAGGCGGCTGCCAAGGCGGCTGCCAACGGCACCCGGGTGGAGTCGATCGTCGGTGCCGTCAACACGGCGGCACAGGCCTTCCATGCAGGAGCGGGGGACTTGATCGCCTTTTTGGTGGCCATCAACCTCTTCATCGGGGTGTTCAACCTCTTCCCGATGCTGCCCCTCGACGGGGGCCACGTCGCCATCGCCGTCTACGAGCGGATCCGCTCGTTCCGGCGGCGGACCGCCTACCACGCCGACGTCGCCAAGCTGATGCCGTTGACGTGGGTGATGCTCGCCTTCTTGGGCGTGCTGTTCGCGACATCCCTGGCCAACGACCTGTTGCACCCGCTGCCCAATCCGTTCGGCTGACCGCCACACCGCATCGGAGCGGCCCACCTCGGCCCTAAGGACGTCGGTCGCGGGCTGCCACCCCCGGCTGACGTCCTAGCATGGTGACCATGGGACGCACGGCTTGGACGACGACGGAGCGACGACCGACCCGGCAGATCCGGGTGGGCTCGGTGCCGGTCGGCGGAGGTGCACCGGTGTCGGTGCAGTCGATGACCACGACCAAGACGGCCGACAGCGAAGCCACGATCACCCAGATCTACGCCCTGGCTGCCGCCGGCGCCGACATCGTCCGCTGCACGTGCAACGAGCCGGCAGCCGCCGAGGGGCTGGCCCGGATCGTGCCCCGTTCGCCGGTGCCCATCATCGCCGACATCCACTTCCACCACGAGATGGCGCTCGCCGCCCTCGAGGCAGGCGTCCACGGCCTGCGCCTCAACCCGGGCAACCTCCGCAAGGAGCACGAGATCAAGCAGGTGGCCTCCGAGGCCAAGGACCGGGGGGTACCGATCCGCATCGGCGTGAACGCCGGTTCGCTCCACCCGGACCTCTACAAGCGCTTCGGCGGGGCAACGCCGGAGGCGCTCGTCGAGTCGGCCCGGATGGAGCTCGCCTACTTCGAGGACGTCGGCTTCGACGACGTGAAGATCTCGGTCAAGGCGTCCTCGGTCCCGCTCATGATCGAGGCGTACCGCCTTGCCTCCGAGACGTTCGACCACCCCCTTCACCTCGGGGTCACCGAGGCGGGTCCGCCCCCGGGCGGGCTCATCAAGGGCACGGCTGGCATCGCCACCCTGCTGGCCGAGGGCATCGGCGACACCATCCGCTACTCGCTGACCGCCGATCCCGTCGAGGAGGCGCGAGCGGGTCGTCAGCTGCTCGAAGCGCTCGGGCTGCGGGAGCGCAAGGGGCTCGACCTGATCGCCTGCCCGAGCTGCGGACGTGCCGAGATCGACGTCATCGCCGTGGCCAAGGAGGCCCAGCGGGCGCTCGAGGAGCGCAAGTTGCCCATCCAGGTGGCCGTCATGGGGTGTGTCGTCAACGGCCCCGGCGAGGCCCGTGAGGCCGACCTCGGCATCGCCGCCGGGCGACGGCGCGGGCACCTGTTCATCAAAGGGACCATCGTCCGGGTCGTGCCCGAGGACGAGATGGTCGACGCGCTGGTTGCCGAAGCCGAACGCCTGGTGGCCGAGGGGATCGACGCCCGGCTGGCGGCGGCCGACGCCGGCGCGGCAGACGAGGCCGAGGCCGACCGACGTGACCTGTTGGCCGGCAAGGGCGTAGACGCCAACGCCTCCGAGGAGCGCATCGAGCTCATCCGCAAGAAGTACGGCAACCACGCCGAAGGCTGAGGCTCGAAGGAGCACCGTGCCCGCTGCCGACGTAGCAGGGCCGATCGTGGCTCCGGTCAGCCGCTACGCTGCGCCCCCATGGCCCCACCACGCGAGGAACCTGCTGACGCGCCGCGCCCCGCCAAGGGAGCCCTGACGCCACGCCGTCAGGACTTTCCGCGTTGGTACCAAGAGGTGGTGGCCCGAGCCGAGTTGGCCGACAACGGACCCGTGCGGGGGACCATGGTCATCCGCCCGTGGGGCTTCGCCATCTGGGAGCGGCTCCAGGCCGCGCTCGACGGGAGGATCAAGGCGGCCGGGGCAGAGAACGCCTACTTCCCGCTGTTCATCCCCGAGTCGTTCCTGCGTCTCGAAGCCGAGCACGTGGAGGGGTTCAGCCCCGAGCTCGCCGTGGTCACCCACGGCGGGGGCAAGCAGCTCGAGGAGCCGGTGGTGGTGCGTCCCACCAGCGAGACGGTCATCAACAGCTACTTCGCCAAGTGGGTCCAGAGCCACCGCGACCTGCCGTTGCTCATCAACCAGTGGGCCAACGTCGTGCGGTGGGAGCTGCGGCCCCGGCTGTTCCTGCGCACGACGGAGTTCCTCTGGCAGGAGGGGCACACGGCGCACGCCACCGAGGCCGATGCCCGCGCCTACGCCCTGCGGATCCTGCGGGACGTCTACGTCGACACCATGGAGCGGGTGGCCGGCATCCCGGTGGTCACCGGGCACAAGACGGCACGGGAGCGCTTCGCCGGCGCCACCCGGACCTGGACGTGCGAGGGGATGATGGGCGACGGCAAAGCGCTCCAGATGGGCACCAGCCACGAGCTCGGGCAGAACTTCGCCCGCGTGTTCGGCATCCAGTACGCCGACGAGCAGGGTGTCCTCCAGTACGCCTGGCAGACGTCGTGGGGCGTGTCGACCCGTCTGATCGGTGCCCTGGTGATGGCGCACGGGGACGATGCCGGGCTCCGCCTGCCCCCCGATCTCGCCCCGGTGGAGGTGGTGGTCCTGCTGGTCCGTGACGACGGCAGAGCCCGGGCGGTGACAACGCAACTGGTCGACGAGCTCGCCGCCGCGGGCCACCGGGTGCGCCTCGACGACCGAGTCGACACGAGCTTCGGGCGCCGGAGCGTCGACTGGGAGCTCAAGGGCGTACCGGCGCGGGTCGAGGTCGGCCCCCGCGACCTGGCCGAGGGGATCGTCACGGTGGTGACCCGGCACGACCGTTCCAAGTCGAGCGTGCCCGTCGGCGCGGCAACCGTCGCCGTGTCCGAGGTGCTGGCGGCGACCGGGGCCGCGCTCTACGACGAGGCCGCCGCGACGCTGGCTCGTCGGACGACCGACGTCGTCGATCCGGGCGAGGTCGCAGAGGCTGCTGCCGACGGGTTCGTCCGGGTTCCCTGGGCCGCGCTCGGCACGGACGGCGAAGTGGCGCTCGCTGCCCAGGCGGTCTCCGTGCGGTGCCTGCAGACCGCTGACGGGTCGTTGGCCGACGCCGACACCCCCGAGGAGGACTTGGTGGCGGTGGTGGCCCGGGCCTACTGACGACGCCGGTCCTCCGGCGCGGGCGGCCAGCGCCGAGGCCGTCGGTGGTATACTCTCTAACCTGCCGTTCAGTGGAAGACGTGAAGTGACGCTGAGGAAGCGTGGGCGGTTCGCCCACGCTTTTGTTTTCGCCAGGCCGAGGGGCAGACGGCGGCCGTGGGACGGTGGTGACGGAGCGACGAGAGGAAGGAGAGAGCGCACATGGCCGATGACCTGTTCTCCCTCCTGGAGCCTCCCGTCGTCGCCTGCGGGCTCGAGCTCGTCGACGTCGAGCACCGGGCCGGGGTGCTGCTCGTCACCGTCGACCGGCCCGGTGGTGTCGACCTCGATGCCCTGACCGCCGCCAATCGCGCCGTCTCCTCGGTGCTCGACGAGCACGACCCCATTCCCGGGCGCTACGCCCTCGAGGTGTCGAGCCCGGGCGTGGAGCGGGCGCTGCGCACACCGGCGCACTTCGCCCGGGCGATCGGCGAGACCGTCTCGGTGAAGACACGGCCCCAGGTGCCTGGTGAGCGGCGGTTCACCGGTACGCTCGCCGCCGCCGACGACGAGGGGTTCGAGGTGGTCTCGGAGGCGCTTCCCGGCGGGCGGGCCAGGCTTGGCTACGACGAGGTCGACCGCGTCCGGACGGTGTTCGAGTGGGGCCCCGGTTCCCCTGGTGCCGGTTCGACGGGGCCGTCGACCGGCCACGGGGCGACGGCGGGTCCGACGGCGGGTGTGAAGCGGCCCGGATCGACGACGCGCCCGTCGCAGTCCGGGCACACGAAACAGAAGCAGACGGAGCAGACGAGGAAGCAGGTCACGACGCCATGAGCAAGACGAACTTCGAGTTCCTCGATGCGCTGGACCAGATCGCTCGCGACAAGGGCATCTCGGTGGAGACGCTGCTCGACGCCCTGGCCAATGCCCTCGTGGCGGCGTACAAGCGGAGGCCCGACGCCGCCGAGGAGGCCGTGGTGACGATCGACCCCGACTCGGGGGAGATCCGCGTCTACGGTCAGGAGCTCGACGAGGCCGGCAACGTCGTGAGGGAGTGGGACGACACCCCCGACGACTTCGGACGGATCGCCGCACAGACGGCCAAGCAGGTGATCCTCCAGCGGATCCGGGAGGTCGAGCGCGACCTCAAGTACGAGGAGTACGCCGGCCGTGAGGGCGACATCGTGACCGGCATCGTCCAGCAGACCGACAACCGCTACACCCTGCTCGACCTGGGCAAGGTAGAGGCGCTGTTGCCGCAGGCCGAGCAGGTGTCCTACGAGCGCTACGAGCACGGCGCCCGGCTGAAGGCTTACATCGTCGAGGTCCGCAAGACGTCGAAAGGCCCGCAGATCGTCGTCAGTCGTACGCACCCGGGCCTGATCAAGCGGCTCTTCGAGCTCGAGGTCCCGGAGATCTCCTCGGGTGCCGTCGAGATCAAGGCGTGTGCCCGCGAGCCTGGCCATCGCACCAAGATCGCCGTCTGGTCGAACGACCCGAACATCGACCCGGTCGGCGCGTGCGTCGGCGCCCGTGGCTCTCGGGTGCGCATGGTCACCAACGAGCTGCGCGGTGAACGGGTGGACGTGGTCCCCTTCTCCGACGACCCTGTCGAGCTCATCCAGTCGGCGCTCGCCCCGGCGCGTGTGCGCGAGGTCCGCCTCGACGACGTGACCGGCACGGCGACGGTGGTGGTGAGCGACTACCAGCTGTCGCTGGCCATCGGCAAGGAGGGGCAGAACGCCCGTCTTGCCGCCCGGCTCACCGGTTGGCGGATCGACATCAAGAGCGAGACCCAGCTGGCCGAGGAGGAGGCGGGCTACGCCGGCGAGGAGTGGGCCGAGGGCGAGTGGGTCCAGAACGAGGCCGGTGAGATGGTGTGGCAGTCCGCCGAGGGCGGCGAGGCCGTCTCGGCCACCGAGTGGTCCCAGGGCAGCGAAGCCGACGGTGCCCCCGAAGCCGACGGTGCCCCCGAAGCCGACGGTGCCCCC
>JBMFXC010000042.1:0-6321 GCA_049964655.1 Acidimicrobiales bacterium
TCTTCTCCTTCGGGGATGCCCACTTCTACGGCTCGATGGGGGGCCATCCCCTGAATGCGCCAATCGTCGGCATGGCGGCGGTCCCCGGAGGCGGCGGCTACTGGGAGGTGGCCTCTGACGGGGGGATCTTCTCCTTCGGGGATGCCCCCTTCTACGGCTCGATGGGGGGCCATCCCCTGAATGCGCCAATCGTCGGCCTGGTGGCCACCCCGGACGGGGGCGGCTACTGGGAGGTGGCCGCAGACGGCGGGATCTTCACCTTCGGGGATGCCCCCTTCTACGGCTCGATGGGGGGTAGCGTGCCTCCCTCGCCCGGCATCGTCCCCCCCGCCAACCCGACGGTCAATCTCCCGCCGGACCCGAACTTCCTCGACGCCTGCTACCAAGATGCCGGGAGCAGCGCCTGCACCGACCAAGAAGTCCAGGCAACCGACGCAGCACGTGCCGCCGAAGGGATCGGCCCCCTTCGTCTTCCCACCGACTTCACCGCGCTCACCCCGGCGGAACAGCTCTTCGTCGTCACGGACGTCGAACGGGTCGACCGGGGCCTGCCGCCCTTCGTGGGCATGGACGCCACCTTGGACAGCGACGCCGCCACGGCTGCAGCGGACAATGCCGACCCGTCGCCCGCACCGGCGCCCCCGGGAATGTCGGTGATCGCCTGGGGCGGCAACTGGGCGGAGAACGCCAACGCGCTGGGTGCCAGCTACTACTGGCTCTACGACGACGGGTTGGGGAGCACCAACCTCGACTGCTCCCCGGCCAGCCCGGCGGGTTGCTGGGGGCACCGTGACAACGAGCTCGGCCTCGCCGGCGATCAAGCCAGCTACGGTGGGACGTTGGTGATGGGCGCTGCCGAGGACACCGGGCCGAACCATGGGGGCTGGGCATCCCTGACGGAGCTGGTGGTGCTGGCGTCGGGACCGCTCCCCCCGCTCGTCTACACCTGGGCGCAGGCGGTCGCCGCCGGGGCAGGGTGAGCAGGTGGTACCCGAGGTCGCTTCGGTGGGCTCAGAGGTGCCTGGCGACGCCGAGCTGACCGAGCTCGCACTGGCGGCCGACCCCAACCTGCCCATCGCAGACGACGCCCGATCCGTGGCCGAGGTGCTCGGTTGGCCCACGGGCGGGCTGCCGGCGTGGTACGCACCAGCGACTGTGCCAGGGGCTCGGCAGCGGAGGAAGTGGCAGCGTGCGGTCGTCGTTGCCCTGGTGGGCACGTTCGTGGTGCTCGAAGCGCTCGGGCTCTGCACGGTCTTCGGCCATCTGGTCGTCGGCTGAGCGCCCGTGGGGCGAGCGACGCTTCCTGCCGCGCCGAGGTGCTCGGGACGCGGATCGAGTATGGACAGCGTGGCACCGGCTGGTACATACTGTCGTCTCCGCCCGTGCCGGACCTCTGGTCGCGTGTTGCCTGCTCAGCAGTGTCCGGGATGGTCGAGTTCCCAGACAACCCGATCCCTCTAGGAAGTGACGTTCCCATGAGTGCCACCTGGCGCAAGCACGCAGCCTGCCGGGGCATCGACCCAGACGTGTTCTACCCGGTCTCCGACGAGGAGGCCGACGAGGCAAAGGCCATCTGCTCCGAGTGCGTGGTGCGCGAGGCCTGCCTCGAGCACGCGTTGACCAACCGGGAGCGAGAGGGCGTCTGGGGTGGTGCCACCGAGCGCGAGCGGCGGCGGATCCACCGCCAGCGACGCAAGTCGGCCTGAGCCCCCAGTCCGTGGACGAGCCGCTCGGGTCCGAAGCCGGGCGGCTGCCGGCACCAACGGCAGCACCGGTGCGTGAGGTGGGGACGGTCGACGTGGGAACGGTCCGGACGGCCGTCGCCGGCCACCATCCTGGTGACGAACGTGAGGAAGCGGCGCGCCGGCACTTCCTGGCAGCGCTCGACCGGCTCCCGCGTCCCTTCGACGCGGCGGCGGACCTGACGCACGTGACGGCGTCGGGCATCGTGGTCGGGCTGTCGGGTGTGCTGCTGCACCGTCACCGCCGTCTGGGTCGTTGGATGCAGCCGGGTGGACACATCGAGCCGGGCGAGACTCCCGAAGACGCCGTCGTGCGGGAGTGCATCGAGGAGACGGGACTGCCGGTCGCCCACCCCGGTGGCCAACCGGTCCTCGTCCACCTCGACGTCCACGAGGCGTCGGACAGCCATGTCCACCTCGACCTCCGCTACCTGCTGGTGGCGCCAGACCTGCCCCCGGCCCCAGGGCCGGCGGAGAGCCAGGACGTGGCATGGTTCAGCTGGGAGGAGGCACGGTCTCTGGCCGACGAGGCCCTGATCGGTGCCGTCCGAGCGGCGGAGCGCCTGGCCGTTACCGGCCGGACCACCGCCGGGGGCACGCTCGGTGGAGAAGCGGAGCTCGCCACGGCCGAGGAGCGGTCGTGACGGCGGGACCCTTCGACACCCTGCTCGCCGTGCAGGAGCACGATACCCACATCGACCAGCTTCTCCACCGCCAACGCACGCTCCCCGAGCGCGTCGCCCTCGAGGAGCTTGCCGCCCGACGCGCTGCCCTCAGAGCCCGCATCGACGAGCTGCAGCGCGAGATCGACCTCCTGGCCGGTCGCCAGCTCGAGCTCGAAGAGCAGATCGCCACGGCTGCCGCTCGTCGTCACGAGCTGGAGCGGCGGATGTTGAGCGGTGCGGTCACGGCATCGCGAGACCTGCAGGCCTTGGACGCGGAGGTCGGTCACCTTGCCGAGCGACAGGCAGGGCTCGAGGCTGACGCGCTGGTGCTCCTCGAAGCGCAGGAACCGCTCGAGAGCGAGCTCGACGAGGTGCGTGGGGCCGATGCCGAGCTGGCCGACGAGGCCGAGCGCCTGCGGGCCGCTGTTGCCGCCGCCACCGCCGAGATCGACGAGTCGGTCGCCGCGGCGCGTGTAGCCCGCCAGCTAGCGGCCGCCGAGGTCCCCGAGGCCTTGCTCGCCCGGTATGAACAGTTGCGGGACCACTTGGGCGGCGTGGGTGTGGCCCGGCTGGTCGGCGACCGCTGCGAGGGCTGCCACCTGACCCTTCCCTCCATGGAAGCCGAGCGCATCCGCCGTCTGCCGGTGACCGAGCTGGTCACGTGCGAGCAGTGCGGACGGCTGCTCGTCCACTGAGGAGCCTGGCAGGGTGCTCGTGCTCGTGCGCCACGGGGAGTCGACGGGCAACGCCGAGGGGCGGTTGCTCGGACGGCTCGACGCGCCGCTCACCGAGCAGGGACGGCGTCAGGCCGAAGCCGTCGGGAGGGCTCTGGCTGCTCCCGCCCAAATCGTCACGAGCCCGCTCGCCCGGTCCCGGGCGACCGCCGAGGCCATCGCCCTCGCCACCGGCCATCCCGTCGACGACCTCGTCGTCGACGAACGGTGGATCGAGACCGACTTCGGCGCACTCGACGGCTGTGAGCTCACGGCAGTGCCGGAGGACACCTGGCGGTGTTTGCGCACCGACTCCCACTTCCGTCCCGGGGACGGGGAGAGCCTCGCCGAGGTCGGCATACGGGTGCGGGCAGCCCTGATGGAGCTGTTCGCCACCACGGACGAAGGGGCACGCGGGGACGCCGACGTCGTGGTCGTGACGCATGTCTCGCCGGTCAAGGCGGCAGTGTGCTGGGCGCTCGACCTGCCCGACGACGCGGCGTGGCGAATGCACCTTGCCACCGCTTCGGTGACCCGCATCGGCTGGTCGTCCCACGGGCCGGTGCTCTATGCCTTCAACGAGATACCCTGGCGTGCCGGCAGAGTCGGCGAACCGGCCGACCCGGGCCCCGTCCGTCCGGCTGACCAGGGGGATCCTGGTCGGCCAGCAGGTCGGCCGGTCAGGTGATCAGGTGATCAGGTGAGCAGCGCGTTGAGCGAGTGGCGGGCGACCCGTTCGGCGGTCGCCGCCGACCGACCGTCGCGGGCGCGGAGGATGAACCAATTCTCCCAGCTGGCTGCCAGGTCGATGGCGTCGAGGACGACGGAGCGTTGGGCGCCGAGGCGGTCGAGCTCGGGTGCGAAGGTGGCCGCGAGCTCGGCCCGGAGCTGCTGTCGGCCCTCGGCGAGGAGGGCGCTGACCGTCGTCGACCTTGGTGAGCGGAGCACGGCGGCGTGGCGAACCGGGGTGATCGCCTCGAAGAGGCGCCGCCGCCTGCGGCACGTCGCCGCGATGCGGGCGTCGATCGGCCGGTCGGGGGGGACGCGCCCGAGGCGGCTCCAGTGCCGTTCCTGCTGGACGGCCGCGGCCACGGTGAACACCGACTCGAGGTCTTCGAAGTGGTGGAAGACGAGACGGAGCGAGACCCCGGCCTGGTCTGCGACCTGCTGGGCGGTGGGCTTCGGGTTCCCAGATTCGATGACGTCGATCATCGCCTCGACGATGGCCACCTTGGTCCGCTCACCCCGGGTGAGCCGGGCTCGCCCCTCGGTTCCCCGCGGCAGGCCAGCGGCATCACTACGACGGGTCGGAGCGGACGGCGTCGCGCTGTCCGAGCTCACCACGCGTGCCATCGTCGCAGTATAGAGACCACCTTTGGGCGACGGCGGTGACGGTGAGCCGGTCTGTAGGCGGGATTCTGTACGCCTCGCAAGAGGCGCGGTGACCATCCATCTGAGCGGTCCACCTGGGGGTGGTCCTCGGAGGAGGACCGGACGGGCAGCCCGTGCCCCCGATTCGACCTTGCTCCGGGTGGGGTTTACCGAGCCGACCGGGTCACCCCGGTCGCTGGTGCGCTCTTACCGCACCGTTTCATCCTTGCCTGTGCCCGCTGGGAAGCCGGGCCATCGGCGGTCTGCTCTCTGTGGCACTGTCCTGCGGGTCGCCCCGACTGGCCGTTAGCCAGCACCCTGCCCTGTGGAGTCCCGACCTTCCTCGAACCGCACCGTGGGAGACCCGCCGTTGCGGCCCGCGGTCACCCGACCGGCTCACCGTCGTTGCCATCGTGCCACATGGACGCCATCCTTGCTGCGACGCACCGGTCCGACGGGGCAATCTGGACGCACCGGTCCGACCCGCCGTGCCGCCCATGGGTGACCTGGTCACCGTGGCAGGCTCAGGGAGACGCACGAGCGTCGTTGTCACGAGGAGGATGCAGCATGTCCGAAGACGCGCCAGCCAAAGTCGCCTTTCTGGTCTTGAGCGACGACCCGGCCCGGGCGGTACCCGGCCTGGTGATGGCGAGCCGCATGAAGGCCAACCGGGGCGCCGACGTCCGGGTGCTCTTCTTCGGGCCCGGCGTGAGGTTGGCGGCCAGCGGTGCCGTGGACGAGCAGCTGCAGGCACTGCGCGAGGCGGGCGTGCTGCCCAAGGCGTGCACGGCCAACGTGGAGCAGTACGGGGTCGGGGAACAGATCGGCGCACGCCCCATCGAGCTGCTCGCTGCCGGAGCGGAGGTCGAGGAGTTCCACCGCATGGGCTATACGGTGCTGAGCTTCTGAGCTCGCCTCAGTCAGGGTGCTCTCCCCCACGTACAGGCGCTCCCGCCAGCTCAGTCGCGGCCGGGGCGCTCGACCTCGACACCTCCCGACGGGGCGTCGAAGGCGCCGTGACGGCCCTGCCCGCCGACGAAGCGAGCTGCCCCCGAGAGCGTCTCGCCCGTGCGGAGCGTGTCGAGGCCATGGTGGACCTCGTTGACCAGGGCCGCGTCCTCGGGGAGGTCCCACTGCTCGATCGCCGACAGGCGGTCGCCGCGCAGGCATGCCTGAGGGAACGCCGCCAGCTCGCGAGCCAGCGCGACGGCGCCGGCGAGGGCCTGACCGGAGCCGACCACCCGGTTGACCAGGCCCATGGACAGCGCCTCGTCGGCGCCGACGCCCCGGCCGGTCAGGATCAGGTCGAGTGCCCGGCTCTGCCCGATGAGCCGCGGCAACCGAATCGTTCCGAGGTCGACCAGGGGGACACCGAAGCGTCGGCAGTACACGCCGAAGGTGGCGTCTGCTCCAGCCACGCGTAGGTCGCACCAGAGCGCGAGCTCGAGCCCACCGGCGACGGCGTGACCTTCGACGGCGGCGATGACCGGCTTGGTCAGGCGGAGGCGGGTCGGGCCCATTGGTCCGGGGCCGTCCTCGCTGACTCGGTTGCCACGGCCCTCGGCGACGGCATGGAGGTCTGCGCCAGCGCAGAACGTGCCGCCGGCACCGGTCAGCACGGCGACCGACAGGGCCTCGTCGGCTTCGAAGGCGGTGAAGGCGGCAAGGAGCGCGTCGGCAGTCGGGCCGTCGACGGCGTTGCGCCGCTCGGGACGGGTGATGGTGACGACCCGAACGGGGCCGTCGTCTTGCACGGAGACCGCAGACGTGGTGCCTCCGGCTGCGTCGGGGCCCGACGGGTCGAGGTGGGTGCTCATGCCGCAAGTCTGG
>JBMFXC010000042.1:6421-8374 GCA_049964655.1 Acidimicrobiales bacterium
CCCAGCCGGCGCGTCGAGTGCCCAGCCGGCGCGTCGAGTGCCCAGCCGGCGCGTCGAGTGCCCAGCCGGCGCGTCTGGTGACAGCCGGGTCCTAACCTGTGGCCGTGCCTCCCGCTCGCCAGCCTTCTATCGGACGGCGGCGCGTCTCGGCTGGTCCGGCTGGTGCCGGCAACCGGTGGTCCGATGCACCGCCACCCGGTGGGGACGATGCCTCGACGTCCCTCACCATCGGCGACCTCTACGCGCGGGTCGACCAGGCGCTCCGCCAGGCACTGCCCGGGCAGGTATGGGTGTCGGGCGAGGTGCGCTCGTTCAACGTCAGTTCGCGGGGCCACTGCTACCTCGACCTGGTGGACCCCATCGGGTCGCACGACATGGGCGCTCCGGTCCTCAAAGTCGTGTGCTGGTCGAGCCGGTGGGTCCGGGTGCGCGCCATGCTGGAACGGCTGGGGCTCGCCCTCGAGGCGGGCCTGGTCGTACGGGTGCTCGGCGAAGTCCAGCTCTACAAGCCGCGAGGCGACCTCAGCTTCATCCTCGCCGAGCTCGATACCGACGCACTGCTCGGTCGGGTGGCGGCCGAGCGGGCCCGCCTGATCAAGGCCCTCGTCGACGAGGGCGTCTTCGACCGCAACCGTCAGGTGGCCGTTCCCGAGGTCCCGCTCCGGGTCGGGCTCGTCACCAGCCCGGGGACGGAGGGTTACCGCGATTTCGTCGGGACGCTCGCCGGGTCGGGCATGGCCTTCGACCTCCGTGTCGTCCCCACCCAGGTGCAGGGACGCGAGGCGCCGGTGTCGGTGGCCCGGGCCATTGCCCAGTTGCAGGGGGAGGGGTGCGACGTGGTGGTCGTCGTGCGTGGAGGTGGGTCAAAGGCGGACCTCGCCACGTTCGACACCGAGCCCGTGGCGCGGGCCATCGTGGCTTCCGCCGTGCCGGTCTGGACCGGCATCGGGCACACCGGCGACCAGTCGGTTGCCGACGAGGTCGCCAACCGCAGCTTCATCACACCGACCGAGTGCGCACAGGAGCTTGCCCGACGGGCCCAGGTGGCCTGGGAGGGGACCATCGGCTCGGGTCGAAGGGTGGCCCGGTTGGCGGTTGCCGTGGTCGACGGCACCGAGGCGTCTCTGGCTCGCCGGCGGCGCGGCGTCGTCGTGGCAGCCCGTGGCCAGACCGAGCGGCACGCCGAGCGCCTCGTCCACCGGGCGTCCTCGCTTCGGGCCGCTGCCCTCCGCCAGGTGGACGCCAACCGGCGCGAGCTGAGCGCACGCGTGCCGGCCATCGTTCGGGAGGCTCGTCGGTCCCTCCGCGACCACGAGCGGTACCTGGCGGGTGCCACGGCACGCGTGGCGACCGGAGCGGTGTCCCGGACGGAGTTCGAGGTCCGCCGCCTCGAACAGTCGCGACGCCTCCTCGTCGCCTACGACTACCAGCGGCAGCTCGAGCGGGGCTACTCGGTCACCCGCGACGCCTCGGGGGCGGTGGTCCGCTCGGTCGCCGAGCTCGAGCCCGGAGCGCTGCTCGTCACCGAGGTCGCCGACGGCACCGTGCGCTCGCTGGTAGACATCACGAGCCATCGCCGCCTCGCGCCGGGTGTGACGGCGACCGAGCCCGGCGACGACACCGATCCCCAGGACGAGCAGGACGAGCAGGACGAAAGGACACCGTGATGGCCACAGGTACGAAGCGACCCGACGGTGGAGGGCGGGCGGGCTCCGTCGAAGAGGAGACAGGCGTCGCCCGAGGCTTGCCCGTCGCCCAGCTCACCTACTCCGAAGCGAGCCAGGAGCTCGACGGCATCATCATGGAGCTCGAGGAGGGCTTGGTCGACGTCGACCTTCTGGTCGAGCGGCTGCAGCGGGCGACCGACATCGTCGACGAGCTCGACCGACGGCTGCGCGGCACGCGGCTCCGGGTCGAAGAGCTCGTTCCCCGGCTCGAGTCGATCGGGCAGGA
>JBMFXC010000042.1:8474-18249 GCA_049964655.1 Acidimicrobiales bacterium
CGACGAGGACCAGGACGACGAGGACCAGGACGACGAGGACCAGGACGACGAGGACCAGGACGACGAGGACGGCGCCGGCCCCCGGGGCCTCTTCTGACCCCCACGGCCGCCCTCTTGGGGAAGGAGCGATCTCTCGGGTCCGCGACGGCCCGGGTCGGTGTCATCCCTCGGGCCCTCGGGCCCCCGGGCCCGCCGGGCCCTCCACCCTCGGGCCCTGGCCCGACGGGCCCGGTCTGCGCGGGTGGCCGGCTCAGTTGATGCTGCGGCCCCGAGCGCGCCAGTAGGGCTCGCGCAGTTGGCGTTTGAGGATCTTCCCCGAGGGGTTGCGGGGGAGCTCGTCGACGACGTCGACCGAGGTCGGGCACTTGAAGTGGGCGAGGCGTTGACGGGCGAAGGCGATGACCTCGGCCTCGAGCTCGTCGGCAGGACGAGTCTCGCCCGCCGCGGTCACCACCACGGCTTTGACGGTCTCGCCCCAGCGGTCGTCGGGGACGCCGATGACGGCCGCGTCGACGATCGAGGGGTGAGCGAGCAGGACGTTCTCGACTTCGGCCGGGTAGACGTTCTCGGCACCGGTGACGATCATGTCCTTGATCCGGTCGTGGAGGAACAGGTAGCCCTCGGCGTCCATCCACCCGGCATCCCCGGTGCGGAACCAGCCGTCGTCGGTGAGCACCGCCTTGGTCTCCTCGGGCTTGCGCCAGTAGCCGGCCATGTTCTGGTCCGAGCGGGTCCACACCTCGCCGACTCGTCCGATGGGGAGGTCGTCTCCGGTGTCGGGATCGACGATGCGCAGCGCGACGTGGGCGAACGGCTTGCCGGCTGAGCGCAGCAGTCGCGACCGGGGGCCGTCGGGGTCGTGGTCCTCGGGGAGCAGGGCGGTGATGGCACCGGTGGTCTCGGTGAGGCCGTAGACCTGGGAGAAGTCGCACCGCAGGGCTCGGATCGACCGGACGAGGACGTCGTCGCTGATAGGGGAGGCGCCGTAGAAGACGCACCGGAGGGACGACACGTCGGTGCCCGGCAGGTCCGGGCAGCCGAGGAGGAGCATGAGGAGGGCGGGGACGACGAACGTCTCGGTGACCCGGTGCCGTTCGACGAGCGCCAGCACGGTCGCCGGGTCGAGGTCGCGCGCGATCACCGAGTGCCCGCCGCGGGACATGCCGGCGAGGGCCCAGCCGGTACCGCCGATGTGGAAGAGCGGCATGGCCACGAGCGACACCGTGTCGGGACCGACGTGGAAGATCTCCTCCGCCTCGGAGAGCACGCACGACAGGTTGCGGCCCGTCAGCATCACACCCTTGGGCAGCCCGGTGGTCCCCGACGTGTAGAGCTGGGTGACCACGTCGTCGGGGTCCGGGTCGAAGCCCGGGTCGCTTCCCGAGCCAGTACCGCCGGTCCGTTCGAGCAACCAGCCCTGGTAGCCGTCGGCACCTCCCAAGGCTGCGAAGCGGGTCGGGGTGGTGAGCGCCTCGGTGAGGGCAGGGACGCCGCCGAGGTAGTCCGGTCCCACGAAGACCACCCGAGCCTCCGCGTCATCGAGGATGGCGGCCACCTCGGAGACGTTGAGCCGCCAGTTGACGGCCACGCTCACCGCCCCGAGCAGCGCGGCGCCGAAGAACACCTCGAAGTAGGCGATCGAGCTCCGGTCGTAGTGGGCGACGCGGTCTCCTGGTCCCACGCCCTCGGCCACCAGGGCCGTGGCCATCGCCCTGGCCCTGGCGTAGAGCTCGGCCCAGGTGAGGGTGCGGTCGCCCTCGGTGAGAGCGGGAGCATCGGGGAGCTCGGTGGCCAGTCGGCGCAGGACACCAGGAGGGGTGAGGTAGCGCATCGCCATGCGGACATCTTGGCGCCTCGTCGAGTGCCACGCCGTGCCACGCCGTTCCGTGTGTCGTGCCTGCTACCACGTCGTGCCGTTAGCCTTCGGCGATGGCCCTCTACTTCCGGCAGTTGCTCGCTGGCCGCGACGTCGCCGCCGCCGACCCGGTCGCCGCCCAGATGGTGAACTTCGTCTACGCCATCGGGGACGACGCCACCGGCGAGGCGGTGCTGGTGGACCCGGCCTACGCCGTCGACGAGCTGCTCGGGCTGCTCGCCGCCGACGGCATGACTTGTGTCGGCGCCCTGGCCACCCACTACCACCCGGACCATGTGGGTGGGGACCTGATGGGGCACCCGGTCGAGGGCGTTCGCCAGCTCCTCGAGCGTCACGACGTGCCCGTCCACGTCCAGGCCGCCGAGGCCCCGTGGGTCGAAGAGGTGACCGGGCTCGGTGCCGGTCAGCTCGTCCTCCATACCAGCGGCGACGTCGTCCGGGTCGGGTCGGTCGAGGTGACGCTCCTCCACACCCCCGGGCACACGCCGGGAAGCCAGTGCTTCCTCGTCGAGCAGCGCCTGGTGTCCGGAGACACCCTCTTCCTCGAGGGGTGCGGCCGGACCGACTTGCCCGGTGGGGACCCCGAGGCCCTCTACGAGTCCCTTACCACCCGGCTGGCTGCGGTGCCCGACGACACCGTGCTCTTCCCCGGGCACCGCTACTCGCCCGAGCCCTCGCAGCCCCTCGGCGAGACGCGGCGGACCAACTACGTCTTCCGGCTGCGTACGCCCGAGCAGTGGATGGCGATGTTCGGCCGATGAGCGAACCCGCTGCACCCACCTCCTCGGCCCGCTCGACCCTCCCGGTCGGGGCAGAACCGCTCGACCCCGTCGACAGCCCGCCGCTCGACCCCGACGGCACCGTCGTCGTGGTCGGGGCTTCGCTTGCCGGCCTGCGGGCGGCCGAGGAGGTCCGGCGCCGAGGGCATCGCGGTCCGGTCGTGGTGGTCGGCGAGGAGCGCCACGACCCCTACGACCGCCCTCCGCTCTCCAAGCAGGTGCTGGCGGGAACCTGGGACGTCGACCGGATCCGGCATCACGCTCCCGAGGCGCTTGGCAAGCTCGGCATCGAGCTCCTCCTGGGGCGGGCGGCGGTTGCTCTCGACCTCGACGGACGGGCGGTGGAGCTCGACGACGGGCACCGGTTCCCCTTCGACGGCCTGGTGGTGGCGACCGGCGCGTCACCTCGGCGGCTCGCCGGGACCGAGGGGCTGGCTGCCGTCCACGTGTTGCGGACCCTCGACGACTGTGTGGCCATCCGGCGCGACCTCGTCGCCGCCGGGGCGGGCGGTCACCTGGTGGTCGTAGGTAGCGGGTTCATCGGGTCCGAGGTGGCCTCGACCGCCCACGCGCTCGGTGCGCGGGTGACCGTCGTCGAGGCGCTCACCACTCCGCTCGCCAGTGCCCTCGGCGAAGAGATGGGCCGGGCGTGCGCCGGCCTGCACACCGATGCCGGGGTCGACCTCGTGCTCGGCGTGGGCGTCGACCACCTCGAGGCGCTCCGCAACACCCCTGGCGCTCCGCCGGGCCAGAGTGCTGCTTCCTCTCCGGTGGGCGTCCACCTCGCCGACGGGTCCGTGCTCGAGGCGGACGTGGTGGTGGTGGGGATCGGCGTCACCCCGGCCACCGAGTGGCTCGACGGGTCCGGGCTGGAGCTCGCCGACGGCGTGCGGGTGACGAGCCGCCTCTTCGCCGCTCCCGGTGTGGTCGCCGCCGGCGACGTGGCCCGGTGGCCGCTGCCGTCCGCCGGGGGCGAGGTCCGCATCGAGCACTGGACGAACGCCGCGGAAGGCGGCGTGGCCGCCGGAGGGAACCTGGTGGCGGGCTCGGCCGACGCCGAGCCCTACGAGCCCGTTCCCTTCTTCTGGTCGGACCAGTACGGGACGAAGATCCAGCTGGTCGGGCGTCCCGATCCGACCGACGAGGCCGTGGTGGTCGACGGTGCTGTCGACGACCGGCGCTTTGTCGCCCTCTACCGCCGGGGCGACCGCTTGAGCGCCGCCCTGGCCCTGAGCCGCCCTCGTCAGCTCATGCAGTTCCGTCCTCTGGTCGCCGCCGGGGCCTCCTTTGACGAGGCCCTGGCGCTCGCCCGCGGCTGAGCCCGTGCCTCGGTGCCCGCCGGGCCAGGCGGGCCGCGCCCCGCCGGGCCGAGCGGGCGGCGGCAGTCGCTGCCGCCACCTCTGCGGGTCGGGGAGTCTCGCCGCCGAAGACGGAGCGCTCGACGGACCGTGCTGCTGCCGGCACGCCGGCGCCGAGCGGGCCGAGGGCCTCGGCCAGCCGGTTGGCGTAGGCGACGAGGGTCTCCCCGGTGGCCCGGGGAGCGAGGACCCGTTGCCCGGCCCGTTCGAGGTCGTCGACGACCCGGTGAGCCCAGGTCGGCGGGCGCCGTCGGGCCAGGCGCACGGCGGCGAGGACGACGCCCGTTGCCACGAGCGCACCGCCGATGGGCACCCACGGCAGGCGCCCGGCCAGGTGGTCGAGGCCGGTGGCCAGGACTGCGCCGGGGCTGGGGTTGGCCAGGGGGACCCGGGCCGTGGGGTCGAAGCTCTGCCAGCCGTAGCCGGGGAACCACACCTGGACCCAGGCGTGGGCGTCCTTGGCCCGGACGTCGTAGAGGTCGGTCACCGGGTTGTAGCTCCCCGGGACGTACCCGACCGCCTCCCGGGCCGGGATGCCGAGGGTGCGGAGCATGACCGTGAGCGCCGTGGAGATCTGCTCGCAGTACCCGATCCGGGTGCCGAAGAGGAACGAGTCGACGGCGTCCGCTCCGGCGGGCAGGGGAGGGATGTCCGTCGAGTAGTGGATATGGGCGCCCATCCACCGCTCGAGGGACACCACCGCGTCGTAGCGGTCGCGGCCCCCGGCGATCCGGCGGGCCAGGGCTGCCACCCGGCGGTAGGGGTGGGGGAGCTGGAGGTAGCGGGCCTCCTGGGCCTCGGTGAGCGACGTGACGGGGTAGGGGCCAGCCGGGGAGGCGCTCCGGAGCTGGGTCGGGGTGGCCGTGTTGTCCTCGGACACGACGGTATAGACCGTCCCGGCAGCCATCGAGGACGCCGACACGATGGTCCCGTCGCCGGAGAGGAATAGGCGCGGGGTGTCGAGGTAGACACGGGTGGCGTTCTCGGTGTGGAACACGAGGTTCGGCCCGCTCTCGGCGAGGTAGAAGGTCTCGACGTCGGTGGTGTCGGCGGCGAGCGGCGCCTGGGCGTCCCCGGCGACCGGCACGTCGTAGGGGGAGCCGCCGGTGAGGACGCGCAGGCGGCTGCCGTTGTCGCCCGCCTCGCTCCAGCTCCGGCCGCTCCAGGTGTCGTACGTCTGGCCCACCCAGTAGCCCGGGCGCGACGCCCGGACCCGGAGCACGACCTGGTTGCCGAGCGCCACCCGGTCGGCGGTGTCGAGGGACCGGGCGAAGCCCAGGTAGCCACCGACGCCGAGGCGTCCGGAGGGGGCAGCGGACCGGGCCGGCGTGGTCGGGCTGCCGTCGGTCAGGTGGGAGGGACTGGTGACCGGGGCGTCCCCGGTCGACGACGACGGGAACACGAGCGAGGTGGCCACCTGGGGCGCAGGCAGCACGACGAGCAGGCCCAGGGCCACGGCGGCCGTCGTCACCACGGAGCCGCCGAGCAGCCCCCACGGGGCTCCGGTCACCGACGCCATCGACTGCCACATCGAGACGAGGGCGACGAGCACGCAGAGCGCCCACAGGGCGACGAAGACGGCGAAGGCGACGTCCACCGACTGGGCGGCAGCCACGGCCACCAGGGCGGCCGATCCGGCGAGGGAGTAGGCGACGTCGCGGCGTGAGGGGACGTCGAAGGCGTGCGTCGCCAGCACCCAGCAGAACAGCGTGGCCAGCGGCGCCTCGACGGAGGCGATGTCCCCGGGGGTGGCCGTCCGGTTGACGGTGAGCAGGAACCAGGCGAACCCTCCCAGCACGCAGACGGCCAGGAGGGGCTTGACCACCGGCCACGGCCGTTGGCGGGTGCGGTACGAAAGCACGTTGCCAGCCAGGGTGGCCACCAGCGTCCCGGCGGCGACCGGCGCCGAGAGCTCCCCCTGGGCATGGCAGGCGGCCACCGCGACGGCCACCGCCGCGGTGGTGGCGGCCCGGAAGCGCAGGGAGTGCTCCGGTGGCCCAGGTCGGTTGGCGTCGACCACCCGTTGCCAGAGGTTCACGGCCCACCCCGGTGCGGCGTGCCGGATGGTGGGGCCACGGCCCGGGCCAGACGCCGTCCGGCGTCGACGGCGTCGGTGACCGGGGCGGTGATCCGACCCTCGGGCTCGTCCGTGACGAGCACCACGCGCTCGCCCCGGTGCAACAGCGCCACGAGGGTGGTCATCGCCTCGCCGGCACGACGTTCGGCTGCCAGGAGGTCGTCGGGGAGCACCACGTCGACGACGACCGGCTCGTCGGAAGGGTGCTCGGCCTCGCGCACCATGAGCGAGCCGACGTGCGCGCTCTGGGGCCAGTGGACGGTGCTCGGTCGGTCGCCGGGCTGGTAGGCGCGCACCGACCGGGCCGTTCCCGACGGGGCGGGGACCGTACGGCCGACGTCGCCGGGGCGGTCGTCGCCGCGGCGGTCCTGTTCGGTGTCGCCGGAGGCCCGGGGGGCGACGTGGAGGGGTCTCGTGAGCGGGACCCGGTGGTGGCGTCCCCACCACAACAGTCCGAAGGGTGCCGCGGAGTCGACCGAGACGACGAGCTCGTCGATCACGCCGCGCAGCGGTGGCACGACCTCGAGGTCGACCGGACGTCCGCCCCGGGCCGGCCCCGCCGCGGTGACCGGGGCCCCGGGAGGGGAGAGCGGCCGGAGACGGACCGGGCCGGTCGCCGTCACGACGACGGTCACCGGCGATCCGGCCACCGCGTCGGCCGGAGAGGCGACGCACCACACCCGTGCCCGGGCGGCCACCAGGGCCGGGGTGAGCAGGCCGGTGGCCAGGACGGCGGCGACTAGCACGCCGACCGTCTGCACCCAGCCGGACCCGCTCGAACGGGAGATGCCCGCCCACGCCACCAGGCCGGCGATACTGCCGGCCACCGGACCGAAGACGGCCTGCGGGTGGACGTGCGGGTGCATGCGGCGACCGTCGGGGAGGCGCCGCCCCGGCCGGCTCACGGTGGGCTGCTCACAGGACGGGGACCGGCGTGGCGGTGAGCACCTCGTCGAGGACGGTGCGACCGGTGGCTGCCCCGTCGACCACCAGCCGGTGGGCCAGGCAGGCCACGGCGACCCCTTGGACGTCGTCGGGCGTGGCGTAGGCACGTTGGCCGAGGACGGCGTGGGCCTGGGCACAGCGGATGAGGGCGATGGCGGCCCGGGGGCTGGCTCCGAGCCGTACTGCCGCGGCCGTCCGAGTGGCCCGGACGACGGCGACGGCGTAGGCGGCCACCGCCGGGGTGACGGTCACCGAGCTGGTCGCTTCGATGGCTGCCGCCCAGGTGGCTGGCGACCCAGCCGGGGCCAGCGCGGCCAGGGCGTCTCGGCCGCCGTCGTGGAGGACGAGCCGCTGTTCTACCTCGGCGTCGGGGTAGCCGATGGTGGTGGAGAGGCCGAACCGGTCGAGCTGGCTCTCGACCAGGGGGTAGGTGCCGAGCTGGCCGACCGGGTTCTGGGTGGCCACGACGAGGTGGGGTCGGGGGAGCGGCCACGACGTGCCGTCGACCGAGACCTGGCCCTCCTCCATGGCCTCGAGCAGGGCGGACTGGGTGCGTGGCGGCGTCCGGTTGAGCTCGTCGAGGAGCACCACCGGTGCGAAGACGGGACCGGGGCGGAACTCCCAGCTACCGGTGTCCTGGGCGAAGACGCTGACCCCGGTCACGTCCGAGGGGAGCAGATCGGGGTGCCCCTGGATCCGGGCGAGCCCAGCGCCGAGGGCGGTGGCCAGGGCCCGGGCCAGGACGGTCTTTCCCACCCCGGGCACGTCCTCGATGAGGAGGTGGCTGCCCGACAGGGCGGCGACGACGGCGGCGGTCACCGCCTCGGCGCTGCCGAGCAGCACGCTGGCCAAGGCGTTGCGGAGGTCGACGGCCAGGGCCATCGCCGCCTCGAGGTCAGCCGGGGACGGGGTCGCGGTGGCGCGTGCCGACGTCGGCTGGGGTGCCGATGGCGACCCTGCGCCGATGGCGGTGGTCGCCCGTCCGCTGCCGATGGTCATCTCACGCTCCGATCTCGCTCGGTGCCACGCTCCCGCTGTGGCGCATCGCGGACGTGGTCGGCACGCCTCCGGTACGGTATCGGACGCTCGGGTGCCCGACCGGAGCGCGGCCTTAGAAGTCGAGGGCAGAGAGCTCGGGGATGGTCCGTTCGGCCCGGGACCGGGCCTCACCCCAGCGGGCGCGACGTTCGAGCCGAGCCGCCTCGTCGAGCTGCGGGTCGACAGTGGCGGCCGGTGCCCACAGCCCGGCCGTCTCCTCCTCGTCGGACCAGGTGCCCACGGCGATGCCGGCCAGAAAGCCGGCCCCCAAGGTGGTCGCCTCCACCACCGGGGCGACCTCGACGGGAACGCCACAGGCGTCGGCCAGCGCGGCCACGAAGACCTGGTTGGCGGCCATCCCGCCGTCGACCCGCAGGACGTCGACGGGCAGGCCGGTGTCCGTCATGGCGGCCTCGCGCAGGTCGGCGCCACGGTGGGCCACGCCTTCGAGCACGGCACGGACGAGCTCGGGTCGGCCGGTGCCCCGGGTGATCCCGAGGAAGGTCCCCCGGGCTCCGAAGTCCCACACCGGCGTGCCCAGGCCGAGGAGCGCGGGCACGAACCACACGTCGCCGGTGTCGGTGCAGGCCGCGGCCACCGTGGCCGAGTGGGCGGCGTCGTCGATGACGCCCAGGTCGTCGCGGAGCCACTCGACGCACGATCCTGCCGAGAGCGCGATGGCCTCGACCCCCCAGGTGGTCGTTCCCTCGCGGCGCCAGGCCACGATGGGGATCGTCCCGGCGTCGCCCCGGGCGGTGAACGGCGGGCGTGTCGTGCCGACGCACTGGTCGAGCATCGCCCCGGTGCCGAAGGTCGCCTTGGCGCGACCCGGCAGCGTGCATCCCTGGCCGACCAAGGACGCCTGCTGGTCGCCGACGATGCCGGCGATGGGCGGGGTGCCGGAGAGCGCCGATGCCGCGCCCGCCACGCCCGACGAGTCGACGATGGTGGGGAGCACGGCCTCGGGCACGGCGAGGGCGTCGAGGACGTCCGGGTCCCACCCCCGGCCGTCGCGGTCGACGAGGCCGGTAACGGCGGCGTTGGTGGCGTCGGTGACGTGGACGGCACCGTCCGAGAGGACCCAGGCCACGAACGTGTCGACCGTCCCGAAGGCCAACGCGCCCGATCGCGACCGACTCCGGTCGGGATCGACCGCGTCGAGGACGGCGGCGAGCTTGGTGGCCGAGGCGTTCGGTCCGAGGCGCAGTCCCCGTTCCTGCAGCGCCAGGCACGTCCCGACCGTACGCAGGTCCTGCCAGCCGATCCCCGGAGCCACCGGGACGCCGGTGGCTCGGTCCCATACGAGCGTCGTCGCCCGCTGGTTGGTGATCCCGACGCCCTCGACGGCCCCGGCGTCGGCGAGGGCGGCTGCGGCCAGCTCGAGCACGGCGGCGGCGATGGCCGTGCCGTCCACCTCGACCAGGCCGGGGAACGGCGTGGCCGGCAGCACCGACCGCTGGTGGACGTGGTCGAGGCTTCCGTCGGGCCGGACAACGGCGGCCCGGACGCCAGAGGTGCCGACGTCGACGACGAGGATGCTCACCGGTGCCCTCCGGTGCCCCCGGGTGGGCGGTAGGCAGCGGCCACGGGTGGGCGGTAGGCAGCGGCCATCAGGGCCACCTCGGTTCGCCGAAGGGCGTCGAGAGACCCAGCTTCCCCGGGTTCAGGATGCCGTGGGGGTCGAGCGCGTCCTTCATCGACT
>JBMFXC010000042.1:18349-20070 GCA_049964655.1 Acidimicrobiales bacterium
CCCAGCTTCCCCGGGTTCAGGATGCCGTGGGGGTCGAGCGCGTCCTTCATCGACTGGAGCACGCCGAAACCCGCCCCGAGGGCGGCGGGAAGGAACCTGGCCCGGTTGAGCCCGATGCCGTGGTGGTGGCTGATCGCCGCTCCGGCGGCGAGGGTGGTCGTGGTGACGGCGTCCCAGGCCGCTCGGTAGTACGCCTCGCCCCACGACCGAGTGGCAGCAGTCGGGGAAGGCGGTGCTCCCGTGCCACTCGGGCTGCCACTTGGGCCGCCACTCGGGCTGCCACTTGGGCTGCTGGCACCGGGGACGCTGTCGTCGTCGGAGGGCTGGCGTCCGGCGAAGGTGAAGTAGAGACAGGCCCCGTCGGGATAGGCGTGGCTCTGGTGGGAGGAGGCCACCAGGGTCCCCTCGACGGACTCGAGCGCACGGAGGACGTCGTGGTAGAGGCCGGGGAGCACCGACCACCGGCCTGCCACCTCCACCGTGTCCACGACCACGCCGGCCCGCCAGAGGGGAGCCAGGGCCGAGACGTCGTTGCGTTGGGCCAGCCACCGTTCTACCAGGGTGTCGTCGAGACGGTCGGCCCGGCGGCACTCGTCGTCGACCACCGCCATGGTCGCATCGACGAGAACGGGGTCGGCTTCGTCGAGCACCACGAGCACGTTCGTCTCGCCGTGGTCGAACGACCGACCCGACTCGGTGGCGTCGTAGAGCCGCAGCACCGCCGGGGTAGCGCCCCGGGCCAACATCCTCCGGCAGGCGTCGAGCCCCGCGGCGAAGGAGGTGAACCCGAACGCTCGTCTGGCCTGGCCGGTGGGGACGGGGTGGAGCCGCAGGGTGGCCTCGGTCACCACGCCGAGGGTCCCTTCGCTGCCTACGAAGAGCTGGGTGAGGTCCGGCCCGGTGGCGGCGCGGGGCCCGTGACCGCCGACAGGCACCACGGTGCCGTCGGCCAGGACGACCTCGAGGCCGACCACCATGTCCTCGATCTTGCCGTAGCGGGTCGAGTACTGACCGGCCCCTCGGCAGGCCACCCACCCGCCGACAGTGGAGAGCGCCATCGACTGGGGCCAGTGGCCGAGCGTCAGTCCGTGGGCGCGCAGCCCGTCCTCGACGTCGGGTCCGAAGGTACCGGCGCCGATCCGGGCCAGCAGGGAGGTCTCGTCGACATCGCCGATCCCCTCCAGGCCGACCAGGTCGAGGGACACCCCGCCGAAGACCGGGACGGCTGCGCCGCAGACGCCGCTTCGTCCACCGGTGGCGGTGACGGGCACCCGAGCCTCGTTGCACACGGCGAGCACGGCGGCGACCTCGCTGACGGTGGTCGGTCGGGCGACCACGGCGGGCAGGGCGGGCACCTCGCCGGACGTCGCCCACCCAATGGCCAGCGGCCACCAGTCCCGCCCTGCCTCGGAGCGGACGTCGTCCGACCGGGTGACCGATGAGCACACCCCGGCGAGACGGGTGGCGAGATGCTCGTCGACGAGGACTCGTGGCCCGGCGAGGTGCTCGGCAGCCGGGCCTCCCCCCGTGTCGAGCGGCGTGACCGGGGTGGGCTCGGTCATCGCTCGCCCCGAGGTCCGACCGCGTGCTCGTTGTCGGCCCCCACCGTGACAGGCAGGCCCGCCCGCTCCCACTCGGCGAGGAGGCGGGTTCGGAAGGCGTCCGCCTCGGCGGCGGCCCGAGTGGCGTCCCAGCCCAGCTCGGGAGCGACCAGCGCGGCG
>JBMFXC010000042.1:20080-22635 GCA_049964655.1 Acidimicrobiales bacterium
TGGGCGGTGGCCGGCGCGTCGCGCAGGACGGCGCGCGTGCGCCGCTCGAGCAGGTCCTCGAGCGAGCAGGCCATCTCCGACCGCACGGCATGGATGGCCTCGGCGGCCAGGTACCGCAGACCGGGCACCAGTGGCCGGCCGAGCTCGGGGTCCTCGGCGACAAGGGCGCCGACCGTCTCGCCGTCGGTGCCGTAGCGAGCGGCCAGGTAGGCCGCCAGGTCTTCGGGCTCGGTGGCGCTCCAGTCGCGGCTGGCCACCGGAGCAGCCCGGCGGCGCGCCCTCCGGCGTCGCGGACCGCCCGGTGGTGAGGGCGGGGCCCCGTCGAGGCGGAGGTGATGAGTGACGCACCGGAGGCGGGGACGCCCCAGGCGGCGCACCACGACGTCGACGGTGTCCTCGGCCATCTTGCGGTAGGTGGTGAGCTTCCCGCCCGTCACCGTCACCAGCCCGCCGGGCGACGTGGTGACGGTGTGCCGACGGGAGAGGTCCGCCGTGCGCTCGCTCGGGGCTCGCCCGTCGGTCGAGGGGGCGAGGAGCGGACGGAGCCCGGCCCAGATGCCCGTCACGTCCGAGCGTTGGACGGGGCGGGTGGTCACGGCGTTGGCGGCGTCGAGGAGGTAGTCGACGTCCTCGGGGGTCACGCTCGGGTCGTCGAGGGGTCCGTCCCACGCCGTGTCGGTCGTCCCGAGGTAGACGTGCTCCCCCCACGACACGACGAAGATCGACCGGTGGTCGCCCCGCACCGGGATGACGGCGGCGATGTCGCACGGGAACGCCTCGGACCGGACGGTCAGGTGGATCCCCTTCGCCGGCCGCATGGTGTGGACGCTGGAGGCGGCGCTCTCGAGGCCCGCCACCTCGTCCGCCCACACCCCTGACGCGTTGACCACCACGGCGGCCCGGACGTCGATAGGAGGTCCGTCTACCGGGGTGACGCGGGCACCAGTCACCCGCCCCCCCGAGGTGACGAGCTCGGTGACCGGAGCGTGGTTGACGACCACCGCCCCGTAGCTTGCCGCCGTTCGAGCCACGGCGAAGGTCAGCCGGGCGTCGTCAGCCCGGGCGTCCCAGTACAGGAAGCCGTCGGCCAGACGCCGGGTGTCGAGGGTGGGCAGGTGGTCGAGGGCCTCGGCGCGCCCGACGCGTTGATGACGGCGCCCGATGCGGACGCCACCAGTGGCGTCGTAGAGCCACAGGGCGGTCCGGTAGACGCGGGCGATGCTGGCGTCAGCCACCCCGCCTCGACCGAACAGCGGGATGAGAAAGGGGAGCGGGGTGACCAGGTGAGGAGCGTTGTCGAGGAGGCGCTGGCGCTCGGCCAGGTTCTCGTAGACGAGGCGGAACTCGTGCTGGTTGAGGTAGCGGAGGCCGCCGTGGACGAGCTTGGACGACTTCGACGAGGTCCCCGAGGCGAAGTCGTCTCGTTCCACGAGGGCGGTCCGCAGGCCACGGCTGGCGGCGTCGAGCGCGACGCCGGCGCCGGTGATGCCCCCTCCGACCACGAGGACGTCGAAGGACTCGTCGCGCAGACGACCGAGGTGGTCGCTTCGCCGGAACGGGGTCGAGCCACCGGCGGGCCGCGTCGGCGGGGCGGTTGCGGACTGGGGCACGGCCGAAGCCTGCCACAGTGCACGCTGCTTCGGCACGCCTGCCACCGACGTGGGCCTGGTGCCCGGCTCCCCGAGGCCCGGCTCCCCGAGGCCCGGCTCCCCGAGGCCCGGCTCCCCGAAGCGGTGCCGCCTGGGCGGGCTCCTGCCCCGCGATGAGGGGTGAGGGGCAGCGGGGGTGGACGGGTGAGGTGTCCGGTGGCTGACGTCGGGTCCCTAACCTGGGTCTCGACGGCGGGACCGGCTGTCAGCCCGCGCGCCTAATTACCACTGATTGTTAGGTAACAATGATTGGTGGTATACTGGCGGCGATGCAGACCCCCGAGGAGCTCACGGCGCGCTTTCGGGCGACGGGCAGGAAGGTGACGGCGCAACGTCAGTGCGTCTTCCGGGTCCTCCAGGGTGACGAGTCCCATCCCTCTGCCGAGGCGGTCCACGCCGCGGCTCGCCGGCAGGTCGAGACGATCTCGCTCAAGACCGTCTACCAGACCCTGCACGACCTGACCGAGCTGGGGGAGATCGCCGCGCTCGACATCGGGACGGGGATGGTCCGCTTCGACCCCAACGTCGAGGAGCCCCACCACCACCTGGTGTGCCGCGTGTGTGGCAAGGTCAGCGACCTCGTCGTCGAATTTCCCGAGCTCTCGGTCCCCGAGGGGGCGGCCCAGGGCTTCGAGCTGGGAGCGCCCGAGGTCGTCTTCCGCGGCCGATGCCCCGAGTGCAGGTCCAACGATCCGTCGGTCGGCCCCATCCCCGGGAGCCCGCCGACGGACGGCGAGCAGGATGCGCCGAGGAGCTCCTGAACGGCGGCACCACGAGCAGCATGGGCTGGGGAGCGACCACGGCGGCAGAGCGCTACGGCCAGGATGGCCACAACCACTCTGGCCAGGATGGCCACGACGATGACGGCCAGGATGGCCACGACGATGACGGCCAGGATGGCCACGA